>JBBIOQ010000011.1:30983-54668 GCA_037443285.1 Sphingobacteriales bacterium | reverse complement strand
ACCAACACCGGGCCAACAAACGGATTTTATGTATTGAATCTTGCTGACAGGTTTAGTGGTTGGAAAAAGTTGACATCATTGCCAATCGCATTATCACATGCAGTGCTCATGGCCATGCCATACAAAAATTCGCATCATCTTTACCTGGCTGGTGGACGCAGCAAACAATCAAATGGTCTCAGCACATTCTTTAGCAAATTGTATGTTTTCAAATTGGAAACAAATGAGTGGCAGGAGTTAAATGAATTACCTTATCCACTTGCTGCAGGCACAGGCGTTGCAATTGATGATAACAAAATGCTTTTATTCGGTGGCGACAAAGGAGAAACTTTTCACAAGGTTGAAAAATTGCTCGTAGCAATAGCCGGGGAAACTGATACACTACGCAGGCAGCAACTCATTGCACAGAAAAATCAATTACAAAAAAATCATCCCGGCTTTAGCAGGCAGGTGTTGCAATATGATGTATTGTCCAACACATGGAGCAATTTTAGTACACTTCCTTTTGAAACGCCGGTGACCACTACTGCATTGTTGAATGGCCGCAGCATCATACTACCATGCGGTGAAATCAGGGCAGGGGTTCGCACACCCAAAATATGGTCCGCCAAACTGGAAAAATGACAATGATAGCATCAAAAAAGTATAGTTGGGTAGTAGTAGGGCTTCTCTGGGTTGTAGCATTGCTCAATTACCTCGACAGGCAAATGCTGTCAACCATGAAGCCTTCGATGCAGGTGGATATTTCAGAGCTGCATTCTGCCGAGCGATTTGGGCAATTAATGGCTGTATTTCTTTGGATATACGGATTTATGAGTCCTGTGTCGGGCATCATTGCCGACAGGCTTAATCGAAAATGGCTTATCGTGATCAGTTTGTTTGTGTGGTCGGCAGTTACACTTTCCATGGGCTATGCATCTACTTACAATCAACTCTATGTATTGCGTGCAGTGATGGGTGTAAGCGAAGCGTTGTACATACCCGCAGGATTGTCACTGATCGCAGATTATCATGCATCAACAACACGTTCGTTGGCAATTGGTATTCACATGACAGGGCTTTACATTGGCCAGGCATTGGGTGGCTTCGGCGCCACAGTTGCCGCAGCTTATTCATGGCAGCAAACATTTCATGTTTTTGGCTTGGTGGGAATGTTGTATGCGGTAGTGCTTATTGCATTGCTGAAAGAAAAACGGGGAAATATAATTGCATCAGAAATGGATGCAATGGAGCCACCGCTAATGAATTTGTTTGGTGGGCTGAAAGCCCTGTTCAGCATGCTCTCTTTTTGGATAATCCTGTTCTATTTCGCAGCGCCAAGTTTACCTGGATGGGCCGCTAAAAACTGGTTGCCAACGTTGTTTGCTTCCAACCTTGGCATAGATATGGCAACCGCAGGGCCATTGTCAACCATCACCATTGCCGTTTCTTCCTTCATTGGGGTGATTGCAGGCGGAATCGTTTCAGACAAATGGATTCAGAAAAACCCTCGCGGCAGAATTTTCACCAGCGCTATTGGTCTTTCACTCACTATCCCTGCATTGTTGTTGCTGAGTGTCGGCAATTCTTTCATTGCTGCATTGGGTGCTGCCGCTTGTTTTGGAATTGGCTATGGCATTTTCGATGCCAATAATATGCCTATCCTCTGCCAGTTTGTTCCGATGAGGCTGAGGGCGACAGCTTATGGTATGTTGAACATGGCGGGTGTTTTTGCAGGTGCATTTATAACATCACTTTTCGGTAAGTCGACGGATGCAGGTCACCTTGGGAAAGACTTTGCCATGCTTGCGGGAGTAGTGGCGTTGGCGTTGATTGTTCAACTCTCTTTGCTGCGACCAAAGGCAAGCGATTTTGAAGAAGCACATTTCGCCGCACACTAAAATGACTTAAATGAAATTGATGATGAAGCAAATTTTATACAATTTGATATTTTCCATTTTGCTGCTTCACCCATGCATGGGAAAAGCGCAAGTGAAATCTTCAGTGAAGCCAGGAGTAAAGATTTCATCCGGTTCACTTCTAATTCCCATTATCAAAAGAGCCAGCATCAATCCTTTGATTCGAATCAGGATTTATGTTCCTCCTGGTAACTCCATAGCATACAAGAGTATTGGATTAACCCTTGACAAGAATGCCATTGAGGCATTTGACACGCTCCAGGTAGTGAACAGTTTTTCGGAACCAACAGCAACCAATAGTTCAACTGTAATAGCTACGGTTGTGAAGCCTGATGCCAGGCTCGAAATTCCAATTGAAGTGGAAGCAAAGCCCGGCATTACTTACATTTTCTTATTGATGAAACCAAAGGCTGATGCGGATATTGACAAGAAAGTCGCTGTGCATGCGCTTCATCTCACACAATCAAACGGAACAAGGGACACCGTTGCTGAAACTGATAATTCATTGGAGGTAAAATCATCGACCATTCACCGGCTAGGTGTGGCAGTGCGGCTTCCCGGCGATGATGGGGTAAACAGCTATCGTATTCCCGGATTGACTACTACTGATAAAGGTACCCTTGTAGCGGTGTATGATATTCGTTATAACAACAGTGCCGATTTGCCCGGCAATATTGATGTGGGCATGAGCCGCAGCACTGATGGTGGAAAAACTTGGGAGCCAATGAAGAAGATTATTGACATGGGACCCCCTCATGAAAACAATGGAGTTGGGGACCCTGCCATTCTTTTTGACCCGTTGACAAAGAAACTGTGGGTGGCTGCATTGTGGAGTAAAGGCAACCGTTCTATAGCTGGATCTGAACCCGGACTTTCGCCAGATACTACCGGCCAACTGGTGTTGGTAAGCAGCGATGATGATGGCCTCACATGGAGTGCACCCTACAGCATAACAACCCAGGTGAAAGACCCCAAATGGCACTTATATTTTAACGGGCCCGGTGCCGGCATCGCGATGCAAAATGGCACTATTGTTTTTGCTTCGCAATACTGGGATGAAAGCAGGAAACCCGGCATCCCACATTCAGCCATCATTTACAGCCAAGATCATGGGCAAACCTGGAAGCGTGGAACCGGTGCAAAATCAAATACCACAGAAAGCCAGGTAATTGAAACAAAACCTGGTATTCTAATGCTCAACATGCGAGATAACAGGGGGAAATTCAGAAGCATAGCCACAACAAATGATATGGGCAAAACATGGATTGAGCATTATACTTCTTACCAGGCGTTGCAAGATCCTGTTTGCATGGCGGGGCTGTTGAAAGCCAAAGTAAGCGTCAAGGGGAAAATGCAGGATGTTGTATTCTTCAGCAATGTGAATTCATCTACTGCCAGATTTAATACAACTATTAAGGCAAGTCTTGATTTGGGAGAAACATGGTTGCCGCAAAATGAAGTGGCTCTTGATATTAGAAACAGTTGGGGTTACTCCTCCATTACCCGGATTGATGACTACACCATTGGAATATTGTACGAAGGTACAGGCGGACTTCTTTTTCTGAGAGTCCCTGTAAGCGACATCATTAAATAATTCAACCAATTTCTGATGACCTATTCAAACGAAGAACTTCGAACCTTAAGAGATTTCTATTACAATCAACTGGTAACTGATACTGTTCCGTTTTGGTTTCCCCGTTCATTTGATAAAGAGCATGGCGGCTTTTTGTTGATGCGTGATGGCGATGGCGAATTGATTGATGATGACAAAGCTGTTTGGATACAGGGACGTGCCACCTGGCTGCTTTCAACTTTGTACAACACCATAGAGCCGCGAAAGGAGTGGCTGGAAGGTGCGAAACTGGGTTACGAATTTCTGAACAGGCATTGCTTTGATAGTGATGGCCAAATGTTCTTTCATGTTACAAGGGAAGGTCAACCCATCCGTAAAAGAAGGTATTATTTCTCTGAAACGTTTTACGTAATTGCGGCCGCAGCTTATGCAAAGGCAAGTGGCGATGAAGCAGCTGCTGCCAATGCAAGGATGGTATTCGGCAAATGCCTCGATTACGCATCTGGCAAAATTGCTCTGCCACCCAAATACACCAACACCAGGCCATCCAAAGGAATTGGTTTGCCCATGATAATGATGAATACAGCGCAGCAATTGCGTGAAGCAATTGGCGACCCGCGATGTGATACATGGATCACTGAATGGATAAACCAGATAGAACAGTATTTCGTAAAGGATGACATCAGGTGTGTAATGGAGCAAGTTGCACCAGATGGCAGCATTATAAATCACATTGATGGGCGCACACTCAACCCCGGTCATGCTATTGAAGGAGCATGGTTCATTTTGCATGAGGCCCTGCATCGCAATAAGGATCAGCGATTGATTCGCCTTGGCTGCAAAATGCTGGATTACATGTGGGAGCGTGGTTGGGATAAGGAGCATGGCGGCATACTTTACTTCCGCGATGTGTATAACAAACCTGTGCAGGAGTACTGGCAGGACATGAAATTCTGGTGGCCGCAGAACGAAACCATCATCGCTACCTTATTAGCTTACTTAGTTACTGGTGATGAGAAATATGCACAATGGCATAAGGCCATTCACGACTATGCCTATGCAAAGTTTCACGATAAGCAAAATGGCGAATGGTTCGGATACCTGCATCGCGATGGAAGCGTTGCGCAAACTGCCAAGGGCAATTTGTTCAAAGGCCCATTTCATTTGCCAAGACAGGAATGGTACTGCTTCTTGTTATTAAACTACCACCTGAAACAGGTTGAAATTTTGTGAAAGGGTTTATTTTTTGTTTCGAAAGCAACATGGAAAATAATTGCGCCATTGGGTACAAGGTGAGGGCCTGTAATTGCTCCTTCCTTCTTTTAGTGGCTGTCATGTTATTCATTCCTGCTATTATTCATGCGCAGTTCTCCATCGCCCGATTTTTTTCTGACAATATGGTGTTGCAGCAAGACAAGCCCATTTGTGTTTGGGGCAAGGGCAAGCCAGGCTTGAAACTTGTGGTTAAACTAGGTGAAGCAGAGGCGAGGGCAAGAGTGTCTTCTGATTCTGCATGGAAAGTTTATTTTAAAAGCAGGGGCGCATCTTCATTGCCGTTAACGCTAAGCGTTACGGCCAAAGACATAATCATCTACTGCCGGAACATTGTTGTAGGTGATGTATGGTTGTGCCTTGGCCAATCCAACATGGAATTTCCTATGCGACAGGAAATGCATTTTGCCAGTGAAAGGAAACAACCTGCAAACCCAATGATTCGTTTTTACAACCCGGCTTTCATCGGAAAAAATGTTTACGGAACACAGTACACCGATTCCATGAAATTTCGGCTCACTGCAGATTCATTCTATCGGGCTGCTGTTTGGCAACAGTGCGACAGCAACACCCTGCAGGCATTTAGTGCAGTTGGATATTTTTTTGGAAAGGCAATTCAGCAGCATTCAAAAATGCCGGTAGGGCTCATCAATCTTTCCATTGGTGGCTGCCCCATAGAAACATTTATTCCAATTAATGCTTTAAAACAACACCCCGTTTTTTCAAAAAAAGCAACACCCGGTTGGATGACGAATGAATCGTTGCCCGTTTGGATTAGAGAACGAGCCAGGCAGAATATTGGTAATGGAACTGGAGTAGTAAATGATGATGTTGGCCCAAACCATGCATACAAACCGGGCTTCGCATTCAATGCTGGTATTGAACCGTTATTGTCATTTCCCATCAAAGGCATTATATGGTACCAGGGCGAAAGCAATGCACAGGAAATTGAACGGGTAATGGAATACGGCGCTTTGCAGCAACTGATGGTAAAGAGCTTTAGGGAAAATTGGAACAATCAGGCCATGCCATTTTATTGGGTACAACTTTCATCAATTGATACAGCCAGTTATAAATCACAGTTGTGGCCTGCGTTTCGCGATGAACAGCGAAAGTTGTTGGATAGTATTCGTAACAGTGGGATGGCTGTTTCGATGGATGTGGGTGCGAGGAATGATGTGCACCCGACCAATAAAAAGGTCATTGGAGAACGCCTTGCCATATGGGAGTTGATGAAGGATTCAAATAGTGATAGAACAGTTGCCGCAGGCCCAATACCAATAGCAGCTCATTATGCAGACGGAATAGTTACTGTTGAATTTCGAAGTTCGGGAAGTTCATTAGCCGCTTCAAGCAGGGCTGATATTCACGGTTTTTCTTTGGATGGAATAAATGATTGCCCCGCAACGGCGAACGGGGAAAAAATTCAGATAAAGGCATCACTCAAACCTTCTTATGTTTATTACGGGTGGAAACCATTTACCGATGCCAACCTTGTAGATATTTCCGGCCTGCCTGCACCCACATTCAAATTGCCAGTTAACTAAGTGTGGGCAATTCATGCAGTTGAATAAATTCGAAAAACAAGTTGTTATGAAGCAACGAAAATATTCAGGGCCATTTGTCATTCTGTTTCCCGTTGCCTTGTGCATGACGACTGTGATGTTGCATGCACAACCTGCTCTTCCAACTATTCCCGACAGTATATTCGGCACTTACTATCAGCAGCGTGTTACACATTTCAGAAGTCTTTCACAAACAAAGAGCGATATCATTTTTGTGGGCAACAGCATCACAGATGGCGCTGAATGGAGTGAATTGTTTCATGATCTCAGGGTAAAGAATCGCGGCATCAGTGGCGACATTAGTGCAGGAGTGCTTAACCGCAGTGATGAAATAGCTCAACGCAAACCATCCAAGGTATTCCTGATGATTGGCATCAATGACCTTGCCCGCGGAATAACGCCGGACAGCATCATTCGCAATATCACTTTGGCATTGAGATACATCAAGTACTACAGTCCTGCTTCAAAGATGTTTGTTCAAAGTATATTGCCTGTAAACGATGCATTTGGAAAGTTCAATTCGCATACCAACAAAGGGAAAAGCATTTTGCAGTTGAACGACACGCTTCTTCGACTGGCTGATTCCTTGCATTATACTTTTATTGACCTGTACCATTCATTTTGTGACCAGCAGGGAAAACTAAATGCTGCATTTACAAACGATGGACTGCATCTTACCGGCGATGGTTACCTGTTGTGGAAGCATCTGGTCTTTCCATTTATGTATGGCCTTTCTGAAAGGCCGGCTTTGATACCGCAGCCGACTCAGTTGCAATGGAAGCCTGGGTTATTTTTCATGAGCACCTGCAAAGGCATTGTAGTGCGAGATACTGCTTTCCTGCGTGAAGGATTGCTAATGCATAATGAACTAGCTGCCCGGGGGATGAATTTGCCGGTGTTGCAGCAATCTCCTGCAGGTGGGCCTTTCATTGAACTCAAACCTGAAAGGTTAACAGGCAAAGAAGCATACAGGTTGGATGTTAGCGATAGCATTGTCTCCATGGTGGCATCATCCGCTGAGGGAATATTTTATGCCACACAAACTCTTCTCCAACTTCTACGTGATGACGCTGTGGTTGATGCCTGTTCCATCACCGACAGCCCCGCATTTTCGTGGCGTGGATTCATGGTAGATGTGGGCCGCAACTATCAATCGCTTGCACAACTGAAACAGCAGGTTGATGTAATGGCACGTTACAAATTGAACGTCTTTCATTTTCATGCCACTGAAGATATTGCCTGGCGCATAGCTGTGCCTGACTACCCGCAACTGACTGCACCTGAAAACATGTTGCGGAACAAGGGGATGTATTACACAGAAGCCGAACTGGATGAATTGATTCAATATTGCAAGGACAGATACATTAGGTTTGTTCCTGAAATTGACATGCCGGGTCATAGTGCTGCATTTTCACGTGCCATGCACTGTAATATGCAGTCTGATTCCGGAATGATTATTTTGAAAAATATTCTCAACTGGTTCTGCAAGAGATTTGATTTTCCATATTTACACATCGGTGCCGATGAAGTGAAAATTGCCAACCCGCAATTCGTTCCACAAATCACTGCGTTTATTGAATCGCTGGGAAAGAAAACTATCGGCTGGGAACCTGGTGGAAATTTTTCATCATCCACCATCAGGCAATTGTGGATGGATGACAACGGAAAGTTCACTGCAGGCAAGGGCATTCAATATATTGATTCGCGGCATCTCTATCTCAACCACATGGACCCACTTGAATCGGTGGTTACCATTTTTCAACGCCGGCTGGCAGGAAGAATGGCTGGCGATTCAGAAGCAATAGGGGCCACGCTATGTCTTTGGCACGACAGGGCTGTAGCAAGTGAAAAGGACTTGTTGACAATGAATCCGGTATATCCCGGCATCGTTACGTTTGCTGAACGCTCCTGGTGTGGCGGCGGGGTAGAAGGTTGGCGTGCATCAATTGGGGCACCAGGCAGCAAGGAACACCAGGCGTTTAATGAATTTGAAAAACGATTGATGGATCATCAGAAAAGTTACTTTTCAAAACTGCCCTTCCCTTATGCAAAACAGTCCGGGTTCAACTGGAATTTGTACGGACCATTTGACAACCATGGCAACACCGCCATGCAATTCTCACCAGAGAAAAGCCTGCAATACTTTCAAAATGAAAAGCCTGTTTTGTCAACGGTTGGTGGAACCATCATCCTGCGTCATTGGTGGGCGCCCACAGTTAAGGGTGTATTGGAAAAACCCGCAACAAATACTACATGGTATGCCCACGCTCAATTGTGGAGCGATGAAGACACTGTAAGAAATTGCTGGATTGGGTTCAATAATTTTTCAAGGTCGCAGAACACCGATTCGCCACATCCATCTGCATGGGATAACAAAGGCAGCGCCATTTGGGTGAATGGAAAAAAAGTTTCGCCACCGCAATGGAAGCGGGCCGGTCAAAAAGGCAATTCAGAAATTCCATTGGTGGATGAGGGATATGAATACAGGCCACCAAGTTTAGTAAATCTGAACAAGGGTTGGAATGATATATTGGTGAAACTGCCTGTAGCAGGTTTCAAAGGAAGCGATTGGCATAATCCCATTAAGTGGATGTTTACGTTTGCACTGCCTGTAGAAGAATGATTTCTTTTTTGTTGTGACTGTTGGAGGCACAAAAAAACTGCAAGCCACACACTTGCAGTTAAAGTACTCCCATCACCAAACAGAAGTAACTTTTATTGAAAAGAATTCATATGCTCAGATTTAATCAGCATGAGCAATGCCATATTCCAATCCCCTCAATTCAGCTAATCCACGCAGGCGTCCAATGGCGCTGTATCCGGGATATGTTTTCTTATTGAGGTCATCAAGCATTTGGTGGCCATGGTCGGGGCGCATGGGCAAATCAACATTGCGAACCTGCATAACCTTGTGCAACTCTTTCACTGCTGCATACATATCTGTGTCGCCTGCAAGGTGGTCGGCCTCAAAGAAATTTCCATTTGCATCACGCTTGGTATTGCGTAGGTGTACAAAATGAATGTTGTTTCCAAATCGCCTGATCATTGCAGGAATATCATTGTCAGGCCTTGCACCCAGCGAGCCTGTGCAGAAACACAAGCCATTGGCAGGGGAGGGGGCTGCCGCTATCAGATCTGCGAGGTCCTGCTGCGTACTTACAATGCGGGGAAGGCCTAGCATTGGGTATGGTGGATCATCGGGGTGAATGGCCATTTTTACGCCCACTTCTTCCGCCACCGGTACTACCTGTTGCAGGAAGAAGGCGAGATGTTCCTTCAATTTTTTTGCATCAATGTGATGATAGTTTTTCAATGCATCCAGCACTTCCTCTTTTGTAAATGGAATATCGCTACCGGGCAATCCCAACAGGCAATTCCTGAACAAGGCCTGCTTTTCGGCCTTAGTCATTTTGGCAAAATGCTGTTCTGCTTTTTTAATTTCGTCCTCGGTATAATCGTTGCTGGCATTGGGGCGTTGCAGCAGAAATAAATCGAATGCAATGAATGCAGAACGATGAAAAAACAAGGCCCTGCTTCTGTCGGGCAATTCATATTCCACATCGGTGCGCAGCCAGTCGAGCACGGGCATAAAATTGTAAGTAACCACTTTTAAACCGCAGGCTGCCACATTGCGAAGGCTTTGCTTGTAATTTTCTATGTGTTTCAGGTAGTCTCCTGTCTGGCGCTTGATATCCTCACTTACCGGAAGGCTTTCAATGACTGTCCATGACATACCGGTGGCTTCAATCATCGCTTTGCGTTTTTCGATTTCTTCCACCGTCCAAACTTCACCTACAGGTATGTGGTGCAATGCAGTCACCACGCCGCTGCAACCTGCCTGCCTGATATGCCAAAGGTCTACTGCGTCATTGGGTCCGTACCAGCGCATGGTTTGATGAAACATGTATGACATTGCTGTAATTATTTTAAGGTAATGATTCAGGTTAATTTACTGCAGCAAATATCTGCAAGCAAATAATAACTGCTATTACATAACCTGTCTCAAATTTTTGAGCCACCGTTGATAGTGCACCTCGTATTCATCGCTGCCATTGGGTTCAATGGATGAGATTTTCTGCAGGCCTTTGCCCAAGTCATTTTCACCTATGATTCCTGCGCCCACACCAGCACCGAGGGCAGCGCCCCTTGCACCATCCGATGAATATAGTTCCACCGGCACCTGTGTGCAATTCACAAACGCCTCGCGGAACACAGGGCTTAGGAACATGTTAGCGTTGCCGGCTTTCATTACTGCCGGTTGCAGGCCATTGGCTTTCATGATATCTAGGCCATAACGGAAGGCAAACGCGATGCCTTCCTGCACTGCACGATAGAAATGTGCCTGTGTATGCAGGTTGAGGTCGAGATTCATGAAATGGGCGCCCACCATGGCATTGCCGAGCATGCGCTCAGCGCCATTGCCAAAGGGCAATACAGTGAGGCCTTTGCTTCCGGGCGCAATGTTCATGGCAAGTTTGTCAATATATTGGTAGCTCACTTCCGGGCCCATCCATTGCTTTATCATTTTATTCATGATGCCGCAGCCATTGATGCAAAGCAGCACGCCGACATGCGGCTTTTCTTCGGTATGGTTTACATGCGCAAAACTGTTGAGCCTCGATTGGAGGTCGTACAGCAAAACATCAGTTACGCCATAAATTACGCCGCTTGTACCTGCTGTCGATGCTACTTCACCCGGTTTCATCACATTGAGCGAAAGAGCATTATTTGGCTGGTCGCCGGCTTTGTATGTAACGGGAATTCCTGCCTTCAAATTCAGTTCAGTGGCAATGGCCTCCGTTACCTGTCCGTGTGCGGTAAAAACATCTCTTACCTCAGGAATCATGGACTCGGAAAAACCATAGTAGCCAAGTACACTTTGAGCCACCCTGTTTGATTTGAAATCCCACATGATTCCTTCTGACAATGCAGAAGCCGAAGTAGTGATGTCGCCGGTCAAACGAAAAGCGATGTAATCGCCCGGCAGCATAATTTTATCCGTTAGTCCAAAATTCTCGGGTTCAAATTCTTTCACCCATGCAAGCTTTGATGCGGTGAAATTGCCCGGAGAGTTAAGCAGGGTGCTCAAACATTTTTCTTCGCCAATAGAGGCAAACGCTGCATTGCCATAAGGCACAGCACGGCTATCGCACCAGATGATGCTGTTGCGAATGCTTTTGCCGTTTTTGTCCAGCATTACCAAGCCATGCATCTGGTATGCAATACCAATAGCAGCAATGTCTTTCGGGTTAAACAAAGGGCTTTCCTGCACACGTAATATGGCAGCTTTTACATCGTGCCACCATTGCTCGGGGTCTTGTTCGGCCCATCCGGTTTTCTTTGCAATAATGGGTGCTTCCTGGTCGGGGTATTGTGCACTGGCCAATACCTGTTGTGTTTGGGCATCTACCACTGAAACCTTGATGGCAGAAGTGCCAAGGTCAATTCCAAGTAACAACATGGCTACGCTTCCTTTCTTTTCAATACTCTTTTCACTGCGGCAATAATGCCATCTGCATCAAGTCCATATTTCTTCATGAGTTGGGCCGGGGTTCCGCTTTCGCCAAAACTGTCGTTTACAGCAACAAACTCCTGCGGTGCCAGCATGCGGGTAATGAGCAATTGAGCTACACTATCGCCAAGGCCGCCAAAGCGGTTGTGCTCCTCGGCAGTTACTACGCAGCCGGTTTTTGATACGGATTTCAGGATGGCTTCTTCATCCAGCGGCTTAATGGTATGGATGTTAATGATCTCAGCGCTGATGCCTTCCTGTTCCAGTTTTTCTGCAGCCTGTATTGATTCCCAGACAAGGTGACCGGTGGCTACAATGGTCACGTCAGTTCCTTCATTTACCATCCAGGCTTTTCCGATTTCAAAGGGTTGGTCGGGGTCGGTAAAAACGGGAATCACCGGTCGGCCAAATCGCAGGTACACTGGTCCTTCGTATTCGGCGATGGCCATGGTGGCTGCCCTGGTTTGGTTGTAATCGCAAGGGTTGATGACCACCATGCCCGGCAACATTTTCATCATGCCAAGGTCTTCCAGTATCTGGTGCGTAGCGCCGTCTTCTCCTAGTGTGAGGCCGGCATGCGATGCGCAGATTTTTACGTTTGTACCTGCATAGGCAACACTCTGCCTTATCTGGTCGTACACACGACCGGTACTGAAGTTGGCAAAGGTGCTGGTGAAAGGAATTTTACCGCCGATGGTCATGCCGGCTGCTATGCCAATCATATTGGCTTCTGCGATGCCTACCTGTGTAAAACGGTCAGGGAATTCCTTGATGAAAGCATCGAGTTTTAGCGATGCCACCAGGTCAGCACAAAGTGCTACCACATTCGGGTTTTTCCTGCCGGCTTCCAAAATGCCCACACCAAAACCAGAGCGGGTGTCTTTCTTTTCTGTATAGGGAAATTGTTTCATCAGTGTTTTTTGTTTGAATAGTTTTCTCAAATCAGGTCTGAGACTTCAGGCAATTCAAAGCAATTGGGATTATCATGGTTTGCCTTCGTCCTCCCTTTGGGTCATAGGGTTAGTAATCGCCCAGGGTTTCATCCAACTGTGCAAGTGCAGTAGCAAGTTGCTCATCGTTGGGCGCTGTGCCGTGCCACTTGTGATTGTTCATCATGAAGTCGACACCGAATCCCATTTGTGTATGCATCAGGTTGCACACCGGCTTGCCTTTTCCGGTAAGGGTTTTGGCATGTTCCAATGCTGATGTAATTTTCTCCATGTCGTTGCCTTCGCTTTCCATTACATCCCAGCCAAAGGCTTCAAATTTTGCACGAAGGTTTCCCAGTGACAATACTTTTGACACAGGCCCGTCAATCTGCTGACCGTTTACATCCACCGTCATTATTAGGTTGTCAATGTTGTTATGCGGAGCAAACATGGCACCTTCCCAAATCTGTCCTTCCTGCAGTTCTCCATCGCCATGCAGGCTGAAAACGAGGCGGTCATCGTTATTGCGTTTTTTGGTGATGGCAGCACCAATGGCCACACTCAATCCCTGGCCAAGCGAACCCGATGCCATTCTCACACCGGGCAGGTGTTCGTGGGTGGCAGGGTGGCCCTGAAGCCTTGAATTGATTTTTCGGAACGTACTTAGTTCAGCGACGGGGAAATATCCTGCACGTGCAAGTACGCTGTAAAACAAAGGAGAAATATGGCCGTTGGAAAGCACAAACAAATCTTCGCCAATGGCATCCTTGTTAAATGCCGGGTCGTGCTTCATGGTCCTGAAGTAAAGTGCTACCATAAAATCGGTACATCCCAGCGAACCGCCCGGGTGGCCGCTTTGAACACCATGTACCATGCGCACAATATCCCTGCGCACCTGGCTGGCGATTTTCTGCAGCGTTGCTATGTCATTCATACACTTGAAATTTTTCAGTTACATTTTTTTTGCATCTTCCAGAAATTTGGCAAGCCCAATATCGGTAAGCGGATGCTTGAGCAGACCAAGGATAGGTTCGAGGGGGCTGGTGCAAACATGAGCACCCATTTCGGCAGCAGTAATAATATGGTTCACATTGCGGATAGAGGCTACCAGTATTTGTGTTTTGAAACCCTGTATGCGGTAAATGTTTGCAATCTGTTCAATCAGTTGCATGCCGTCCCAACCGCTGTCATCAATTCTTCCTACAAACGGTGAAACGTAGGTGGCGCCTGCTTTTGCAGCCAGTATAGCCTGCCCTGCAGAAAAGACCAATGTGCAATTGGTTTTAATGCCATTGTCGGTAAACCACTTAATGGCTTTGATGCCCTCTTTTATCATGGGCACTTTCACTACAATATTTGGATGCAAGGCTGCCAGCACTTTTCCCTCTTCCACAATTGAATCGAATGTGGTGCCAAGTACTTCGGCACTGATGTCGCCGTCAACCATTTCGCAAATGGTCTTGTAATGCTGTTGAATGGCAGCTTCACCTTTAATGCCTTCTTTCGCCATCAAAGATGGGTTGGTAGTAACGCCATCCAGGATGCCAAGTGCATTCGCCTCCTGAATTTGTGCGAGGTTGGCGGTGTCGATAAAGAATTTCATATAGTAATGATTGGATTTTGGTTGCGAATGTAGCCACAATGGCGCGATGCGCACAAAGCTATCAATATTGGTTTACTGCGATGGTGTCCTTGCCCGTGGCGGGCGGGGTGCGTATCGCTGTGGCAATCAAGCTATTTCTTCCAGATGTGCTCAATTTCTTCCAGTGTTTTGCCTTTGGTTTCGGGTACAAAACGCCACATGAACAATGCCGAAACGATGCCCATTACCCCGTAAATCCAATAGGCAAAGCCATGGTGGAACTGGTTTGTGAGCCACACATTGTCATTCATCATAGGAAAAGTGAGGGATACCACCCAGTTGGCAATCCATTGCGCCGCCACAGCTACCGACATTGCGCCCCTGATACTATTGGGAAATATTTCGGCAAGCAATACCCAGCAAACTGGACCCCAACTCATGGCAAATGCAGCCGTATAGGTGAGCATGAAAACAAGGGCAATCATTCCCACATTGTTGGAGTAAAATGCAATGCCCAAGGCGATCATACTGATGGCCATGCCAATTGAACCAATTATCATTAGCGGCTTGCGGCCGAATTTGTCTACAGTGAGGATGGCAACAACTGTAAACAGCAGGTTAACTGCACCTACAATTATCGTTTGCAGCAACGACGAATCGGTGCTGGCGCCCATATTACGGAAGATGTTGCCGGCATAGTAAAGCACCACGTTGATGCCCACAAACTGTTGGAATACGGAAAGAAAGACTCCAATAATGATAACAGCAGCGCCGTAGGACAACCACGGTGCATTGTGTTCATGAAGGGTGCCTTTAATTTCCTGAAGAATAGTTCCGGCATTGTCTTCGCCGGCAATTTTCCTGAGCACTTTCAAAGCCTTTTCATCGTGGCCTTTCAGCGCAAGGTAGCGGGGTGTTTCAGGCACAAACATGAGCAACACCAGGAAAACAATAGCAGGAATAGCGCCGGAGAAAAACATCCATCGCCATCCATCGGTTATCAGCCATTGTTCGTTGCCATGACCGGCAATGAAATAGTTGACGAAGTAGATTACCAGCATGCCAAAGATGATAGCAAACTGGTTGAAAGAAACCAGCTTACCTCTCACATTGGCTGGTGCAATTTCGGCGATGTACATGGGAGAAATCATAGAAGCAAGGCCTACGCCAATGCCGCCAATGATGCGATAGAAAACAAATGCATACACATCAAGGCACCCAAAAATATTGAAGGCTTCAGGACGCCATGCGCCCACCGCTGAAATAAGAAAGGCTGCAGCTGCAATGATGAGGCCGTTTTTACGGCCAATAGATTTGGAAACAAATCCTGCAACTGCGCCACCAATGATGCACCCGATGAGTGCACTGGCAATTACAAATCCTTTAATGGCATCGGCAGTGCTTTTCAGTTGAACAGGGTCGTTTTCAATAACTGTTTTCAGGAATGGTATGGCCCACAAAAGCAATAGGCCAATTAATACCAGAGTAGAAATTCCACCCTTTTTTGTACCGAGCAGTTTGATGAGTTGCATGCAAACAATCACCGTAACCAAAGCAAGCACAGCCACCAGCATCACTTTGTATTGCGCAATCAGCGGCATAGCAATGGTGGTAAATGCATCAGGTTTCAGCATGCTGCTGATGTAAAACTCCACCAGCGATTTTTCTGCGCCATTCACTACTGCCGTGTCGTAGCCAAACAGCAAGCCGCCCAGCGTTGCCACCAGTGTGAGCAATATTACATAGGCAGGGTTGCCCTGCTTGAAAGAACTTTCTTTTGCCGAAGAGGTATCGATAAATGCCATAAAAAAAGGGGAATATAGAAACTAATGGCCGGAGCAATTGCTACCGGCCATTAACCTCAGATGCTAAATAGAATTGTTGATGATTAATTCATAGAGTTCCTGTTTGCCGCTTACAATTGCCGGTTCGCCCGATTGTGCTGCAATGTTGCGCAGGTCTTCGAGTTTCAGCTGGCCGCTTTCGAAAGCAGCACCATTGCCCGAATCGAATGATGCATATCGTTGCTGGCGCATGGCTTTGTAAGGAGTGGAAGTAAGCACTTTGTCAGCAATAATGAGTGCTCTCGCAAAAGCATCCATGCCTGCAATGTGTGCATAGAAGAGGTCTTCAGCATCGGTAGAATTCCGGCGGCGCTTGGCGTCGAAGTTTACCCCGCCACCCTGGAATCCGCCTGCATCCAAAATCACCAGCATGGCTTCCACCAGTTCGTTGATGTTGTTGGGAAACTGATCGGTGTCCCAGCCATTTTGGTAATCGCCGCGGTTGGCATCAATGCTGCCCAGCATGCCTGTGTCGGCTGCTACCTGCAGTTCGTGCTGGAAGGTATGCCCGGCAAGTGTTGCATGGTTTACTTCAATATTCAGTTTGAAATCGTTGATCAAATCGAATTGACGAAGGAAACCAATTACAGTTTCGGAATCATAATCGTATTGGTGTTTACTGGGTTCGCAAGGTTTTGGTTCAATGAAGAAAGTGCCTTTGAACCCATTTTTACGTGCATAGTCTTTTGCCATATGCAGAAAGCGGGCAAGGTGTTCTTTTTCACGTTTCATGTTGGTGTTCAGGAGGCTCATGTAGCCTTCGCGTCCACCCCAGAACACATAGTTTTCGCCGCCCAGGAAAATGGTGGCATCCAATGCAGCTTTCACCTGTGCACCACCATGTGCTACTACAGCAAAATCGGGGTTGGTGGAGGCGCCGTTCATGTAACGCTTGTGCGAAAATAAGTTGGCTGTTCCCCACAGGAGTTTTACACCACTTGCTGTTTGTTTTTGTTTGGCATATTCGGCCAATGCCTGCAGTCGCCTTTCGTTTTCTGCCACATCATTGCCGTATTCCACCACATCAACATCGTGGAAGCAGTAGTAGGGCAGGTTCATTTTCGTCATGAATTCAAAAGCAGCATCCATTTTTTGCTGCGCACGGCCCACGGGGTCGGTGTTTTGGTTCCATGGAAATGAATGCGTAGGACCGCCGAAGGGATCGCCACCATCGTTGCAGAAAGAATGCCAATAGGCGCAGGCGAACTTGAAGTATTCCTTCATGGTTTTACCCGCTACCACTTTGTTCTCATCGTACCAATGAAATGCAAGGGGATTATCGGAGCCTGCTCCTTCAAATTGGATTTGGCCAATGCCCTTGAAATATTCTTTGTCTCCCATTACAACTGACATAATAAATACTGTTTTAAGTATAATGAATGTGAATGAAAATACAGATTGTGCGAAAGGCGGATTAATAAAAGAATTAAAAGAAGGGGCGGGCACAACCGCCCCTTGAGAGAAACACTAACTGCTTGCTTATGAAACTATTTTTATTAAGGAGGTAAATTTTCATGCATTTGCTCTTTTTCATTACCGTCGGTGTAATCATGTTTTTTGGATCAGAAAATCAACGGAAATGAATACCACGTTTGCCCTGCTGCGCCAATGCAAAGTTGCACCACAAGAGCAAACCTTATATTCATGGTTTTATAAATCTTTTTCCTCTAATCAATATGTTTTTATCTGTTTGCATTTAGTATTCCTGCAAAGGCAGGTGGAGGGTAGGATCAGCAGCCTCTTGTTTCTGTAATTATTATCCTGGAAGGAACGATCCTACAATTGAAAAAAGAGTTTAGAAACGAAGAGGACATGAAGGGATGCCCTCTTCGTAGTAAAATCAGGTATCAATATCCGGGGTTTTGCGGGAATGGAGGTCCTTCAACTGTCCGGTCGATTTGTGATTGAGGAATAGGGCGCAGCATATGGAAATCCTTGATGTACTGTCCAGCTTCAGGATTCCAGGCCAGCACTCGGCGCACCAATGAACGGGTGCGAACGAGGTCGAGCCAGCGTTGCCATTCACCGTAAAATTCACGGCTGCGTTCGTCAAGAATGAAATCCAATGTAACATCAGATGCTGTAATGGTCATTGCCGCAGAAGCATCTGCATTTTGTTGTGCTGTATTTGTTTTCCTGTAAGCTGCTCTCTGGCGAATTACATTCAACATATTGGCTGCTTCTGTGAGCTTGTTGTCTTTAAAGTAAGCTTCTGCAGCTATGAGATACACATCAGAGAAGCGATAGATAACCACTGGCCTTGTTGATGGGTCGTTGAAGTTTGATCCGCGGCTGGGGTCCATAAACTTTTTAACCGAAGGGAAATATGAGTTTGTCCATAAACTTGGAGGAATAATGATACCCTTGAAAGGTCTTGTTCCAGCAAATTGCGGAGCTCCTGTAACTTCTACATCCGGCACCCATACTGCGGTGTCAACGCCTACTGTCATGGTATAACCAATCCCACGTGAGTTGTTTGCTGCACCCGCGGTGTTGGTAATTGCTGTATTGGCAATCCATACCTTTTGGAAAGTATTATCCCAGCGTGAATCATTTGTCCTGTTTACAAATGCCTGGTCAAGGATATATCGTTTACCGCTGTTGGCTCCTGAAGTCCATAAATAGGTGTTTGGCCTGATCCGAACATAAGGGCGGCCATTAGCTGCATCACGTACCATTCCTGATGTTCCATTGTTTACCAAAGCACCTGATGCGTTCTTATAGGAATTAATTCCACTGTTGGAAGGATAATTCCAGATATAGAACCACGGTGTGAGGTTTTGCGCAGCACCACCTGAAGCACCTCCACCTACTGTATATTGGCCATATTTAGGATCAATGGAGTGGTCGCTTACAAAAAGCGTTTCTTTTCCATAATCATTTGCGGGCACAAATGCATCGCCATAGTCTTGCCACAAGTCTAGGCCATAGGTTGCTTTGTTGGCAATGATATCTGCACAAATGGTATACGCCTGTACAAAATCTGATTGTGTATTCGTTAGCCAACCCCTGGTTAAGTAAACTTTGGCAAGCAAATACTGTGCAACCGGCTTTGTTGCAGCTTTCGATAAGAAAGGCGCAGTTGCCGTATTGGGCAGGTCATTGGCTGCTTCAGTAAGGTCGGCGATAATTTGTTTGTACACTTCCGTTGCCGGTTGCCTGGATGCTGCCTGAGAAGGAACGGTGATGAATTTGGTATTCAATGGCACATCGCCCCAGGTTTGTACGAGATAGAAATACCAGAATGCCCTGAGGAATTTTGCCTGAGCCAGGTATTGTTTCCTGGTTGCATCTGGCAAGTCGATGGTTTGCCCGTATTCGAGTACACCATTCAACGTGTTGATATCAGTATAGGCTGTGCCCCATGCTGCACCAAAATTACTTCCATTGAGGCCATTGTAATTGTGAACCTGGATGCCACTGGCGCTTGCGCCTGCTAAATGTTCATCGGTGCCGGCAACCATCTCGGTAGTGAATCCTTCTGTTCCCCAGGCACTGCGAATATCATTGTACACACCTGAAATGCCACCCAAAACACCTGAAGGGCTGTTAAAGAAAGAAGGAACAATTCCCGACTTGGGATTTTCTTCAAGTATTTTGTTACAGCCATTACCTAAAATAGCCATGGCGAATATGATGGTACTGATTTTTAATTTGTATCGCATATATCAGTTTTTAAATTGTTAGAATTTAAGATTCAATCCCAAAATGAATTGACGCAACGAAGGATTGTTGAGGTTCACAGTGATTTGCCGGCCCTGAGCTGGGGCATCGCTTGCACCTGTTGGGTTTACTGCGTTGCCGTAGCCGTTTCCTTCAGGATCTATTCCATAACCATCACTAACAAAGGGCGAATAGATCATGAATGGATTGGTTACGTTGGCGTAAATATGCAAGGTGCTTATACCTGCTTTCTTCAACTTTTCTGAAGAAAAATCGTACCCCAGGTTAATGCTTCTGCATTTAATGAATGAACCATCAAAATAGCCCAAAGTTGAACCGAAAGGAAAGCGGTCAGTACCAGCATCAGGAGCTGGGAAATCATTCGTAGGATTCTGTCTTGTCCAGTAATTGGTTTTTACCTGGTTCACCCTGCCCTGGTTAAAGAATGGGAAACCATTTGCTCCACCATCGGCAGTATAATAAGGTGCCACTACCTTCATACCCATCCTGGAGTAGATAACGATTGAGAGGTCAAATGATTTATAGGTAAACCTGTTTGTTAAACCACCTTCCCATTTCGGCTGGAAGTTTCCTAATATCTGGCGGTCGGATGCATCTATCTTGCCATCCTTGTTTAAATCTTCAACCCTAATCTGACCAGGAAATTGCTTGGGTGAAGTTTGGGCAGCCAACAAGCCTTTTACCGAATCTTCTGTTTGCCATATGCCGATTTTCTTGTAGTCATAAATAACAGAAAGTGGTTGCCCGACAAACCATCCGTTACCAGTGTTTGCTTTTTCTTCAGGTTTAGTGAGTTGGGTAATTTCTTCCCTGTTCATGGAGAATACCCAATCAGTTGACCAGCTAAATCCTCCTTTTGATTTGGGCATTATGTTCAAGGTGCTGATGCTGAATTCAATACCCTTGCCTTGTGTTTCGCCAAGGTTCTGTAAAGTGGAGTTGGCACCATTACTGATTGGCAGGTTCACTGAAAGCAAAATGTCTTTTGTTTTTTGCTGATACACATCCAATGAACCAGTAATTCTTCTATTCAGGAATCCAAAATCAATACCTGCATTCCATTGTTCAGTTGATTGCCAGCCCAATGAGTAGTTCGGTAATGAAGTAACTGTGTATGCCAGTTGTTGTCCGGCAGTACTCTGGCCAAAATTGTAAGTCGACGCACTAAGCAAACCCAATGTGGCATAAGGTGATACGTTTCTGTTTCCTGAAACACCCCAGCCACCTCTCAGCTTAATATTGGACAATAAGTCAATGTTTTTGGCAAATTTCTCTTCACCAATATTCCAACCAACGCCTACAGCGGGATAAGTGAAATATTGGTTGCCGGGAGATAATGTAGAAGAACCATCAACACGAACGGTTGCAGTTATAAGATACCTGTTGTCATAAGCGTAGTTTGCCCGGCCCATGTAAGAGACTAATCCTGCTTCTGAGAAATAGCTGTTATTACCATCAGCAACCGGCTGGCCTGCAGCTAAAGCGAAGTTGGTATTTTGAATATAATCGGCAGGGACACCAGTTACTGTGAAACGGCTGCCTTGGCTGTGGTCTTTTGTGATTTCGTACAATGCAGTTAAACCCAGTTTGTGTTTTGTTCCAAACACTTTGTCATAATACAACAGGTTTTGAATGTTGTATGACCATACCTCTGTATTGCTTAAACTGGCGTTGGAAGAACTTTGTACAGTAGCCGTATTTGTATAAGTGTTTGGTCCATTGTATCCGTTGCCATTTTCCTGCCTGAAATCAAGGCCAACATTAAGACGGTATTTAAGACCTGGAGCCAACTGAACTTCGCCATACAGACTATTGAAAGTTCTAATCCTTCTGGTCTGGGCCAAAATGGCATCAGATTTAGTCTTGAGTGTAAGCGGAGTAACAGCAGTAGCATCAATAGAACCAATGGCAGGATTCAGGTTTAAAGTACCATCAGCGTTATAGGGAGCAGCCAGCGGAGTTAATCTAACCAAACCACTGGGTACACCGCCACCACCGGGCGTATTGATATACGACAAAGTATTTAACGTATTTATACCCACTTTGATGGACTTACTGATTCGGTGGTCAATAGTGGCCCTGAGTGAAAAGCGATCGAAATTTTGGTTGGGAATAATACCGCCTTCGGAATAAAATCCACCACTAAGGCCGAACTGTGTAGACTCTGAGCCACCTGTAACTCCAAGTTGCTGACTGGTAACCAAACCGTGCTGATAGATTTGGTCCTGCCAATCGGTGGAAATACCAGCGGCAAGTGCATCCTTTTCAGCTTGGGTAAGTGTGTAGGCAGAAGTACCCGGGCTGGTTCTGTTATAGGTGGCAGCATCGGCTTTGAGTTGGGCATATTCCGTACCATTATACACGTTGTATTTGCCCATAATAGCGGCATAGCCTACGTAGCTGTCAAAACTAACTACTGCCTTTCCTGTGCGGCCTCGCTTGGTGCTTATTAAAAGAACTCCACCTGCACCCCGGGAACCGTAAATTGCTGTTGCCGATGCATCCTTGAGTACTTCAACATTTGCAATATCATCGGGGTTAATATCATTCACACTTCCGCCATATGGAATTCCGTCCACCACCAGCAATGGGCCATCCAAGGCATCACTCGATGACTGAGAAGATGTAATTGTCCTGTTTCCCCTGATCCGAATCTGACCTGCACTACCAGGAGTTGATCCATTTTGCACGATGGAAACGCCGGCTGTACGACCTTTGAGTTGTCCAATTAGGTTGGGAGCCGGAACTTCTTTAAGTGTTTTTTCGGATACGGAAACTACCGCACCTGTGACATCTCTTTTCCGTTGCGTACCATAGCCAACTACTATCACTTCACCTAGTTGAGCGTCTGTGGCTTTCAGGGTAACAGTCAGATTGGTGGAAGTGCCTACCATCATTTCCTGGGTAGCATAACCCACAGCAGAAATAACGAGTATTTCTTTTTCGTTTGCGCTGATGCTGAATATACCTTCTGCATTGCATGTTGTGCCTCGTTCGGTACCTTTTACAGAAACCGATGCATTTGCTAAACCAGCACCCGATTCGTTTATTACCTTACCGGCTATAGTTTTGGTGGTTTGCGCATAGGTTGCGCTAATGTTGAAAATCAGCAGCACACCTAATAGAAGGGTGCTTCGTTGAACTAAAGTGCAGAAAGCACGATGTAATCTGTAATCGTTCAGTACAAATTTTGTATTCTTCATATAGCAGTGTTTTGAAAATTGAATTTGTTTTGCAGGTTTCTTGCTTTTCTGGGAAGCAATTACGGATAATGGTCGCTGAGGGGCGTTCCTCTTGCCAGCGAAGGCCACACCTTTCTCTGGGATAAAATATTGAATGGATGTTTTGGCAACAACTGAGGCTGCAGGAGTAAATCGGGGTATTCCTCAAAAGCACTGCTACATGGCTTGCACCATGAAATTGGCAATAATTGGCAGGCAAATGGAAGGGATTTTCTCATACAATCGTTGGTTGCCGTGGAGTCATTCAGCAGACTCCGAAATCGTTTACGTCACCAAAGTAAAAAGGTTTTTCCGAAAATTGTAACCGATTACATAATTTTTTTTTGGTAATCCTTTTTCCTACATTTGTTCGCAACCTGTAAACGATTGTATGCAGAACGGAAAGGAAACAACGATTTATGACCTTGCCAGGCACCTGGATATTTCTGTGGCCACAGTAAGCCGTGCACTGAACGATGACCCGGTAGTCAGCAAGAAGACCAAGAAGAAGATTTTTGACCTGGCTAAGGAAATGGGATACAGGCAAAACCGTTTTGCCAGCAGCCTGCGCAAACAGCGCACCAATACCATCGGGGTAATGGTGC
>JBBIOQ010000011.1:0-30973 GCA_037443285.1 Sphingobacteriales bacterium | reverse complement strand
TGAACAGCAACTTCATTACATCGGTACTGGCAGGCATTGAAAAAATTACTACCGCAGCCGGCTACGATATCATTATTGCACACTCTTCCGAAAGCTTTGAAAAGGAAACAGCCAATGCGCTGAACCTTTTTCACAAACGGGTAGATGGGCTCATTGCATCACTGGCTTTTGACACGGTTGGGCTGAACCATTTCAAGCCTTTTGAAGAAAAAGGAATCCCCATCGTTTTCTTCGACAGGGTGGAGGAAAACAGCGACAGTGCCAAGGTGGTGATAGATAATTACCGGTGCGGATTCCTGGCCACACAGCACCTGATTGAACAGGGTTGTAAGCGCATAGCACTTGTTACGGCTACGCTTCAGCGAAACGTGTACGCCCAGCGCTACAACGGGTTTGTGGCTGCCCACACTGCCAACAATATGAAGGTGGATGAGAAACTTGTGCTCATTAAAGACCTGAGTGAGAAAAGTGGTTTTGAAACTGCTATGGAAATATTGGACATGGACCCCATGCCCGATGGCGCTTTCATCACCAACGATTTTGTGGCTGCCACTTTCATGCATACCATGCATGAAAACGGCATTAGAATACCGGAAGATATTGCCGTTGTTGGGTTCAATAATGATGCCGTTAGCCGCATTGTTGAACCGAGGCTCACCACCATCGATTACCCGGGTGTTGATATGGGCGAGATTGCTGCCCGAAACCTCATCAACCATCTCAAGGGAATTTCTGACCTCAAACAGACCAGCACCATCATCGTCAGGTCCGAACTGGTGGTGCGTGACTCGTCGCTTAAAAAGAAGACCTAATCAATTTTGTCTGATGCTTATGAAGAAATGGGCCTTCGGCTTTGCCACCTTTTTTTGCCTTCAAACCGCAATTGCTGACAACGGCTACAGCCTGTGGCTGAGGTATGAAAAGTTAACGGCTTCCCAACATATAGACAGCTATAAATATGCAACCGATTTCATTTCACTCTTCGATCAAAGTTCTACAACCGATTGCATAAAATCAGAACTTTTAAGAGGGTTAAAGGGCTATTTGGGTGTGAGCCCTGTTTTCAAAAACGGAACTATTCCCGACCATGGTTTGGTACTGGCACGGTTTAGCCAGCCGGAAATAAAAGGGTGGGTAGAGGGCCATGATGTAAGTGCAGCAGGAGAGGAGGGATTTGTCATCAAACAGGTGAAACAGGGCAGCCGAAAACTGTTGCTCATTGCTGCAAAAACAGACATCGGCCTCCTGTATGGCAGCTTTCACCTGTTGCGGCTTATTGGCACTTTGCAGCCTATTGAAAATATTCACCTTGTTTCGGCGCCCAAAGTGAAATTCAGAATGCTGAATCACTGGGATAACCTGAACCGTACCGTGGAACGCGGATATGCCGGCAGTTCCATCTGGGATTGGCACACATTGCCCGACTATATCAATCCCCGCTATATCGACTATGCCAGGTCCAATGCATCTATTGGCATCAACGGCACGGTACTCACCAATGTAAATGCGAATGCCACCTTCCTTAGTGCTCCTTATATTGAAAAAGTAAAAGCCCTGGCCGATGCCTTCAGGCCTTATGGCATTCGGGTGTACCTCACAGCCAGGTTTAGCGCACCTATTGAAATAGGAAACCTGAAAACTGCCGACCCATTGGACCCCGCGGTTCAGCAATGGTGGACTGCAAAGGCTGCAGAAATCTACAAGACAATTCCTGATTTTGGCGGTTTCCTCGTAAAGGCAAATTCTGAAGGGCAGCCTGGTCCTCAGAACTATGGTCGCAACCATGCCGATGGCGCCAATATGCTGGCTGCTGCAGTAAAACCATTCGGCGGCATTATTATCTGGCGGGCATTTGTTTATAGCAGCGAAGCCCCGGATGACCGGTTTAAACAGCCGTACTCAGAATTTGTGCTGCTCGATGGAAAATTTGCAGATAATGTGATTCTGCAGGTAAAAAATGGGCCCATCGATTTTCAGCCACGTGAGCCATTTCATCCATTGTTTGGGGCGCTTCCTAAAACTTCAACCGGCCTCGAAGTTCAATTAACCCAGGAATACCTTGGTTTTTCTACCCACCTGGCTTACCTCTCTCCCTTGTTCAGCGAAGTGCTGAATACCGATACTTATCGTCCGCAGCAAGGCAGCACCGTTGCAAGCATCGTTGATGGAACTGCATACAACTATCACAATACGCTGATGGCTGGTGTAGCCAACATCGGCAGCGATGTAAACTGGTGCGGGCATCCATTTGCGCAAGCCAACTGGTATGCATTGGGAATGCTTGCATGGAATCACACCCTAAGTGATGAGACCATTGCCAGCGAGTGGATTCAGCAAACATTCACGCATGATGTTTCAGGTGTGAAAACATTGTTGGACATGATGATGAAATCCCGTGAAAACATCGTGAACTATATGACACCGCTGGGCTTGCATCACATCATGGGATATGGCCATCATTATGGTCCTGCGCCCTGGTTCAATAAAGCAAGCCGCGAAGACTGGAACTGCACTTACTTCCACCGCGCCGATAGTGTGGGTATTGGTTTCGACAGAACCGCAAGTGGCAGCAATGCACTGGCACAATATGCCGGGCATTGGCAGCAACAGTTTGGCTATATTTCAACAACGCCGGACAAATGGTTGCTTTGGTTTCATCACGTACCATGGAATTACCGTTTGAAAGATGGCAACACATTCTGGCAATCGCTATGCCTGCACTACCAGCAAGGTGTAGATGGCGTTCGTAAAATGCAACAGCAATGGAACAGCCAGGAAAAAAATATTGATGCGGAACGATTCAGACAGGTAAAAATGCTGTTGGCCATACAGCAAAAAGAAGCAGTGTGGTGGCGTGATGCATGCCTGTCGTATTTCCAGACATTCTCCAAAATGCCCTTGCCTTCTACAGTAGAAAAACCAGCACACACACTGGATTATTATAAGCAATTACAATTTCCATTTGCGCCGGGAACGGGGCATTAAAACCATACAACTTATGACAGCAGAAAATAAGAAGATTGCCATTGTTACCGGAGGCGGCTCTGGTCTTGGTTTTGCCATGGCGCAAAAATTTGTAGACAATGGAATCACTACCATTATAGCAGGTCGTGATCATGAAAAACTTAATAAAGCTGCCCTGCAACTTGGCCCGCTTTGCCATGGAATTGCATGCGATGTCAGCAATCTTTTATCCATTCCTGCATTTGTTGAAAACGTCATCCAGCAATTTGGGCAGGTTGATATTCTTGTTAACAACGCAGGCATCAACCAGAAAAAGGAATTCATTGAGGTGACCGATGAAGAGTTTCAGCGCATCATGATGACCAACGTGAATGCAGTGTTTGCGCTAAGCAGGGAAGTAGTGAATTACATGCTGGCAAAGGGTTCCGGCTGCATCATCAACATTTCCTCCATGGCATCGCAGTACGGCATACCCAAAGTAATTGCCTACACAGCCAGCAAATCTGCCATCGAAGGCATGACCCGTGCCATGGCCGTTGAACTTTCACCCAAAGGCATTCGGGTAAATGCAGTGGCGCCCGGATTCATTTATTCTGAAATGAGTTCACGTGCACTCGACAGCGACCCCGAACGCAAGGCGAAAGTGTTTGGCCGCACCCCCATGGGCAAAATGGGCAACCCCGAAGACATTGGAGAAGCTGTGTATTTCCTTGCCAGCGATGCCGCCAAATACATCACCGGTGTTGTGTTGCCTGTTGATGGAGGCAACAGTATTGGCTTCTAATGTTTTTTCTTTTGAAGCAAGCCTTGTTGCAACTATGTAGCTCCTGTTGCGTCGCACTCTTCAACCGCTTTGCTTAGCTGAACTTCTTTTAACGCATATGAACAAACTGCTGCTCACCATACTGCTTTTCAGCATTGCTTCCGTGGCTTTGGCGCAAAAAATGTTTGTGTCAAAATCCTCGTTCAACATAGCTGATGCAGTGATTGTGGTGGACAGCGCTGAACCATTGCTTATAAAAAAAGCCGCTGCATTGCTTCAGCAGGATGTGGAAGCTGTTACCGGAAAAGTAATAGCAATCGCAAATACTATTATCGGCGGTAAGAATGTCATCCTTATTGGCACTATTGCACAATCAGCTTTCATCCGTGAACTAGTAAAACAGAAAAGGTTGAACGTTGCTTCCGTTCAGAATAAGTGGGAAGGCTACCTGTTACAGTATGTCAGCAGCCCTTTCAAAGGTGTTGGACATGCATTGGTTATTGCCGGCAGTGACAGGCGTGGCGCGGCTTTCGGCGTATTTGAATTGTCGAAACAAATGGGAGTGTCTCCATGGTATTGGTGGGCAGAGGTTCCTGTAGTCAAATACAAAGACCTTTTTGTAAACACAACGCTCAAATGGGCAGATACACCTGCCGTAAAATACCGCGGCATTTTCCTGAATGATGAAGCACCAGCATTAAGTGGATGGTCCAAAGAAATGTTTGGTGGATTCAACCATCTCTTTTATGAAAAAGTTTTTGAATTAATGCTTCGCCTTAAAGCCAATTATATATGGCCGGCCATGTGGGGCAATGCATTCTACGATGATGATTCACTAAACATCCGCACTGCTGACGAATATGGAATCGTGATTGGCACATCGCACCACGAGCCGCTCATGCGGGCTCACGATGAATGGAGGAGATACGGCATGGGTTTGTGGAATTACGACAGCAACGAAGCACGGCTGAAAGCTTTCTGGCAACAAGGCATGCAGCGTGCATGGAATGAAAAAATTGTAAGCGTGGGCATGCGTGGCGATGGCGATGAACCCATGAGCAGGGAAACCGCCACTGCTTTGCTGGAGCGCATTGTGAAAGACCAAAGACAGATTATTGAAAATGTCACAGGCGAGCCTGCCAATGAAACACCGCAGTTGTGGGCATTGTACAAAGAAGTGCAGGATTACTACGACAAAGGCATGCGTGTGCCCGATGATGTTACCCTTTTGCTATGCGATGACAACTGGGGCAACATCCGTAAACTGCCAAGGCTGGATGAACCCAAACGCAAAGGTGGCTATGGCATTTATTATCACTTCGATTATGTAGGTGGCCCACGCAACTACAAATGGCTGAATACAAACCCGCTTCCCCGGGTGTGGGAGCAAATGCACCTGGCATGGGAATACAATGCCCGACAGATATGGATTGTAAATGTGGGTGACCTGAAACCCATGGAATTGCCTATCTCTTTCTTCCTGGACTATGCATGGAATCCTGCAAAAATTTCGGCCGACAATATACAGGCGTATAGGCAAAATTGGGCTGCGCAACAGTTTGGAAATACTTACGCAAAAAGCATTGGTGAAATGCTTGCTGCATATACCAGATACAATGGCAGGCGCAAGCCCGAGTTGCTGAATGAAAATACTTACAGCCTCAATCATTACCACGAATTTGAAAATGTGGTGCGCAAATACAATAACCTGCTTATTGATGCGGAAAGACTAAACGAGGCATTGCCGCCACAATACCACGACGCTTTTTTTCAACTCGTTTTGCATCCTATCAAGGCCTGCGCCAATCTCAATGAAATGTATTTCTATGTGGCGTTGAATAAAGAGGCATATAAAAAAAGGCAGGCTATCGCCAACGATTATGCCAACCACGCAAAGCAACTCTTTATCAATGATTCCATCATCACCCTGCAATACCACCAGCTCAACCATGGCAAGTGGAACCACATGATGAGCCAAACGCATATTGGGTATACAAATTGGCAACAGCCTCCTTATAACAAGATGCCTGTGGTGCATTATATTCCCAAAGATTCTGCCATGCCTGAAACCCTTGCTGTGGATAGTGCGCAAGACATTCCTGTAAACCTTTTGCCAAAGCAATTCTCCGGAAAGATTTTTTATGAAAGCCGCAAAGTGGTTTCCATGGAAGCAGCCCATTTTTCGAAGGCTGTAAACACGCATGGCCTGCAGTGGAAGGTGTTGCCCGATCTTGGCAGAACTGGTGATGCGGTTGCCATTTTTCCTGTAACAGCAAAGGAACAAAGGCCAGGTGAAACTGGGCCGCACCTGCAGTATGAAGTGTATACTGAAAGTGAAGGCGATTGCAAACTCTATGCTTATTGTTCGCCTACGCTCAACTTTCACAACACCGCTACCGGCTTGCGATACGCAGTTTCAGTGGATGATGAAGTACCGCAAATCATTAGCCTGAACAGCGAGGATAAAAACAGCATTTCAGGCATATGGAATAGTTGGGTTGCCAATAATATCATCATCAAATCGTCTGTCCACCATATTTCAAAGCCAGGCAAACATGTTGTGAAGTTTTGGATGGTAGACCCAGGCGTTGTTCTACAGAAGATTGCACTTGATTTTGGTGGCATGCAATCCAGCTACCTCGGGCCACCCGAAACTTTGATAACCAAATAGAAAAATCTTACCTAGAAATAATCAATAATTATGCAATACACTATGAAATACGCACCGCTTGCATTCGCTAGCCTGGTTGGCATTGTTGCCGCTAGTTGCAACAGTCAACCTGCAAAAACAACGACGGTTGAGCAGAAGAAAACAACCTACCTGTCCCAGCCATTGGTGACGCACATTTATACAGCCGACCCTTCTGCACATGTGTTCAATGGCCGCATTTATGTTTACCCATCGCACGACACGGCAACGGGTACACCTGAAAATGACAATGGGGATCATTTCAACATGATGGACTATCATATACTGTCAATGGATTCAGTAGGTGCGCCGGTTATTGATCATGGTGTTGCCCTGGATATCAAAAACATTCCATGGGCAGGCAGGCAGCTTTGGGCGCCCGATGCAGCTTTTGCAAATGGAAAATATTACCTCTATTTTCCGGTGAAAGACAAACAGGATATTTTCCGTATTGGTGTTGCGGTGAGTGACAAACCGGAAGGTCCTTTTGTGGCTGAAAAGGAACCTATCAAAGGTAGCTACAGCATTGACCCTTGTGTGTTTGCCAATGATGACGGAAGTTTCTACATGTACTTCGGTGGCATTTGGGGCGGACAGCTGCAGCGCTGGAATACCAACCAGTACGACAGTGCAGGCAAACTGCGCAACGCTGATGAGTTAGCCATAATGCCTCGTGTAGCAAAGCTTTCCAAAGACATGAAGCAATTGGCTGAGCCGGTGAGAGAAATAAAAATTGTGGACAAGAACGGTAACCTGTTTAAAGAAAAGGACAACGATAAGCGATTCTTTGAAGCTGCCTGGATGCACAAGTACAATGGCAAATATTATTTCTCCTATTCAACAGGCGATACACACAATCTCTGCTATGCTATTGGCGATAATCCTTACGGACCTTTTGTGTACCAGGGTGTCTTTTTAAAGCCTGTACAGGGATGGACCAACCATCATTCCATTGTTGAACAAAATGGCAAGTGGTGGCTTTTTTATCACGATATTCAATTGAGTGGAAAAACGCACCTGCGCAATGTGAAAGTGACGGAGTTGAAATACAATGCTGATAGAACTATTCAAACTATTACTGCTCAACAATAATTGTATCGGATGCCGAAATTGGGCTTTGTGTTTTTCAGGAAAATGGCGGAAGCATGTTTGTGTGGTTGAAGTGTGCGACGCAACAAAAGCTCAATAGAAATAATAAAGCTGGTTACCCAAAAACAATAAAATCATGAAACGTTTCTTGTTTGTTATCGCGCTGTTTGGTGCTGCTGCAGGTATGGCGCAGGACTACAAAAGTTTTCCAATGTGGAATTACAAGCTGCCTATGGAGCAGCGTGTGAATGATGTAGTGAGCCGTTTAACGCTGGAGGAAAAAGTGTTGCAGATGCTGAATGCAGCGCCTGCAGTGCCAAGGCTTGGCATACCGGCATACGATTGGTGGAATGAAGTGCTGCATGGTGTGGCCAGAACACCGTTTCATGTTACTTCTTACCCACAGGCCATAGCCATGGCTGCCACATGGGACACGAATTCGCTGTACAGAATGGCGGACTATTCTGCCATGGAAGGGCGTGCTATCAATAGCAAGGCCGTTGAATTGGGACGCACCAATGAACGTTATCTTGGGCTCACTTACTGGACACCGAACATTAATATTTTTCGTGATCCACGTTGGGGCCGCGGACAGGAAACCTATGGCGAGGATCCGTTTCTTACGGCCATGCTAGGCAAGGCTTTTGTGCATGGTCTTCAAGGGGATGATCCCAAATACCTGAAGGCTGCTGCATGCGCCAAACACTTTGCCGTGCATAGCGGACCTGAACCTACCAGGCACTCAGACAATATTGATCCAAGTACCTATGATTTATGGGACACTTACCTGCCTGCATTCAAAGAATTGGTGGTGAATGCAAAAGTGGCTGGCGTGATGTGTGCTTACAATGCAGTGAACACACAACCCTGCTGCGGCAACGATATGCTGATGAATGATATTCTGCGCAACCAGTGGAAATTCACAGGCTATGTAACAAGCGATTGTTGGGCTATCGATGATTTTTTCCGTTATCACAAAACGCATAAGGATGCAACAACTGCTGCGGTGGATGCTGTAATGCATGGCACAGATGTAGAGTGTGGCAACTCGGTGTACAAAACACTGCTCGATGCTGTGAAGACAGGATTGATTAAAGAATCACAAATCGATATTTCGCTCAAACGCTTGTTCACCATACGTTACAGGCTGGGCATGTTTGACCCGAAATCGATGGTGCGTTATGCTAATACGCCTTCATCTGAACTTGAATCACTGGAACACAAAGCTCATGCGCTCAAGATGGCTCATCAGTCAATCGTGCTGTTGAAAAACCAGAACAATACCCTGCCCCTGAGCAAAAGCATCAAGAAGATTGCGGTGCTTGGACCCAATGCTGATAACAAAGTAGCTGTCCTTGGTAACTACAATGGCATGCCTTCCAACGTGGTATCGTTGCTGCAAGGGTTAAAAGATAAGTTGGGAAAAAATGTTCAAGTGATGTATGAAAAGGCCATCAATTTTACCAACGACACATTGTTGGTGTATACTGATCTAAAACCTCAATTCAGTGTAGATGGAAGGCCTGGGGTTAAGGCGGAGTTTTTCAACAATGTAAAATTGGAAGGCAATCCGGCTTATTCCGGTTACGAAAGCGATATTGACTTTTATTGGACCGAAGGACAACCGCCGGCCGGGGGAATTGGTACAGAAAACTACTCAGCACGCTACACTACTTTGTTTAAGGCCGACAAGGATGAAGTAATGAATTTTGAAGTGGAAGGTGATGATGGTTATCGTGTTTTTGTGGACAACAAAATTGTGGTAGATGCATGGACACGAAACAGTGGAGGAACCAAGCAATTCAAACTTTTGACCAAACAAGGCACACAATTCAAAATTGTGGTGGAATTCTACCAGAATGGTGGCAATGCTTCTATTCGGTTGAAGGCAGGCAAATATGAAAAGACAGATTTTGCTGCACTGCAACAACGGTTAAAGGATGTGGATGCTATTGTTTTTGCAGGTGGTATTTCACCTCAACTCGAAGGCGAGGAAATGCCGGTTGCTATTCCCGGTTTTAAAGGCGGAGACAGAACCAGCATCATGCTGCCGGCTGTGCAGACTGAATTGATGAAAGCACTTAAACAAACAGGTAAGCCGGTAGTTTTTGTAATGATGACCGGCAGTGCAATTGCCATTCCATGGGAGGATGAAAATATTCCCGCCATCATGAATGCCTGGTACGGTGGCCAAAGCGCTGGCGATGCCATTGCCGATGTATTGTTTGGTGATTACAATCCTGCTGGTAGATTGCCGGTTACATTTTACAGAAGCGATAGTGATTTGCCAGCATTCAGCGACTATGATATGACAGGAAGAACATATCGCTATTTTAAAGGCGATGCGTTGTACCCGTTTGGTTATGGCCTTAGCTATACAACTTTCAAATACGACCAGTTGAAAGTGCCAGCATCTGTTGCAAAGGGTAAGAAGATAACGGTGAGTGCAAGGGTTACGAATACCGGCTCTCGTTCGGGTGAAGAAGTGGTTGAGTTGTATGTGTCACATGCCGGCGTGGAGAGGGCGCCCATCAAAGCTTTGAAAGGTTTTCAACGTATTACTTTAAAAGCCGGTGAAAGCAAGGTGATGCAATTCACATTGACTCCTGAGCAACTTTCAGTAGTAGATGCAAATGGGAAACTTTTTCAGCCATCGGGTAAAACAAGCATCAGCATTGGTGGTGGCCAGCCCGATGTGAAGAATGTAACTACCAGCAATGTATTGAAGGGAAATGTGTCCATTCTATAATTTGTTTGTAAGCAGGTGAAGCATACAAGTGCATAAAGGCAACCAAGGTTAGGCAACTTTTATGCACTTGTATGCCTTGTATGGTTCAGAAGAAAACGTAAACTGATAATTGGAGATGAATACCAAATGATTTTATGAAAGGGACTAATTTTTCATTGCTGTTATTGCTTCTTTCATTGGTTTGTTCCGCCCAGGTAAAACTACCAAGACTCATCAGTAATGGCATGGTGCTGCAGCGTGATGTGCCTTTGAATATTTGGGGATGGTCATCTCCACATGAAAAAGTAAGCGTGCAGTTTAATGGCAAATCTTACAAAACCAAAGGAGATACTGCCGGCAGATGGAACATAAAACTGCCAGCTACCAAAGCGGGAGGTCCCTATACGATAAGTGTAAGCGCCAGTAATAAAATCAGCATTCGTGATGTATTGTTTGGAGATGTATGGTTTTGCAGCGGACAGAGTAATATGGTGCACCAGATGAATATTCATGATGTTAGTTATGCAAGTGAAATAGCAAATGCAAATTATCCTGAAATACGACAATTCCTGATTCCAGCAAGGGCCAGTTTGGAAGGGCCAAAGGATGATTTGGAAGATGGCTCTTGGCAACCTGCAGTGGCAGATAATGTGCGGCCCTTTTCTGCAGTTGCCTATTTTTTTGCAAAAACAATTTATGAACGATACCATGTTCCCATTGGTATCATCAATGCAAGTGTTGGTGGCACGCCCATTGAAGCATGGACAAGTGAAGAGGGACTCAAAGATTTCCCATCCTTCATAAGCACTGTTAAAAAAAACAAAGACACAGCGTACCTGAATAGCCTTAAGCAAAAAACTGCCTCCGCCATGCCCAGGCAGTGGCCGCCCGTTGATGCAGGACTTAGCGGGCAGACTAAATGGTTTGATGTTTCCTATTCACCAAAAGGATGGAGAACAATCAACATTCCCGGTCACTGGGAAGACCAGGGTGTGAAGGATTTGAATGGTGTGGTTTGGTATCGCAGGGAAATTGAAATTCCCAATTCAATGGTTGGCAAACCCGCGAAAGTTTTTCTCGGAAGAATTGTGGATGCAGATGAATTATACATCAATGGCAAGCAGGTAGGTAATACAACTTATCAATATCCACAGCGCAGGTATATGGTTCCGCCCAATTTGCTGAAAGCCGGTAAGAATTTATTTACCATTCGGGTAACCAATACAAATGGCAAAGGAGGTTTTGTGCCAGATAAGCCGTATTGCATTTTTGCGGGTAGTGATACAGTTGATCTGAAAGGTTATTGGCAATACAAGGTTGGTACAGTATTCATGCCATTGGCGGCAGGTAGTGTTGGTGGTGCATTCAATGCCCAGAACCAACCTGCAGCTTTGTACAATGCCATGGTAGCACCGGAAATTTTCTATACCATCAAAGGCCTTTGCTGGTACCAGGGCGAGAGCAATGCCGGGCGTCCAGAAGAGTATGCCAAACAGTTGCCTGCTTTGATCAATGATTGGCGCATCAAATGGAATCAGGGTGCCCTGCCTTTTCTGTATGTGCAACTTCCGGGATTCATGGATTACAACTATTTGCCTTCTGAAAGCCAGTGGGCGGCGCTCAGGGAGGCACAACTAAAGGCATTGTCCATACCGAATACTGCCATGGCAGTCGCCATTGATTTGGGCGAATGGAATGATATACATCCTGATAATAAAAGGGATGTTGGAAAACGGTTAGCGTTGGCTGCAGAAAAAATGGCCTATGGAGAAAACGTTGTTTATTCTGGACCGCTTTACCAGTCATTCGAAACCAAGGACAATAAAATGATCTTGTCGTTTGATCATATCGGCAGTGGTCTGATTACAAATGACGGAGAAGCACTCGGTGATTTTGCCGTGGCAGGTGCTGATAAAAAATTTGTTTGGGCAAAAGCAAAAATTGAAGGAGACAAAGTAGTAGTATGGAGCGAAGAAATAGCTAAACCGCTTTACGTTCGTTATGCATGGGCTGATAATCCGGTTAACCCAAATCTTTTTAATAAAGAAGGATTGCCTGCATCGCCATTCAGAACAGATAAGTAAGATGTAGAACTTGTTTTGATAAGGAATGATATGTTGATGAATATTATAACACCACATTTTCCTTACCAAACATCGTTCATTGCTACAAAATCTTTCAGCGACAAAAGGTGTCAGCCAACTGGGTAGAAATGAGATTCGAATAAAAACAAAGTGTATGAAACACTTCATCTTATTTGTTGCGGCATCATGCAGTATTTGCCTGCATGCTTTAGCACAAGATATAATCGAAAAACATGCACCTTCCAACTTTGATTCTTTACGTGCTGGCATTCCTCATGGTAGAATTGATACTATCAGGTATCCGTCAAAAACTGTTTCGGCTGAACGAACAGCTTTGATATATACTCCTCCCGGTTTTTCTAAAAAGAATAAGTACCCGGTGCTTTATCTATTGCATGGAATTGGTGGCGATGAAAAGGAATGGCTGAATGGTGGCAAACCACAAGTGATATTGGACAACCTTTATGCTGATGGAAATATACAGCCCATGATTGTGGTATTGCCCAACGGGAGAGCTATGAAAGATGACAGGGCCACCGGAAATATTTTTGACACAGCTAAAGTGCGGGCATTCGCAACTTTTGAACACGACCTGCTCAACGATTTGATTCCACTTATAGAAAAAACATATCCTGTGTTGAAAGACAGGGAAAGCCGCGCCATTGCTGGATTATCTATGGGAGGTGGGCAGGCTCTAAACTTCGGACTGGGTAACCTCAATACGTTTGCATGGATAGGAGGATTCTCGTCTGCGCCCAATACCAAAATGCCGGAAGAACTTGTGCCAGATCCTGAATTGACCAAAAGCAAATTGAAACTGCTATGGATATCGTGTGGCGATAATGACGGCCTGATTAAGTTCAGTAAGCGTACGCATGATTATCTCTTCGAACACCATGTTCCACATGTTTATTATATCGAGCCCGGAGTGCATGACTTCAAGGTTTGGAAAAATAGCTTGTATATGTTCGCCCGGATGCTGTTCAAACCTGTTGATGTTTCTTCATTTTCACAATACACTGTGTTAGGTACGGCTGCATCTACCAATGTTCGGTCTGCAAAATATCCGCAGGTATTGCCAGACAGCAGGGTAGTTTTTCGGATTAAAGCGCCGGCTGCACAAAAATTACAAATTGACCTAGGGAAGAAATATGAAATGACTAAAGATACCAGTGGTTACTGGCAGGTTACAACTGATTCAATCAGCGAAGGGTTTCATTATTACTCATTGATAGTTGACGGTGTGACTGTAGCAGATCCTGCGAGTGAAACCTATTACGGTATGGGAAGAATGGCCAGCGGCATCGAAATTCCATTTGCAGGGCAGGCATATTATGCTGAACGAAACATACCGCATGGGGAAATAAGCTTCAACAGGTATTATTCTAAGATCACAGATACATGGCGGCGTTATTGCATTTATTTACCACCGGGCTATGATACGAGCACCACGCAAAAATACCCGGTATTGTACCTGTTACATGGAGGAGGCGAAGATGAAAGAGGATGGGCCAGCCAGGGCAAAGCAGACCTGATACTTGATAATCTCATTGCAGACAGCAAGGCCAAACCAATGTTGGTGGTGATGATGGATGGCAACTTTAGTAGCGGTGGGCCTGCCGGTTTTGGTGAACAGTCGCTTCGAACATTTGAAAGCGAATTACTGCAAGTAGTAATGCCCATGATTGAAAAAAAATACCGGGTGGCACCCGATGCAAAAAGCAGGGCATTGGCAGGGTTGTCAATGGGGGGCTTGCAAACTTTGCATGCCGGTATAAAAAATAGTGCAGTATTTGGTTATCTCGGCGTGTTCAGTTCAGGTTGGTGGGCTGGTCAGCCCCAGTTGTCAGACCCGCAGTATGCCTTCATAAAAAATAACGTTTCTTCCATCAACGCAGATCTTAAAACACTGTGGATTTCCATGGGTGGCAAAGAAGACATTGCGTATGAAAATTGTAAGATCATGCTTGGCCGGTTTACCGAATTGAAATTAAACTACACCTACAGTGAATATAGGGGTGGACACACCTGGCCAGTATGGAGAAATAACCTTTACAATTTTGCTCAACTGCTTTTTAAATAGATATGAAAATAAATATGAGAAGACCATTTCACGCTCAAAAATATTCTTTGAATGGGTTTAGAATAGCCTGTTGCGTGAGGAGGTCAATCGCAATCAGAGAATTTGCTTTTTGCTGCACTATACTTATGAGTATTGTGATGAGCACCGAAGCACAATCGGTGAAAGAAAAAGCAATCCCCGGAGCCCGGAAAATCAGTACTGATTTGTTCGGGTTATTTTTTGAAGACATCAACTATTCAGCCGACGGTGGGTTGTATGCAGAAATGGTTCAAAACCGATCATTTGAGTATAGCCCAACAGACAGGCGTGAGTGGCATCCCTTTTCATACTGGCAATACATTACGCCGGGATATTCTTACGGTTCTATACATGTTGAAACCAATACGCCGGTTCATCCGAATAACCCCCATTATGTTGTTTTGAACATTGAACATGTGGGTGATAGCGGCATAGGAATAAAAAATAATGGATATGAACACATGGTGGTGAAGGCAGGTGAGAAATATGCATGCTCTCTTTTTGGAAAGCTGCTCAGCAGCCAGCCTGTTGATGTCAGGATTATTCTGCGAGGGCCTCAAAGCAAAGTGTTGGCGGAATCTGCATGCAATATTTCATCAGGCGACTGGCAAAAGTACACCACAGTGCTCTTGCCGAAATTGAATAGCGACAGTGCTTCATTAGAAATAATTGCCACTACAAAAGGCAAGATAGCCTTGGATGTCATCTCACTTTTTTCGGAAAAAACATTCATGAACAGACCGAATGGATTGCGGCCAGATCTTGCCGGGTTGCTTGCCGATATAAAGCCTGCCTTTATTCGTTTTCCGGGTGGTTGTCTTGTACATGGCGATGGTTTAGGAAATATGTACCGTTGGAAAAATACTATTGGTCCTATTGAGCAGAGAGTGGAACAAAAAAATCTTTGGGGTTATCATCAAACTGTGGGGCTTGGCTTTTATGAGTACTTCCAGTTTTGTGAGGATATACATGCGAAGCCTTTGCCAGTTTTACCCGCAGCTGTAAGCTGTCAGAATTCGGGAGGCACCTGGCGAATAGGCGGAACCGGGCAGCAGGCACTTCCTTTAAATGAAATGCAGGAATACATTCAGGATGTACTCGATCTTATTGAATGGGCTAATGGTCCCGCGGACTCTGAATGGGGAGCAAAACGTGCAGCAGCGGGACATCCACGCCCATTTAATCTTCAGTTTGTCGGCATTGGTAATGAAGAAAAAATTACTCCTGAGTTTGAGCAGCGATTCAAAATGATTTACGAGGCTGTGAAGGCAAAATATCCCGAGATTACTATCATCGGCACATCCGGGCCTTTTTCGGATGGAGAAGATTTCGATAAAGGATGGTACGTTGCAAATAACCTTTCTGTGCCAATAGTGGATGAGCATTATTACAAAAATCCCGAATGGTTTCTGTCGAACCAGTTTCGGTATGATGGTTATGACCGCAAGAAGTCAAGAGTATATCTCGGAGAATATGCTTCATGGGGCAACAATATGAAAAATGCACTCGCAGAAGCAGCCTTCATGACTTCATTGGAAAAAAATGGAGATGTTGTAAAAATGGCATCCTATGCTCCATTGTTCGCCAGAAGAAATTTTACACAATGGAAAACGGACATGATATTTTTTGATAACACTTCCTATGTGCTTACCCCTAATTATTATGTTCAAAAAATGTTTTCCTGTAACCGTGGCAATTTTTATCTCGACCAGGTGATTTCCAATAGTAAGGATACATCCCTGGCTTCTTCCTGTGTATATGAAAGTGAAACGGGTAATGTTATTTTAAAATTCGTAAATGCAGGTACTGAAGACAAAAATGTACATGTTGACCTTAAAAGGTTCAAGCGCATTTTGAGAGATGCATTAAGAACGGAATTAAGAGCGAAAGCAGATGCAACAAATTCTTTCGACAATCCGGTCAACATTATTCCTGTAGCATCAACTTTCAATGCCAGTCAGCAATTTGATTATAAAGTTCCGGCATTATCATTCACTGTTATACGCATAAGTACAAAGCAATAACCAGGTATTCTTTTGTTGCATAAAAAAATGGGTATTAAGTTAAAAGCAAATGGTATGAAAAGGAAGGTAATACAATTTGCGATGAAGATTTTTTCAATGCTATTGCCTGTGATCATAGCTCCGGCAATGTTTACAACCACGAGTGCCCAAAAAAGCAAGGCACAAAACCCCATCATTTTTGCTGATGTTCCTGATTTGTCAGTTGTGCGTGTAGGCGATACCTACTACATGAGCAGCACCACCATGCACATGAGTCCGGGTGTGCCCATCATGAAATCAAAAGACCTGGCAAATTGAAAACTCATAAACTACGCCTATGATACACTGGCCGATGTGGACGATCTGAATCTTGTACATGGAAAAAGAGCATACGGAAAAGGGTCATGGGCAAACTGTATTCGTTATCACAAAGGAATACTTTGCCGTTTTAAATCATAATAAATGCTTTGTGCCAAATGATAATATTGAAAAAGGACTGACCTCGGAATATCTGGGTTTCCAAAATTAGAGACTGGCTTGCTAAATGGCGAGATTGCATTCAGGCAACTTAGTGCAGACCATACTCCCGCTACCAATTACCCGGTGTTTCTTGATAATGAATCCAGGTACTTTAATTAGAAAATCATAAGGCTGGCTGTATTTTAAATCACCTTCAAAACAGAAATACAATGAAAAGAAATTTCCTGTTCACTGTTTCCTTTCTGGCATTGCTTGTTTTCAGCAATAGCCATGCACAACAGCATGTGCAGGCTGTAACGCCTGCTATCGACAGCGCCAAAGGATTAAAGGATTATTACAAAAGCTCTTTCACCATGGGAGTGGCTGTTTCGGCACGATCATTAAAAGGTGAAGAGGTTTTGCTTGTGCTGCAACATTATTCCAGCCTCACTGCTGAAAATGCCATGAAGATGGGACCCATTCATCCAAAGGAAAAGGAATACAACTGGCAAGGCGGTGATTCCATTGCTGCATTTGCAAAGCGAAACAATTTGAAGTTAAGGGGGCATGTATTATGCTGGCATCAGCAGGTGCCCGATTGGATATTTAAAGATGCATCAGGCAATACAGTTTCAAAAGAAGTATTGCTGCAGCGCTTGAAAGACCACATTACAACGGTTGTTACCAGGTACAAGGGAACAGTGTATGCATGGGATGTAGTGAATGAAGTAATCAGCGACAAAGGCGATGAATATTTCCGCAACTCGCCCTGGTACCAAATCTGCGGAGAGGAATTCGTTGCCAAAGCTTTTCAATGGGCGCACGAAGCTGACCCAGATGCGATATTGTTTTACAATGATTATAACGAGATCAATGCAGTGAAGCGGGAGAAAATTATTCGCATGGTAAAAGGGCTGCAGGCTAAAGGCGTGCCTATTCACGGCATTGGTTTGCAAGGCCATTGGGCCATCAACGAACCATCGAGGGAGCAACTGGACAACACACTGAACGACTTTTCAAAATTGGGTTTGCAAATACAGATTACTGAACTCGACATATCTGTTTATCCTAAAGAGCATGATGCTCGTGAGCGCAGGCCCGAAGATGCAGATGATGCATATACTGCGGAAAAGGAATCCAAACAGGTGGAGTTTTACAAAATGTGTTTTGAACTGTTCAGAAAATACACGCCCCACATTTCCGGAGTTACATTCTGGAATATTTCCGATCGTTACAGCTGGCTCGATGATTTTCCTGTTAAAGGACGAAAGGATTATCCATTGCTTTTTGATAAAAACCTGAAACCCAAGAAGGCTTACTGGGAAGTAGTGAAATTCTGAAGGTATGAAACAGAGGAAGGTGAAGATTATCACCGTAGGATTGATGTGGTTGAATATTTCCCTGTTATTCTCACAGGGAAAGCACTACACTAACCCAATCCTTGCTGGCTTCTATCCTGATCCCAGTATTTGCAAAGTGAATGATGACTATTACATGGTCAATTCTACTTTCTGCTATTACCCGGGACTGCCCATTTTTCACAGTACCGATCTTGTGCACTGGCAACAGATTGGCAACGCCATTTACAGGCCCGACCAAATCAGTTTCGGTCATGATGGTGTGTCTAGAGGGTTGTTTGCGCCCGATATCAGTTGCCACAGCGGAATATTCTACATCGTATGCACCAATGTGTCAAAGGGTGGAAATTTTGTTATCACTGCTACGCATCCTTCAGGTCCATGGAGCAATCCGTATTGGTTGCCGAATGTGAATGGCATTGATCCATCTTTGTTTTTTGATGACGAAAGCGGCAAGGCGTGGATTGTTTACAACAGTGAAGCGCCTGAAAGCAAACCACAATACGAAGGGCGCCGCGCCATTTGGATGCAAGAGTTTGATGTGCCGCATAAAATTACCACAGGCAATAAAATATTGTTGGTCAACGGCGGTACAGACAATTCCCTTCGCATTCAATCGGAGGGAAGTGTGTATCATTTTTTTTATGCAGAAGATGAAGTGCATTGGGAGCCATTAATGAAAAATGCAGATGCAAAATTCCTGAGCACAAAAACTGCAGGGGGCTTTGTGGGTTGCATGTATGCCATGTATGCAACCACATTTGCAAAGCGTTCATCAACCATAGCAATGTTTGATGACTTTCAATATTTGGGCAACGATGAGGCACTACAATGAATGATGATCAACCAACAGCTGAAATCCTTTTCCAGTAGGCTCCCGGCGATTCCTTCATCACTTTTTTGAATACCCGGTTAAAGTTGGGAACATTATTGAATCCTGTTTTCCAGGCAATGGCCGAAATATTTTCGTTGGCGTTTTGCTGTAAGAGTTTGCATGCTTCCTGGATGCGTAGTTCATTCAAAAAACTGATGTAGGTTTTCCGCGTATGCTTTTTGAAATACCTGCAAAATGCCGGAGGTGTCATATGTATTTGCTTTGCCGCTTCTTCAATGGTGATGGCTCCCATGAAGTGTTTCATGGTGTATTGCATCAGGGTGTTCATACGGTGACCCTCTGCTTCTGAAATTATTCGTACATCACCAGTTAATGGTTGGTTTTTTTTGCCTGAAGCAAGTTGCTGCAGTAACCTGATGAAAGCTGCTACTCTTGTGCCCTTCTCCGCTTTTGTTACTGCTTCCATCAATGCTTGATAGCTAACAGATTGCGGCGCAGGAATGCGACAGCCATTGGGCCATATTTTCAGCCACTTGGCCACGCCATCCAATTCAGGCAATTTCAAAACATGACTCCACTGCCATCCAGGGTCAAAAAACAAGGTGAGTGATTCAGTTAGCAGCTTCTTGCTTTTTCTGAAATACTGCGGGTCCGATTTGAACACATGCGGAACGTTGGGGCCTATCACAAAAACATCGCCTTCAGAAAAATGGTGAATGGCATTACCCGCCAACAGTGTGCCTGTGCCACGCCGTATCCATGTTATCTGCATTTCCCGATGGCGATGCAGGTGCTCATAAAAATGTGGGAGCGCTTCATGCTGCACATGTAAGCTTGTATTTGCAGCCACAGGAATGGTGAATGGAACTACTTTCATTTGGCAAATATTGCCCTGAATGCTCAGATAATTTGATTAAGTGGTTAAAATCGGTTAATTATTGAATAAGGAAGCGCAAAGAGACGCTGGTTTTCCGCCTTAGCTTTGCAACCTAATCTAGCATGAAATGAAACCAATGTGGAAAGGAGTGTACCCGGCTATTACTACCAAGTTCAAAAGCAACGACAGTCTCGACATGGAACTGTTTTTGAAAAACCTCGACCAACAATTACAGGCAGGTGTAGATGGAATCATCATAGGTGGCTCATTGGGTGAGGCCAGCACAATTACGGAAGCTGAAAAAGAAGTGTTGGTGAAGGAATCGCTGAAGGCGGTTGGCAATCGAATTCCTGTATTGCTCAATATTGCCGAAGGCGCTACTGCAGAAGCAGTTCGCCAGGCTTCATTGGCAGAAAGATGGGGCGCCGATGGGCTGATGCTATTACCACCCATGCGTTACAAAAGCGACGACCGTGAAACGGTTTTTCATTTTTCACAGGTAGCCAGGAACACTTCGCTACCCATCATGATTTATAACAACCCTGTTGATTATAAAATTGACACTACCCCTGATATGTTTGAAGAATTGCTGAAGTTCGACAACATTCAGGCAGTGAAAGATTCTACACGAGATGTCACCAACGTTACACGCCTTATTTCACGATTTGGAGATCGCCTCAAGATTCTGTGCGGTGTCGATACACTTGCTATGGAATCTTTGCTGATGGGTGCCAATGGATGGGTAGCTGGTTTGGTTTGCGCATTCCCTGCCGAAACCGTTTGCATATATCGCTTGGTGAAAGCTGGGCGAATAGATGAGGCTTTGAGCATTTACCGTTGGTTCATGCCATTGCTGGAACTCGACATTCACCCCAAGTTGGTGCAGTACATCAAACTGTGCGAAGCCAAAACCGGCATTGGTTCTGAGTTTGTTCGTGCACCAAGGTTAGTGCTGCAAGGTGAGGAACGATTGAACATTGAACGCATCATTGACAAAGCGCTGGCGAACCGCCCTGTATTACCTGAATATTTGTCGGTGATGATTTGAAATATTTTTTACCGGGCAACGGTGCTTCATTGGGCATCGTTGCGTCGCACTTCTTTCATCCGCACTGCTACTATTAAACGCATGATTTCATGGCATATCTTGCTCACTCATCATAGGCATAAACATTTTCAAAATGACATACCCTGATACTTCTCTCACCGACCTTCATGAAATAATGGAAGCATCTTACATTGCCTCCATTGAATACCGCAAACTGCCCTTGGCAAAACGAGCTGCATTCATGTATGCCATTGCCGATGGTTTGGAAAACAGTGGCGATGAACTGCTGCAGGTTGCCATGCATGAGACCAATTTGCCCGAGGCCAGGCTGCGCGGCGAAAGAGGCCGCACCGTTTTCCAATTGCGCAGCTATGCCGATGCATGCCTGCAAGGCGATTGGCTCGGCGCAACTATTGACACCGCCAACGCATCAAAAAATCCACCCAAGCCAGACATCCGCAAAATGCTTGTGCCATTAGGTCCGGTAGTAGTGTTTGGTTCCAGCAATTTTCCATTTGCTTACTCCACAGCCGGCGGCGATACTGCTTCTGCATTTGCTGCAGGTTGTCCTGTAATTGTAAAGGCACATCCTGCTCATCCGCAAACCAGCGAGATGGTGGCAGCCATTATCAAGGAGGCTGTAACGGGCAACGCTTTGCCGCAACATGTTTTTGCCCATGTCCATGGCGCTTCTTTTGAAGTGGGCAAAACGCTCGTGATGCATCCTCGCACCAAAGCTGTTGGTTTCACCGGAAGTTATGCAGGCGGAAAAGCCTTGTTTGATATGGCTAATCAACGCAAAGAACCGATTCCTGTTTTTGCAGAAATGGGCAGCGTAAATCCTGTATTCCTGCTTCCTGAGAAACTCAACGATGCTGCCCATGAAATTGCGGTGCAGTATGCAGCTTCTATTACCCTGGGTGTTGGGCAGTTCTGTACCAATCCCGGCCTGATTATCGGTATCAAGGGTGAAGCTCTTTCACGATTTATTGAATCGCTCGCCCTTGAAATTTCCAAAGTATCAGCAGGTTCCATGTTACACGCAGGCATTCTGAAAGCCTATTATGAAAAGCGTGCTGCTGCGTTGGCACAGCAAGGCGTAACGCTTATTGCTGCAGGACTGGAAAGCGCCGGAAATGAGCAGGCTGTTGCAACGATTGCCACAGTGGCTGCCAGAGATTTCCTTGCCAATTCGCTGCTGCACCAGGAAGTATTTGGGCCATATTCATTGGTGGTACAATGCGATTCGAAAGATGAAATGTTACTGTTGACACAAGAGATGGAAGGGCAACTCACTTCTACAGTAATGGCAACGGAAAATGATGTACTGCATCATGCAGATATCATTGATGCCATTGGCGAAAAATGCGGCCGCTTTGTTCTGAATGGTGTGCCCACTGGCGTGGAAGTTTGTCATGCCATGCACCATGGAGGCCCGTTTCCTGCAACAACAGACAGCCGCTTCACATCCGTGGGTGCAGATGCTATTAAACGATTTGCACGACCGCTTTGCTTTCAAAACTGGCCAAATCATTTGTTGCCACAAGAACTTCAGAATGCAAACCCGCTGGGCATTTATAGAACCATAAATGGACAACTTACTAAAGATGTCATTAATTTAAACACATCGGAATTTGCGAAGTGATAATTCATCTGACAACTGAATAGATGGCTTAAAAGTATTGATATGCCAAAGCATATTTTTCATTGCATAGATGCGCATACCTGCGGCAATCCTGTTCGATTGGTGAAAGAGGGGGGACCTCAGTTGCACGGCAGCAACATGAGCGAAAAGCGCCAGCATTTCATGCGTGATTACGACTGGATACGCCGCGGACTTATGTTTGAGCCACGTGGCCACGACATGATGAGTGGCAGTATTCTTTATCCGCCGCATGATCCAGCCAATGATGTTGCGGTGTTGTTTATAGAAACGAGTGGATGCCTGCCCATGTGTGGTCATGGAACTATTGGCACAATTACCAGCGCCATCGAAGAAGGGCTTATTCAACCGAAAATTCAGGGTTTGGTTCGCATGGAAGCACCGGCAGGTTTGGTGTTGGTAGAATATAAGCAGGAAGGAGGGAAAGTGACATCGGTGAAACTCACCAACGTTGCTTCCTTTTTGCATAGCGCTGAACTGACAGCGCATTGTCATGACCTGGGTGAGTTGGTTTTTGACGTTGCATATGGTGGAAATTTTTATGCCATTGTAGATGTGCAGCAAAACTTTCCCGGTCTCGAATATTTCACAGCAGATAAATTAATTGCATGGGCAAGGGAATTGCGCAAAAACATCAATGAGAAATATGAATTCGTGCATCCTGAGAATCCCACTATTCATGGCTGCAGCCATGTTATGTGGACAGGTGCAGTACTTGATTCTTCATCTACAGCACGCAATGCTGTGTTCTATGGCGACAAGGCAATCGATCGTTCGCCCTGCGGTACAGGTACATCGGCACGCATGGCACAGTGGCATGCAAAGGGTTTGTTGAAGAAGGGCGATTTGTTTGTACACGAAAGCATCATTGGCAGCAGGTTTGTTGGCAGTATTGAAGAAGAGGTAACTGTTGCAGGCATTCCAGCCATCAGGCCGGGTGTAGAAGGATGGGCGAAAATTTTTGGCTACAATACCATTTGGATTGATACCGATGATGATCCTTATGCGTTAGGTTTCCAGGTAATTTAATCTGGCAGATACGAAACAATTAAAAATCATTTTCATTCTACGAATCATTCAACCAATATGAAATCATTGTTACTGTCTTGTTTTTTTCTAATGCTTATTGCCATTGTAAAAAGTCAATCATTTGTATGCACCCAAAAAAGTGATTCACTTTTTTTTAGCTACAACGGCAGACAGGTATTCGGTGCAAAATTAATTTCATCATCTTCAGAAAGTTTTTCTGCACAAAAACTCAGCCAGCGCATCGGCAACAAATCGTTTGAAATGGTAGCTGTGCATGCTGCTGATGGCAAGGCATTTGAACTACAGGGAATTGTCCGCAGCATTGGGCAATCCATGGCATGCGAAAGTGATGCAAGGGAAGGTGGGCTACGCGTTGTAAGGCATAGCTATGGCAATGCAATCAGTACGCTCGACAATGCTGTATACTGCCGAAATGAAGACTGGCTGCTCTCCTTTGATTTGGCCTTTCCAAACCTTAGCATTGCGGCCGATGCAAAAACCGGATACATGGTAAAATCGCATGGTAGCGAAATTATCATCCGGTTCAGGCCACATTACTATCGCGACCACCGCGACCTTAAATATTTTGATCCCTCCAAGTATGAAGTATGGAAGAAGCCGGTAGTGGGGTGGAGCAGTTGGTTTGCCTATTTCGACAAGGTATCGGAGTATGATGTTCACAAAACGGCAGATGCACTTAGCACCAAGCTGGTACCGTTTGGCCTGGAATATTTGCAGGTAGATGATGGCTATCAGCAAGTGCCTATTGGTATGCCAAACTCATGGCTTCAATCGAACTCCAAGTTTCCTTCAGGCCTCAGCAAACTGGCCGGCTACATTCAGTCCAAAGGAATGAAGCCCGCTATCTGGACGAATGTTTCGTTTGCCGATGCATCCGCAGCACAGCAGCATGCAGCACTTTTTGTAAAGGACCCTCAAAACAAACCCGCAAAAGGAAACTGGGTGGGTTATGTGATGGATGGAAGCAATCCCGCCACCATTCAACAACTCATTTCACCTGTGTACAAGGGCTTGAGGGATTCAGGTTGGCAATACTTCAAACTCGATGCGTTGCGCCATCTGCGATATGAAGGATACAATTCTTTCGCCGGTTATTTTGAGAAGAAAAAATATGATCGGGCAGAAGCCTTTCGCAATGTGGTGAAGGAAGTGCGCAAACAGGTTGGCAAGGATCATTTCCTGCTGGCATGCTGGGGCATCAGGCCCGAACTCACCGGCATTGCCGATGGTTGCCGCATTGGAAACGATGGATATAGTTATGCGGGACTAGCGCAGTTTAATTCGTACAACAATATTGTGTGGCGCAACGATCCGGATCACATAGAACTTAGTCCTCGTGAGGCTTACAGGAGTTGCGTGGCTACATCGCTCACAGGATCACTGTTCATGGTTACCGATAAAGCAGAACTCTATGAACAGTCCCCACTGGTGGAAGCAGCACGAAGAAGCATACCGGTTTTGTTTACGCTGCCGGGCCAGGTGTACGATGTGGATCCATCACGATCAGAACTCATTGGCCAGGCCGATATTGAATTAAGTGGCAGTGGACCAAGACCATTTGATGCAGGTACTGCTACAACTACTGCATTGTTCGCACTGGATGTAGCAAAGCCCTTTGAGAACTGGTTGGTGCTGGGACGTTTGAATGAAAACGACAAGCACATTCCCCTGCGTGACCTCGGACTTGATCCTTCAAAACGCTATCATGTTTTTGAGTTCTGGACAAAGCAATACATGGGAAATGTGGAGAAAGCTTTTGTGCCACCTGTTATCGATTCAGTGTTTGGCTGCCAGGTGTTTTGCTTCCGCGAGGTTCAATCACATCCGCAGACTCTTGCTACCAACCGGCATATCAGTTGTGGTGCATTGGAACTGCAACAGGTCAACTGGCAAAACAATCAACTTACCGGTGTGAGTGAGGTAGTGCAGGGAGATGTTTATGAAATTTACATATATGAACCAGAGGGATTTCAATTGGAAACGGTGGGATGCACAGGGGCAACAATTGTAAAGCAGGATAAAAAGGGAATGGTACGAACAATCACATTGCAGCCTGCGGGAAAATCAACCGTAGAATGGACGGTGAAGTACAAATGAAGAAATAATTGAACCAACTAATCAGACACTTGAAATGCAAAATTTTGTTCTTCGAGCCTTTGTGGCTGAAGAAATGAGTGTTTCAAAAATCATCAACATGAAACAGTATGTAGTTATTGCCAAGGACGGTAACGATGAAAGTGCAATGGAAAGAAGAATGGACAGCCGGCCCGCACATCTCGCCGGAGCCAAAGCACTCAAAGAAAACGGAAATCTTGTGGTGGCAGGGGCTTTGTTGGACGATGCCGGCAATATGCGAGGGTCGGTGATGATCATGCAGTTTGAGAGTGATGACGCGTTTGCCGATTGGTACAACAATGAACCTTACATCAAAGGCAATGTGTGGAAAGAAATTGAAGTGAAGCCATTCAGGGTGGCAAATGTCTAACCGACTTGTAAAACTCATTTTATGGCAAAAGCAATAGTCATTGGTGGTGGAATCATTGGACTCAGCACTGCTTATTATTTAAACAAGTCGGGTTGGGATGTAACGGTGATTGACAAAGACGACTTTAGCAACAATTGCAGCTACGGCAATGCCGGCTACGTTTGCCCGAGCCATTTTGTGCCGCTGGCTTCTCCGGGCATCATCAGCCAGGGTATTCGCTGGATGCTCAATCCAGAAAGCCCCTTCTATGTAAAACCAAGGTTGGATGCAGGGTTGGTGAGTTGGGGACTCAAGTTCATGCGCAGTGCCAATGCCACGAATGTTGAACGCAATGCTGTGCCGCTTCGAGACATTGCCCTGCTCAGCAAAAGGCTTTACGAAGAATGGCTGTTACTTCCCGGATTTGATTTTGCCTACGAACGTAGTGGTTTACTGGAGCTTTTTCAAACAGCAGAAAAAGAAGAGCATGCACATCACACTGCCCAGGATGCGCAAAAACTTGGATTGGATGCAAAAGTGCTCACTGCTTTTCAGGTGCAGCAGATGGAGCCGCATGTGAAAATGAATGTTCGTGGTGCTTTGTATTTCGGCTGCGATGCGCATTTGCACCCCAACCTGGTGATGATGCAACTGCTTCAATTTCTGCGGCAGCAAGGCGTAACATTTTTACCAAACAGCGAAGTGTCAGGTTTTGAACAGCGCGGAAATAGCATTACAAAAGTGTTGGCTGGTGGGCATGTGCTTGATTCTGATGAAGTGGTGATTGCAGCTGGCTCATGGAGCCGTACTGTTGCTAAACACATCGGCGTCAAGTTCCCCCTCGTTGGTGGGCGGGGTTATTCCATGAATTTCAGCAACGGAGAATTGAAACTGCTCCATCCGGCTGTATTGCAGGAGGGGAGAGTGGCGCTTACGCCATTGAATAGTACCACAACACGACTTGGAGGGACTATGGAGATTACCACCCTTGATGCTCCGCCACGCATGAACCGTGTTCGTGGTATTGTGAATGCCGCCAAAGCTTTTTTTCCTGAAGCGAATTTGGAAGTGCCGTCACTGCAGGATGTTTGGTATGGTTACCGGCCCTGCTCTGCTGATGGCATGCCTTATATTGGACGTGTGCTGCACTTGCAGAATTGCATCATCGCTACCGGTCATGCAATGGTGGGAATGAGCCTTGGGCCTGCAACCGGTAATTTAGTAAGCGAACTGGCAAATGGGCAACCAACGTCTGTAGATTTGAGTCCTTACAACGTACACCGGTTTGACTGATAAATGATGCGCCGGACCATTTTCATTAATCATTCAGCATGGCATACACAGCAAAACTCGCCAGCCAGTGTTCGCCGCCATAATTGCCACTCACTACATTCGGGAGTGAAGCAGACAGATGTTTCACAGCCGACTGCATCAGCATTTTTTTCCTTGGGTCGGACGACGGAAGGGTTTTCGCCAGTCCCTGCATGCACCAACTGCGACTGAAACAAAGTCCGTCGAGATGTACAATCTGCAAGTCTTCCCGGTCGGATACAACAGGCAAAATAGTAAGGTGCTTCAATGATGAGGTACTTAGAAACTGGTTAAACCAGGTGATGAATGCTTTTGCCGGCAATATCCTTCGCATCAGGTCGGCTTCCTCCAAACAAGGTGACAAGAAATCACTGCCATTTGGTTCCCAGGAAGCAGGTGCATTTTTGTCGTTCAGGAAAACCGCTTTGGCCGATTTAACTATTGCCTTAGAAAAGGAAGTGTCGCCGGTGGCTTTTGCATAATCCAATGCAAACACGAGACCAAATGCCGTGTTGGGGTGAATGCCTGTGCGGTTGGGGTAGGTTTGCTTAGGCAGAAATGCCTTCCAAAGTGCCACAATTTTTTGGATTAACGGCTGCAGGGCTTCGTGCCATTTTTGGCCATCAGGATCATTCCATGTCATCAGTTCCTCATCCAGCTTCAGCAGCCAGGCCCAGCCATAGGTTCTTTCCCATGGAGCTGTCAGCGGCAAGTTGAAATATTTTGCTTCCTGAATGATGTTTTCCCTTGTAATGGTTTTGTTGATGGCTTCGCGAACTGCCATTGCCTCGGGCAGTTGTGGAAACGATTTCAGCAGTTTTACCATCATCCAATGCCCATGTACAGACGAGTGCCAATCGAAACAACCATAAAATGCAGGGTGAAGTTTGGATGGAAGCAGCACATGATCACTGTCCGATATTGAAGTGTGATTGGTTTTGTTTGGAAATTCCTGGGTGATGCACTTCAATGGCAGGCTCACCAGCAATGAAGCGCCTTTGGTGGTCAGAACAAATCCTGAACTGTCTTTTTTGATACTGAAGTATTGACTGGTTTGCGCATTGGAATATGCGGCTGTTGCAAGTGCCATGATGACGAGGATTTGCTTCATGCATCAAACTTAGGAAATTGGTTTTTGGGAAGCATTCTTAAGTGCACCATATGATGCCGGTTACCTGATTGATATTGCCTGTAAACCAATTATACCGTTCAGATAGATGGCGTTTACCTTCCAGAAGTTCGTTGTTGGCTTTTCGCAAGAAGGCATTAAATAACCCGGAAATTTCTTTTCGCAAATTGGTATTTATTATCTGCCTTTATTGCAATGGTATTCAGCTGTTGACAAGAAGATTCTTCACCGAATCCCTGATAATTAGCTCGGATTTGAGCACAACATTCTTTGGTTTTGAATCCGCGTTTGTTTCAAACTGTTTAAAAAGCATTTTAAGTGCAGTATCACCCAGGTTTTCGTTCATGTGCGAAACGGTTGACATGGGCGTATACAACAATTCTGAATAGACCTGCTCATCAAATGAAACCATTGAAAGGTCGTTGGGATTTGCAGTCCCTCTTCTTTCAATGCTTTTAATATTCCCAATGTTATTTGGTTACCCGTGGAAAAGATGGCAGTGATTTTTGTTTTAGCCAGATTTTTAGCCAACTTCTTTGCGCAGACATAGCCATTGTTGTATCCGAAATCTTCGCCCATTACCAGTCCAGGATCAAACGGAATATTGTTATTGGCAAGTGCTTGCTTGTAGCCATTTACACGCTGATTATTGGGTGATGTACCTACAATTCCCTGAATACAGGCAATTCTCTTGTGACCGTTTTGCACCAGGTATTGATTTGCCTCCAAAGCACCTTCGAAATCGTTCGATGAAATGTAAGGCAAGTCCACTCCTTCAAAAAAGCGGTCAATCAAAACAATTGGTGTGCCACTTTCTGAGGCACTCACCAAATGATCGGGCACTAACCCGATGGGTGCAATGATGATACCATCAACCATCCAGTTTTGTAGTAATGCAACAGATTTCTTTTCAATTCTGAGGTCGTCATTACTATTACACAAAAAGATATTGTAGTGATGGTTCCTGGCTTCTTTTTCTATTCCTAGAGCCAACTCTGCAAACCAGGCATTGGTAATGTCGGGCACTATCAGGCCAATAGTGGATGATTTTTTGAGGCGAAGACCCTTGGCAATGTGGTTGGGTCTGTACCCCAATTCCTCAGCAGTTTTAGATACCAGTTCAATTGTTTTTTTACTAATCCTGTATTGCTCTCCCACACCATTTAAAACCCTGGAAACTGTTGTGACAGAAATGCCGAGATGGTGGGCTACAGAATGTATATTGACATTGTTATCATTCATGGTTTCAGGTAGCGTTTCCTTTTAGGTTGGCGCGCATATTTTCTTTCCTCAGCATAATAATGGATTCCTGCATGATTGGTTTCAAAAAAGAGATTGATAACAATTAGTTTACATTATCATGACGCTATAATTACCCTGATCCTCCGCAACAAAAATGTCTGAATCAACTATTCAGGGCCGATGGGTTTGAAGATTCCGCCTTTTAATCACCATCAAATAAGTGCAAGTAAAAGGTGATTTCAACAATTGTTTTTAGCATGTCACTACTTTCATAAAGCATTAAAAAGTAGTCGATTACTGCATAAAAGTATCCTCCATTTTACCAGGTCCGTCGGGCTTGTGAAAAAATTAGTTAATAAATTAATTACAATATATGGCAAATCCCCTAAGTGTGCGCAAACGATTGCGCAAACGCTTTGGATTTTAAGTACCTCAAAAACAAAACGTAAGCTTATGAAAAAAATCTTGCAGGGAATTTTTCTTTCCCTAATGGTTCTAACCTCTGTCGTTGCCTGGGGGCAAACAAAAACGGGCACAACCCCAAACAGCATTGATGTACGCGGCAAGGTTAAAGATGACAAAGGGCAGCCGCTTGTTGGCGCTTCCATCCTGGTGAAAGGAACGCAAAACGGCACAAAATCGGATGCTGCTGGTAATTTCTCCATTAGCGCCCCGGTAAATTCAAAACTGGTTATTTCATTTGTTGGTTTTACCACAAAAGAGCTAACTGTTACAAGTGCTACTACCAATGTTGACATCAGCCTTGTGGCTACCAGCATGGAAAGTGGAGAAATTGTGGTGACCGCCCTGGGTATAAAAAGGAGCGAAAAAGCACTGGGCTATGCCACTCAAAAAGTATCAGGTGATATGCTGACAAAAGTTTCTGGTGTTGACCCCGGGTCTTCACTGACTGGTAAAGTAGCAGGACTTTTGGTTAGGAACACGCCTGATTTCAATAGTGCTCCAGTGATATCAATTCGTGGAGAGCTACCCTTGTTAGTAATAGATGGAGTTCCTTACCAAAATAAAACTCTTTCTGACATTTCTTCTGAGGATATTGAATCCATCAACGTGTTGAAAGGAGTGTAGGCGGACCTTATTTTCGGTCAGTTCGAA
>JBBIOQ010000010.1:29793-55092 GCA_037443285.1 Sphingobacteriales bacterium | reverse complement strand
TTGGCGTTCAATACATCATAAAAGGCACAGGTAAGGAATACCAGCGCATGGCCGAAGTGGCTGCAACAAAAGCGCCGCTCATCATTTCGCTCAACTTTCCTTCGGCCCAGGATGTGGAAGACCCCAATGATGCCCGCTACGTAAGCCTTGCAGATATGAAGCATTGGGAAATGGCCCCCTCCAACCCCGCTGCTCTCCAAAAAGCCGGCATTCCTTTTGCCATCACCATGAGCGATGTGCGTGATGCCAAATCGTTTGGAGCAACCTGCGCAAGGCAATGGACTATGGCCTTAGCGATACAGCTGCCCTGGATGCGCTGACCAAAACTCCTGCAACCCTTTTGAAAGTGTACGACAAAGTTGGCAGCCTGGAAGCAGGCAAACTTGCCAATTTCACCATAACCAACGGGCCATTGTTTTCCGAAAAAACTACCCTTCACCACAACTGGGTGCAGGGCATTCCCTACCGTTTGAAGGACGACAACTGGACAAATGTTGCGGGCACGTATGCACTTACTGTAAATGGACCTGCCGGCGCCATGCAATACAACCTTGAAGTGAAATCAGCCGGCAGCGCTGAGGTTTCGGCCAAAGACACGCTCAACACTTCGTTCTCGCTGGACGGTAAATCCGTGAAAATCGGGTTTGCTCCCATGGTACGCCGTAACCGTGGCGGAGGCGGCATGCCGGGAGGTGGCGCACCCCAAGGTGGTGGAGGATTCAGGCCCGGAAGCGGAGCAGGTGGCGGAGTTGCAACACCCTTGCCGGCAAATGCCACCAGGCTCACCGGTATCAACAACGGGGACGTATGGCAGGGCACAGGCCTCGACAGCAACGGCAACTCCCTTACCTGGAGTGCAGTGCGCACCAAGGCTGCTGAAACCAAGCCTGATTCAGTAAAGAAAAAAGATGCCCCTGTAATTGGCCAGGTGGATTATCCTTTCGGTGCCTATGGCAGCACTGAGTTGCCAAAAGCGGAAACCATGCTCATCAAAAATGCTACCGTGTGGACCAGTGAAAAAGAAGGCGTGCTGCAGCAAACGGATGTGTATGTGAAAAATGGAAAAATATCCGCGGTGGGCAAAAACCTGAGTGAAGCGGGAGCACGTGTTATTGATGGAACAGGTAAACACCTTACTGCAGGCATTATTGATGAGCACAGTCACATAGCTGTTGCCAGCATCAACGAAGGAGGACAAAGCGTAACATCAGAAGTACGTATCAAAGACAACATCGACCCCGATGATATCAATATTTACCGCCAGTTGAGTGGTGGCGTTACCACCTCGCATATTTTGCACGGAAGTGCCAATACCATTGGCGGACAAACCCAACTTATCAAACTACGCTGGGGCGCCAACGATGAAGGACTCATGTTCAAAAACTGGGATCCGTTTATCAAATTTGCTTTGGGAGAAAACGTAAAACGCACCGCAGCAGTTACTGGCAATACGCGTTTCCCTGATACACGCATGGGCGTGGAGCAGGTGCTCACAGATGCCTTTACACGTGCCAAGGATTATGAAGCTGCCATGAAAGCCGCTGATGAAAACAACAAGAAGAAAGGCGCTACCCCTACTGTGGTTCGCCGCGACCTTGAACTGGATGCGTTGGTGGAAATCATGAACAAGAAGCGCTTCATCACCTGCCATAGTTATGTAGCCAGCGAAATAACCAGCACCATGCGGGTGGCTGAGAAATTTGGTTTCCGCATTAACACGTTCACACACATCCTTGAAGGTTACAAAGTTGCCGACAAGATGAAAGAACATGGCGCCAACGCTTCCACCTTCAGCGATTGGTGGGCTTACAAAATGGAAGTGCAGGATGCCATTCCCTACAATGCCTACATCATGACCAGGGTTGGATTGAATGTGGCTATCAACAGCGATGATGCTGAAATGGCACGCCGCCTGAACCAGGAAGCTGCCAAGTCGGTGAAATATGGCGGACTTACCGAAGAAGAAGCACTGCGCATGGTAACCATCAACCCTGCAAAAATGCTGCATGTGGATGACCGTGTTGGCTCCATCAAAGTGGGCAAGGATGCTGACCTTGTTCTGTGGAGCGATAACCCGCTGAGCATTTACGCAAAATCACTTTACACCATTGTAGATGGCACAGTTTATTTTGACCGTGACAAGGATATGGAAATGCGCAAGCAGGTGAAGGATGAAAGAACAAGGCTGATAAAGAAAATGGTGGGTGAAAAACGCGAAGGCCGTCCCACCATTCCTGCACAGCCAAGTTTCAAATACATCAATACCTGCGGAGACCATTCACATAAACTCGGTATCCTGGAAGTGGATGCTGATGAATTGCAGGTGGAGGAGATTAAATAAGACAGTTCAAGAGTTCACAAGTTCACGAGTTAAAAGGACATCAAAAACCCACACAAAGCATTCATCATGGCAACCATCAAAAGATTCGAAGACATCGTTTCATGGCAAAAAGCCAGAAAACTTAGCAAGAACCTGGGAACCATCATTGATGCTGGGAAATTCAGGACCAGTTTCAAGCTAATTGGTCAAATAGAAGCTTCCTGCGGTTCAATTATGGACAATATTGCTGAAGGTTTTGAACATAGCGGCAATAGAGAATTCCTGCAATTTTTGTATGTCTCGAAAGGCTCTTGCGGTGAATTCAGATCTCAGTTGTACAGGGCATTAGACCGGGAATATTTATCGCAAACCGAGTTTGAGGATTTATATAATCGTTCAATGGAAATCATTGTGTTGCTGCAGTCGTTAATTGATTACCTGGAAAACTCCACCCTGAAAGGAACCAAGTACAAAGGAAGAGTGTAGCTAACAAGAACATGTGAACTTCTGAAACTTGTGAACTTCTGGAACTTCAAAAAAAATAAACAATGAAAAAACTAATAACCATACTCGCCATCGCAACCACAGTGAATGCAATGGCTCAGGAAACAGTTTACCCTGCCAAAGAATACAAGGGTTTGCTGTTTCTGAAAAACGGAACCGTTCACGTTGGCAACGGCCAGGTGATTGAAAATGCTACCATCAAAATTTCGAACGGAAAAATTGAACAGGTAGGAACCAACATCGCCATTCCGCAGGACAACGTGAAAGTGTTTGACGTAAGCGGCAAGCACGTTTATCCCGGACTCATTCTGCCGTCTTCCACACTGGGACTGGTGGAAATAGGCAGCGGTGTTCGCGGCAGCAACGACTTCAATGAAATTGGGGATAACAACACATCGGTGCGTGCCATTGCGGCCTACAACGCCGACAGCAAAATCACGAATACCCTGCGCAACAATGGTATTCTGCTGGCGCACGTTGCTCCCGAAGGTTCACTCATGGGTGGCACTTCTTCGGTGGTGCAACTGGATGCATGGAACTATGAAGATGCAGCATACGCTACCGATATGGGTGTAAACCTGTACATGCCCAGTTTGCTCAACAGCCAGGGTCGTGGCGGCAGGGCCGCATTCTTCATGGCTATGAACCAACCCCAGGGCGACCGTGTGAAACAGGCACTGGAAACCATCGACAAAGTGAAGCAGTTTTTCCGTGAAGCAAAAGCATGGATGGCTGCTCCATCACATACTGAAACCAACCTGAAGTATGAAGCATGCCGCGGCTTGTTTGAGAAAAAAGAAAAACTGTTCGTGCATGCCAACGAGGTGAATCAAATGCTGGTGGCGGTAGATTTTGCCAAAGAGTTTGGCTTTGATGTAGTAATTGTAGGTGGCAGCGAAAGCTACCGCATTGCCGACCTGCTGAAGCAAAACAACATCAGCGTTATACTCAGCCAAATGCACAGCCTGCCTGCTATGGATGATGATGATGTGGACCAGCCTTACAAAATTCCTGCTGTCCTTCAAAAGGCCGGAGTGTTGTTTTGCATCAACGATGACGACTCACAAAACCGCGGCCGCAACCTGCCCTTCAATGCGGGCACAGCTGTGGCTTATGGTTTGCAGAAGGAAGAAGCACTGCAGGCCATAACGTTGAATGCAGCAAAAATTCTTGGCATTGCCGACCGCACAGGTTCCATTGAAGCAGGCAAGGATGCCAACATTGTGGTAAGTGATGGTGATATACTCGATATGCGCAGCAACAAAATAAGCAAGGCATTCATCCAGGGCCGTGATATTGACCTGCATAACAAACAAACGCAACTGTTTGACCGTTACAAATACAAATACAGCATACAATAAAAAGTTCATTTTCAGATGATGTAGAGCAGGCCCGACAAGCCTGCTCTTTTTTTGTCCTGGTTAAAGAACTGCAAAAGCAAAACGGCTATCTCATTCTGGCCTGATTTTTTCTTCTCTGTCAAAAAAGAATGAACCAATGATTAATTCGCTTCGTGTACTCATTTTCCTCTGTTTCGTTTCACTCATTACATCAAAATCATTTTCGCAGGCCACAGGACCTAACTACAATACAGCTATTGGATTTCGATTTGCTCCGGGAGGGGTAACCGTCAAACATTTTGTAAAAAGCAATGCTGCGCTGGAAGGCATCGGCTACTTCTGGAAAGATGCATTCCGCGCCACAGGCCTTTACGAATGGCATCAGCAACTGGGCAATGTGCAGGGATTGAAATGGTTTGCAGGCATTGGTGCACATATAGATTTTCTGAACAACGAATACAAGCAGGAAAAAAACAGCGGTGGAGCAGCAGCCGGCATGGATGGGATAATTGGTCTTGATTACAAATTCACCGGGGCGCCTATCAACCTCAGCCTCGACTGGCAACCATCCGTTACATTCATTGGCGAAAGCTATTCCAATTCAAGCTGGGCAGGATTGTCTTTTCGATTCGCCTTTTAAGGGGTTGACATAAAAAAAGGCAGTATAAATACTGCCCTGCTATTATCAATTTGGATTTGAAGTTTATGGATTAGGTGTAGTGGCTGGAGCAGGCTTGGCGCCAAGACCAATGGTGAGACCACCACCGAGGCCAAACTGAACTGCACTGGAGTAAGTGCTAACTCCTGCGCCTCCTGTGCCAAAGTAGAATCCTGTACCACCAACCAAAGTGTTAAGTTGGGCATATAATTTGAGGCCAACTTTATCGCTGAACATAAAGCGACCGCCACCCCTCAGGTTAAAGGCGAATTTTGTGGTCGATTCGGAATAGCTCTTGCTGTTCGCATCAGTTGCCGTTCCATTAACAAAGCCAGCACCCAATTGGAGGCCACCAAAACCCATGATTTTGCGGCTTTGTCCAAAATAGTTGTTACCGCCAATTGTCAGGTAGTTCACATTCATGTTCGCACCTTTTGCCTTACTTCCGCCGATGTAAACATTTTGGAGATCGGAATTCATATACTGGTACATGAGTTCGATCGTACGCTCACTATACCTGGTGGAAGCACCCTGCAATACAAATTCAACTGAGCCGCCATAATGGACATTACCGACATACTTCCATTCACCATAGCCGGCATAGAAACTTTCGTCAAATGTGTAGCCGACAAAACCGTTGAGGTATGCCTTAGGCCATGAATCCTGGGCAAAAATTCCAGAAGATATAAGCAAAGCAGTGAGAACGAGTGCAAATAATTTTTTCATAGTATCAATTTTGGTTATGAACCACAAAGATAACCCTTGTTGCCACACAATTCTGCATCTCATACCACCTAATAGCTACTCATCCATTGCCCATCTTACCATCAATTACCTTTAGGTATCAAAATCAAGGTAATTCCCATGCAGGATACCATTCGCCAAATTGCTGCTACCCTCGGGCTGCACCTGCTGCAAGCCATACCCGTTGGTGGAGGTGACATCAACGATGCCTGGTGTTTGCTGTGTGATAACAATAACTATTTCCTCAAGCTGAACAGCAACCTTCGTTACCCCGGCATGTTTGAAGCGGAAGCGAATGGTTTGCAGGCTTTGCGCAGCCAGGGTGGACTCTTTGTTCCCGAAGTGATACAATCCGGCATTCTGAACGACCACCAGTTTTTGCTGCTGGATTGGCTGAATAAAGGTGAGCCCATGCCGGATTTCTGGGAAGATTTTGGCCGCGGACTCGCTATGCTGCACCTGCAGGAACAATCTCAGTTTGGCTGGTCAGCAGATAACTACATTGGTTCACTCCCGCAGGTTAACACACCAAAGGAAACCTGGGGTGAATTTTATGCGCAATGCCGCATTATGCCGCTTGTCAGGCAGTTGGCAAATGCTGGCAAATTTTCAAAAACCGAAATATCGTTTGCCACTCAATGCTGTAAACGTTTTGATGAGTTGTTTCCCGCCGAACCGCCTTCGCTCCTGCATGGCGATTTATGGAGTGGTAACTTCATAGTGGCAGCCGGCGGATATGCTGCCATTTACGACCCTGCCGTTTACTGCGGCCACCGCGAAATGGACCTGGGTATGACTTTGCTTTTCGGCGGCTTCGACAAGAAGTTTTACGATGCTTACCAACAGTATTTTCCGCTAGAACCGGGTTGGAGAAAAAGGGTACACCTCACACAATTGTACCCGCTGCTGGTACACGCTATCCTTTTTAGCGGAGGCTACGTGCAGCAATGCCGAAGCATTTTGCAGGAGTTTGCCTGATGCCCAAACGCTGCTACCGCAATGCTTACATTTGCGCCTCAAATCAACCTACAATGGGAGCAGTGAAGTTTTCGGACATGGCAGAAAACCTGCAGGGCAGCGAGATTGTGAAACTGGGCAATGCCATCCGTGAAAGGATGCGCATGGGTGAAACCATTTACAATTTCACCATCGGCGATTTTGATTCCTCCGTTTTCCCTATTCCCAAAGAACTGGAAGCTGAAATTATCGAAGCCTACAAGGAGGGCTACACCACTTATCCTTTGGCGGATGGCGAACTCGATTTGCGGCAGGCGGTGGTGGATTTTTACAAACACAACCAGGGCATTGATTATGCTGTGAATGAAATTCAGATAGCATCGGGTGGCAGGCCGCTGATTTACACCATTTTCAGGGTGCTGGTAAACCCCGGTGACAAAGTGATTTATGCCGTGCCCAGCTGGAACAACAACCACTACACCAACATGCTTGGCGGCGAGCATTGCCTCATACAAACCAGCCCGGAAACCGACTTCATGCCTACGGCTGCGCAGATTGCACCCCACCTGAAAAATGCCGCATTGCTCTGCCTTTGCACTCCGCAAAACCCAACGGGTACCACACTGCACCGGAATGAACTGGAGAAAATTTGCAGGCTGGTGATAGAAGAAAACAACCGGAGAACTGAAGGTGAAAAGAAACTCTACGTGATGTTCGACCAGATGTACTGGACACTCACTTTTGGCGATACCGTTCATTACAACCCGGTAAGCCTGGTGCCTGAAATGAAAGACTACACGGTGTTTGTTGATGGCATCAGCAAATGTTTTGCGGCCACCGGTGTAAGGGTTGGCTGGTCTTTTGGCCCTGCACCGGTAATTGGAAAAATTAAAGCCGTCCTCAGTCATTTAGGCGCATGGGCGCCTATGGCTGAACAGAAAGCCGTGGCCCGCTATTTCAAACAACAGGAAGCTATTGAAAGATTCCTGCAAGGCTTCAAAGAAGAAATCAACTTTAGACTCCAGGCTATTTACCATGGATTTCTGCAACTGAAAGCAGAAGGGCACTCCGTGGATGTGGTAGCACCCCAATCTGCTATTTACCTTACCATTTGCATTGATTTGGCGAGAAAGAAAACTGCCGATGGAACACTGCTTCGTGAACAGGCAGATGTAACACAGTACCTGCTGCAGGAAGCAGGGCTGGCTATTGTACCGTTTTATGCATTCGGGGCACCGGCCTTATCGCCCTGGTATAGGTTAAGCGTAGGCACCTGCCGCAAAACCGATATCCATCCTATGCTGGAAAAACTGCGTGATGCACTCAATAAATTGAACTGAACCATTAGCATTTGCATTGATTAATTTGCCGTATGAAAAGAATTGCATCTCTTTTTTGCGGCATTATTTTTTTCCTGGGCTGTCCTGCATTTTCACAAATGAATGCGGTGATTACCGGCAAGCTACCCCAACTTGCTTTCAGCAATGGCACCGACAGGTTGGGCAGTGCAAAAATGGGCTACATTGATACAGGCATCATTGTAAAAATAACCGACAGCATAAACGGCAACTACCGTTTGCAGTTGTCGAAATACCACAGTGCTTTTCTGGCGAGAGAATTTCTGCGACCAACGGCCGACACCTTGCCTGCGCAACCAGCACTCATGGACGCATGGAGTGTGCGGGGTGGCGAAAAGTATGATACAGTAAGCATTGGCATAAGTCGTTCTGTGCCTTATGCTTCATGGATGGAAACAGCACCTGCTGCCATTATGATTCAGCTGTTTGGCGTGCAAAGCAATACCAACTGGATTACCAATCTATCATCGGCAAAAGGGATAAAAGACGTTAGCTGGCAACAAACAGAAGATGATGTGGTACAAATAAAGATTGAACTGCAACAGCATCAGCAGCTGGGCTATTCTATTGGTTACATCGGCAACCGGCTTGTACTTAGTATCAAACGAAAACCTGAACATGCACATGTGCACGATTTCGTGGTGGCTATTGATGCCGGGCACGGCGGCACCAACACGGGTGCAAGCGGTGTGAAATCAAATGTGCTTGAAAAAAATTACACCATCCTGTTTGCGAAAGAACTGGAGAAACTGTTGGAGAAGAAGAATATTAGAACCATCATGGTACGGACAGGTGACACTACCATCGAAAACAAAGACCGCCTGCTTTTTCTAAAACAACAGCACCCGGATCTGCTCATCAGTTTTCATCTCAACTCCAGCAGCAGGCCTTCGGCAAGAGGTGTTTCCACTTACTACCGTCATGTGGGCTTCAGGCAGCTGTCGCAAAGTATTCTGAAGCAGATGCTGGAGATTGACAACCTTCCAGAGTTTGGCAATGTGGGCAGCTTTAATTTTCAATTGGTTCAACCAACTGAATTTCCTGCTTGCCTGGTGGAGGTAGCGTTCCTGAGCAATGAACAGGATGAGCAAATGATACTCGACAAGTCATTCCGCGAAAAAGTGGCGCACAAAGTGTACGATGGCATTGTGCAATGGCTGCATCAACTTGATTAGGCGGCGCCCTTTGCAATTTTTTCCAAAGCCATTACCAGCTTGTCCAAATCTTGCAGGCGTGTATACACATGCGGCGTCACACGCAGGCAATGAATATTTTCCCAATTGATGCCCACTGCATGAATCTTGAATTTGTCGAACAATTTGTAGTCTAGTTCCTCAGGCTTCATGCCTTCAATGCTCACGCCGCAAATTGAACAGGAATACTGTGGCTTAAGAGATGTATGAATTTTCACCTTCGGAATTTGCATGGCCTTTTCTGCCCAGTAATTCTTTAAGTAGCGAATGCGTTCTTCCTTTCTTTTTGGCCCGATGGCTTCCTGGAAATTCACAGCTTCGCCAATGGCCTGCTCTATGCCAAAGCTGCGTGTGCCAAGGGTTTCAAACTTCCTGATGTCGGTGCCGTGAGGTTTGTCGTTACAAACCAGCGGCCATATTTTTTCAATCTTTTCTTTCTTAATCCACATCAGTCCGCTGCCAATGGGAGCACTTAAAAATTTGTGCAGCGAAGTGCCAAAATAATCACCGCCCAGCTCAGGTATTTCATAGTCAAGCAACCCGAAGGAGTGAGCACCATCGATAATTACTTCAATGCCGCGGCTATGAGCCATGTCGGCAATTTTTCTAACAGGCAATATCTGCCCCACCCAGTTGATGATGTGTGTGAGGTGAATCAGCTTTGTATTCGGCGTAACGGCATCGGCAAATTTTTTCACAATCAATTCATCATCTTCAACAGGGAAATCAAAAGAGATTTGTTTGTACACAATACCATCACGCAATTGCCTTTGTTTGTATGCGGCAATCATGTTGGGATAATCCTGCACAGTGCCAATTACTTCATCACCCTTTTGCAATGGCAATCCATAAATCACTGTATTCAATGCTTCTGTTGCATTGCGGTTAATTACAATTTCTTCGGGGTCACAACCTGCAAGATTCGCCAGCTTTTGCCGCAGCGGTTCTCGGCCCTGGTCCATGATGCGCCACATGTAGTAACTGGGGCCTTCGTTCATCAAATCGTTGTAACGATGCAATGCTTCCTGCACCACCCGGGGCGCCGGACTTACACCGCCATTATTGAGGTTAATGATGTTCGGATTCACCGTATAGGCCTGCTGAAAGATGGTCCAGAAGGCTTCGTTGGTAACATCCGATTCGGGGTTGTTGTCATCCAACAAACGATAAGCTTCTTCAATATCAGCCGCATGCAATTCGTTCATCAAACTGTTGATACCAAATGCACCTGCGGTAGTAAGGGCAAAGCGGCTCAGGAACCTGCGGCGATCAGACATGGCACTTCATTTTTCTAAATGTAAATCACAGTTCGATGCCAAGAACTGTTATTGAGGTATTCTTTTGTGTTGCGTGAGAACAGCAGTGAAATTTCCGGAATCATCATCAGCAATTTCGGCACTTAATGGAGATTAAGTTTATTTCTTCAGGCTGGTGTTGTAATAGCCGATGATTTCTTTGAAGTCGTTTTCGGATTTGCTGTTTTTCTTCTTGGAGGCCATGTAATTATTGACCTCCGGCGAGTTCAACACCTCGGCAATATCCTGCAGATTTTTGACCCTTGTGAACTTGTGGTTTTGGTTAGACCAAACAAAGAAACGTTCTTCTGTCACCAGGGCCATCTTGGGTGTGGAAGCGCCGTATTCCTTATGTTCTGTGTATGATTTGAAAAACTCTTTGAGCAAGGATGCTTCCCCCTTTTTCATCAACTCATACCATCCATCGGGAACCACATTGGAATCCATAGTGTATTTAGTGATGAAAATGCCCGAAGTATCGCCACTGCCATTTATGAAAATAACCGCGTTGATGGGGTCAGAAGCAATCACCTCCTGGCCCGATTGGTTCAGAAACCACATTTCCTTTGCCTGCAGGTTCAACTTCACCATTACATTCTTTTCTACACGACCATCGGTGAGCACCACAGTTGCCTTCTCATATTCTGTATTGTAGAAAGGTGTTCCTTCTACCACATTTACATATTTGTCCAGCTGCACCATCTTCCCGTTGATCTGCAGGTTGGCTGGCTGGCCTAGCCCGCCCTGTGCATTTGCCCAATGGGTGGCGCCAAAAATTGCAACCAGAGCAATAAAAATGACGGGGGAGCTCGTTTTCATGGAAGTAATTAAATGAACTTTTGCCAAATCATCAAAGCCTTTCGTAAAGTTTGCGCAACTTATCACGGGTCATAATCTTTTCCCAGTCTTTTCCCAATGCATTTTCCCACAGGGGTTTCATGCCGAGGCTTACGTTGATCATGGTGTCAAACTGTTCATCGGTCAGGCCTTTACATACACCCTTCGGAATTTCGAAATGCCCTTTGTGTACCATTGCTTTGAACTCGGCCACACCCGAAGGATAAAATTCATCAAGGTGGTTGAACACAATACAGTTGCCAATGCCATGTTTGGTGCCAAGCAGGTACGCAAGGCCATAACTTACGGCATGCGCTACTCCCACCTGGCTGTAGGCAATGCTCATACCGCCTGCATAACTTGCCATCATCAGTTTATCATCACATTCATCAGTCCATTCATCTGCATCAATAAACACATCGCGGCATAGTTCAAGCGCTTTTTCGCCATAGCTTTTACTGAACTCGTTCAGGTAAGTCCCTTCGAGGCTTTCAATGCAATGGATATAGCAATCCATGCCTGTGTAAAAGCGCTGGTTTTTGGGTGCATTGCGGGTGAGTTCGGGGTCGAGTACTATTTGGTCAAAAGGTGTAAAATCGCTGTTCATGCCCAACTTGCGGGTTGGCCCGGTGAGTACGGTGGTACGCGAAACTTCGGCACCGGTACCGCTCAGTGTGGGTATGCCCACTTTGTACACTCCCGGAAATTTCACGAGGTCCCAGCCCTGGTAATCGGCACTGCTGCCGGGGTTGTTGATCATAAGGCTCACAGCCTTGGCAAGGTCCATAGTGCTGCCACCGCCAATGCCAATAATTCCGCTTACTGTGCCAAACTGTTCTTTTAATTGATTGGCAATGCCATCCACCTGTGAAGTCTTGGGTTCATGCGTTACATCCGCATACAACAACACATCATTGCCACGAATAGGTATGCGGGTTTCCAACGGTTTGCCTTTGAAAAAATGGTCGAGCAAAAAAACCATTGGCGCACCTTCCTTGCGGTGTGGCGCTATAATCTCATCAAGCTGGTTGAAACTGCCTCTGCCGTAGATTACAAATCCCACCATTTTGAAATTCCTGAACTTCATATTATGCCATTTAGAGTGGCGAAGATAAATCAAAGAGATGCTGCAATAAGCCTAAAGCTGATCAGTGCATCGCTACAAGGGAATAGTGATAAATATCATTGGTAAAAGGCATTAGTTCAAGTTACTTGGTGAACAGAGCCAACAATGACAATGCCTTAAGTTTTCAACCGTTTGTCAAAACCTGCCATGAGTAGTAATTATTTGTATCATACGCCAACGCCGGTGCCTGGTTCGGAGGAGGAGCGGCAAATGTTTCAGCACCTGCAAAACCAGTTTGTGGATCAATTTAAGCATGCCTTCCCCAACAAACTGGCTTCTAAAACGGTTGTCATTATTCCCAGCCTGACACTCGACCAGGACATACTTCAAAAGATACACGGCATTGTACATTATGAGGAGCGAATGCTGTGCATGCTGCTGTTACTCCGCATGCCTCGCACCCAGGTTATTTTTGTAAGCAGCGTACCCATGGATCCTGTGGTGGTGGATTATTACCTGCACCTGTTGCCGGGCATCACCAGCTATCATGCAAGGCAGCGCCTTACCATGCTCAGTTGCTTCGATGCATCGCATATGGCACTCACCCAAAAAATACTGGAACGTCCGAGACTAATTGAACGCATCCGAAAACTGATTCCACCCGGGCAGCCATCTCATATGTCGTGCTTCAATGTAACGACACTGGAGCGTACCCTTGCACTGCAACTTAACATGCCTATTTACGGTTGCGATCCTGACCTGTTTGAACTGGGCAACAAAAGCAACGGCCGAAAACTTTTTCAGCAATGTGGACTTACAATACCCGATGGATTTGAAGACCTTTCTTCCGAATCGGATATTGCGGAAGCCCTTACTGCTATTAAACTGCGTAATCCGCAAATAAACAGGGCAGTACTGAAAATAAATGAAGGATTTAGTGGAGAGGGCAATGCACTTTTCAGCTTTCCCACCGATTTGGAACAGCATCATATTGAACCCCAACGCATACTGGAACTGCTTCCAAAAAACCTTTCGATCATTGCCAAAGACCTGAAGTTTGAGCAGTATATCAAAAAATTTGTGCGCATGGGCGGCATAGCCGAAGTATTCCTGGAAGGAACTGAAAAAGCGTCACCATCGGTTCAGTGCAGGATAAACCCATTGGGCATTTGCGATATTATCAGCACGCATGACCAGGTGCTTGGTGGCGATGGCGGACAGGTATTCCAAGGTGCATATTTTCCGGCACATAAAGACTATGCCAGCGACCTTGCAAAGCTTGCAATGCCCGTAGGCAATGCCCTTCGCGACAAAGGCGTAATTGGTCGCTTCGGTATTGATTTCATGTCAGTAAAAGATGAAGCCGGTGTTTGGCAACATTATGCCATCGAAATAAACCTGCGCAAAGGTGGCACCACGCATCCCTACCTGATGCTGAACTTTTTAACCGACGGCCAGTACAATGCAAAAAAAGGGCGCTATCTCATTCGCACCGGGCAGGAAAGGTTTTACTTCAGCACAGATAATTTGGTGGATGCAAGTTATAAAGGGCTTACCCCACACGACCTGATTGAAATAGCGATGGACAACGACCTCATGTTCAACGGCGCCTCGCAGGAAGGAGTCATGTTTCACATCATAGGAGCATTGAGTCAATACGGTAAACTTGGCGTGCTGAGTATTGGTAAAACACCTGAAAAAGCAAGGGGATACTATGAACGAACGAAGGAAGTATTGAGCATGAATTGCAGATGACAAGAACATGTAAAATCTGCGCTGCGCAAGAAGTGAAAATGCTATTGCAGATCCTTGTAGAAGTATTCCGCACCAGCTACTTCCAATTCAGCATCGGGAAAATACAACAGCCGGTGAACACTGTTTTCTATCAGCCGCACAAAAGGGCTTGCGCAGCGTTCAACCAATTGACGAAGGTCTATGCGGTTTTCAAAAAAGAGGATGATGTCTTCCGGAGTGATGCCGACGAACACAGTGCCCTGTTCATCGGAAGTAGGTAAACTAATAAACAGGTCGCCACGGTCATTTTCCCACAGGTCCATATGCACGGGAGCTTTTTGAACCAAGTGTTTAATAAACCGCAGCGAATCCTGTTTTTCCACACCCACCATTATAATTTATCAATGCGATTTTGCTGATACAAATGTCATCCGCATTCGAAGGATACACCTGCGGCATTCGTCACAATCATATTCATTTAGGAAACTTTCACATCCACGAAGAGTGGGCATTTGATGTAAAGCCCAACTCCATTCCTGGGTTAGGCTTTATGCAGACAAATAAGCAATAGCATGAAGAGGTCAATAGACAACTAATTCATGTGCCCGGATTCAGCTTTCAATAAAGAAGAATTGGGCCGTTGATTATTGTTCAAATCTTCCTTTGAGTCTTAAAAAAAACATCCTTGAAATCAACGCCTTCTTTTTTTGCATTGTTCTTCAGTGCATTGTATCTTACTAAGGCCTTAATTATCCAATGCTATGAAAAAGATTTTCTTTCTGAATGTGGCGCTTGTTTGCCTCGTGTTATCGTCCTATTCCAAAGTGTTGCGGGTTGGCTTTTTCGGACCTCCTATCTCCGGAGTTGATTATTCCGACCTGACTGCTGCCATTTCCGCAGCCTCTGCCAATGATACGATTTACATTTTTCCAGGGGCCAATTCCGCTGGTTCCTATACCATAAGCAAGCGACTGGTGTTAATGGGCTATGGCAACTGGCTGGATGGAACCAGTAATCCCAAAGGCAATGCCAACAGGCAGGCTTTCAATGGAAATTCCACCGTTGGCACCGTTGTGCTTTTGGCAGGAAGTGCCGGCACTGTAATAACCGGCATGTTCGGAGGCACTATTTATGTGGGCGATTGTGATAATGCGGTAATCAGGAGAAACAGAAATATTACGGTAACCCTTGGCCACCCCACTTCGGGTCCTTTAGTGAACGACAATGTAGCAATACTTGAAAACTACAGGGTAATCATTCAGAGCTATAATACAAATGGATACAGCGCCACCAACCTGAATATCAGCAATAATTTCATTAATTACCTTTCGTTTTATGCAAACAACACATTAAGCGGACTTATTTCAAACAACGTATGGGCCTACAGCAGCGCTGAATCCAACACTGAGATTAATTCAGGCACTTACGCTATAGATATTCAGGGTGGAAGTTTTCTTTTTCAGAATAACATTTTTGCAAGCTATTACAATGCCGTACCAGCCAACAACTACAACTATTTCACATTCACTGGCATAGGTAATAGCATCTTCAATTATAACCTGATGATTCCAGGCTATAATTTCACAGCGTTCCCAGCTGCAGGAACAGGCAATACTTATGTGCAATCCAATAATGCAGCGTCCATATTTGAAGGCTTCCCAACTATTGGAAGCCGCACTGCTGATGACCGTTGGGCGCTGGTGGCTGGCAGCCCGGCGTTGGTGGCCAACAGGCCGGGAAGTTCTATTGATGCAGGCATATATGCCGGAGGAACACCATACAAACTGAGTACTATTCCTTCAATGCCTACTATCTATTCACTTTCGAGTCCGCAGGGTAATAATCCAACAGGCAGCACCATTCAAATAAACCTGAGCACCCGGGGGAACAACTAAATGAATACCTGATTTCATTCCAATGCACAACCGAATAGAGAGTCGGTTGAATTTTTAAGCAGTGCTAAAATGCGTTCATGCTAAAAAGAACATTTCTGAAGAATTTTCTGGTGGCTGTTTGCTCAATCTTACTGCCGGGATTGACACAGTTGACGGCACAACCAAACATTGTAAGGGTTGAATACTTCATTGATGTAGACCCTGGTTTTGGCAATGGCATAAGTTTACCCATTAGCAGTGCCAACGATATTTCCACAAGTTTCAATATTGATGTTAATGCGGTATCACCAGGTGTACATGTGGTGGGAATGCGTTCAAAAGATGAAAATGGTGTGTGGAGTTTTGATAATCGCTGGATTTTCCTCAAACCCTATTCAACCTCTTCCTCGGGCCCCACTCCCAATATAAACAGGGTGGAATGGTTTATTGATAATGATCCTGGATTTGGAAATGGTATTACACTCCCCATCACTCCGGGACAAGACCTTTCTGGTCTTTCTTTCAACATTAATATGACCCCACTTGCTGAAGGTGTTCATGTTGTGGGCGTAAGGGCAAGAGATGCAAACGGAGTGTGGAGTTTTGACAACCGCTGGATTTTTCTGAAACCATACACAACAAGCACCGCAGGAACTGCCCCAAATATTACAAGGGTGGAGTACTTCGTAGATACCGACCCCGGTTTTGGAAATGCTACCAATATTCCGATTACTGCAGGGCAGGATATTGCCTCCATTTCCGTAAATATCAACATGGCTTCACTGGCTGAGGGAGTGCATGTTGTGGGCATCCGGTCGAAAGATGCTACCAATATGTGGAGCTTTGATAACCGATGGCTTTTTCTGAAGCCTTATACCAATACAACAACCGGAGCAAACAGAAATATTGCCAGGGTAGAATATTATTTTGACAATGACCCCGGCTACGGCAAGGGGATTCCCGTTGCCCTACCTGCTTCCAACGACATTAATGCGCAAGCTATCCTTGCCAACATCACGAATTTGCCTGTGGGTGGACATAAATTGTTTTTCCGCACATTGGATGTGGCTGGTGTTTGGAGCCAGGATTATTTATATGCATTCAATATTGGCACAGCGGTGGCTCCACCTTTCCTTAACATCAACAGTGTTGCCTATTCCACTATTTGCAAAGAAGGAACCTTTAGCGTAGGTTATCATAGTACAGGAACTTATGGCGGGGGCAATCAATTTGTAGCAGAATTGTCAGATGCTGCCGGAAGTTTTGCAAGCCCGGTAGTAGTTGGCAGTACCACCACCACCAATGCAACAGGTGTGTTCAGTTGCCAGATACCAGCCAATACGGCTGATGGCAGCGGTTACCTCCTGCGCATCAGAAGCACCAACCCGGCCAATACCACTGCGCCATGGCTGCAAAACATTACCATCAATAAGTATTCAATTGGGCCCGACACATCAGCACTTGTAGTTTGCTCCAATGATGTGGTGAATGTGTATCCGCTATTCGGTCTTGGAGGTGCAACAACTCAATGGAGTATTCCCGATGCAACACAGGCACCACTGGGTACACACCAGGTAATTGCCACCAACAGCGTTGGTTGCAAGGACACAGGATATGTACTGGTGAAACAGGATGTAGCCACATGGACCGGAAGCGTTAGTAATAGTTGGTTTGCGCCTGCAAACTGGTCAACCGGAAGAGTACCCGGAGACAGCACGCATGTGATTATTCCTTCGGGCACTCCCAACAACCCGGTGGTTTCCGGTGCCGATGGAACCGCTGCAAGTGTTCAACTTAAAGGCGGCGCAGCCATCACCATTGCAACGGGCAGGAAGGTAACGCTGAAAGCAAGTTGTTCTTCATTGCCTGCATCCTTGCCGCCACCGCAGCAAGCTACCAACCCCCAATTATCAGAGGCTGTAAAAAAGGAATAACAAACCTGGAAATCAGCCTGAAATTTTCGCCCTAATGCGACTCAGGCTTTCGCGGCTGATGCCCAGCCATGATGAAAGTTGCGTGAGCGAAATGCGTTGCAGCAGGTGAGGCTGTTCGTCCATCACATATTGATAGCGTTCTTCCGCAGTTAGCTTTCTAAGCATATCACTGTGCTCCTCTTCTGCCAAAAAACGTTCCTGGAAAAAGCGCAATGCTGTATTTGCAAACGCAGGGTATTGTTCGAAAACAGAAATATAATTACGCTTGCTGGCACGCAATAATTTCGATGCAGTAATGGTGACCAGGTTTCGTGCCGATGGCTCTTCCATGCGCAGGCTTTTAAATTCACTGGCGAGTTCATTTTCGAAATAAAAATGAATATTCACTTCCCGGCCCTGCTCATCAAAATGGAAGCACCTGATGCCTCCTTCCAGGATGAAATAAAGATGTCTGCATATTTCGCCATGCCTTAGCAATACTTCGCCCTTCTTGTAGGTCCTCATTTCAAAAGTTGCCATGAATGCGTCGAATGCCTCATCGGGCACTGGGCTATAAGCATTGATAGTTTCTTTAAACCTGGCTATGAAGGAATCTGGAAATTGGTTTTGCAAGTGAACTTGTTTTGGGAGTGAAGACAGTTTTCTAAGCTGAAATTTACAACAATCCCAACGCTTTTTGCAGGTCTTCCGGTGTATCAATTTCTATACCCATATAATTCACCACAAACATCTTGAGCGGAATGCCGTGTTCTAGGTAACGCAAGCATTCAATTTTTTCAGCCGCTTCCAGCGGGGTAATGGGCCACCTGGTAAAATTCATGAGTGCCTGTTTGCGAAATGCATACACGCCGATATGCTCATAATAAACAGGAGAAACATTTTTGTCGCGGAGGTATGGGATGGGAGACCGGCTGAACATGAGTGAATTCATATTAAGGTCTACTGCCACCTTCACATAGTTAGGATCTTCAATGAGTGCCGCATCCTTCAATACCTGCATCAGGCTGGCGACCTGCACTTGCTCGCCTTCCTCGCCCTTAAATGCCGATAACAACTGCTCGAGTGGTTCACGATTTACAAACGGTTCATCGCCCTGCACATTTACAACCACATCCACATCTATGTCTTCTACGGCCTCTGCAATCCGGTCACTTCCGCTTTCGTGTTGTTTAATGCTCATCCTGGCATGGCCGCCATTCGAAACAATTTCGTTGAAAATGATTTCGCTATCAGTCACCACAAGTACTTCATCAAAAAGGCCTGTAGCTACTGTATTATCGTAAGTGTGCCTAATAACCGTTTTGGTGCCCAGCATTTGCATCAGTTTAGCAGGAAACCTGGTGGCCGCATAGCGTGCCGGTATCATGGCTATTGTCTTCATGTTGAATGGATTTTATCTGCGATGTTTTGCTGTTTTTTCGTCGGCAGAAACAGATGCGCCCTTACGCACATGCACCTGCAGGTTAATCAGCCATTCCTCAGCATCCTCCTGTTGCATAGCAATATTGATGCGATTCACCAGGTTGAGCACTTCGGGCAGGGTGCCTTCTACACTGGTTCCAAATGGGCCAACCTCACAGGAAAGGCCGCTGGCCTTGATAAGGGCAATGGCTTCATCAATAATCGGGATGGCATTGCCCGGATTGTCAATAGGAACGAGTTGAATGGATGCGTTTACAGTTGCTTCTTGCATGTTGTTTATTTTAATAAATCCCCCATCCGGTAGGCTACCTGGAAGGATAGGAAGTTTTCATTTCTAATTTGCTTTGTAGCCTGCAAAGTGCGGTTTACATAATGTGCCCCAAATGTCCACCTGCATAGTGCAAACTTAAAACCCATTTGCGTGGTCAGGTAAAATGGTTCTGTCTCCACTGTTAATGGGCCCTTGTTATCGAGAAAATATCCGCCTTGCAATGTTGCATTGTATAGCTGCCAGGTAAGCATTGGTTGGACAAAAAAGTAAAGCTCATTGCGATGCTTCGGCGCCTTGGTTACATCGGCGGTGACCCTGCTGCTGAAATGCACCGAATTGGAAAAATTCTCCATCAGTCCAAACCTGAACAGCATGCCACCGCTGAGGTCGGTGTAAGCATTGCCCAGGTTGGCCATACCGAGCGCAGTAATATCAATGCTTCTATCCTGCACAGGCTTGCGCAACAGGCTTTTGTAATAAGCCACACCCAGGTTCACACTTACTTCGTTATTCAATTGCCCACTCCATCCTTTCACATCATAAATGCCCACCACATGGTGGTACCAGCGTTGCACTTCTTCCCCGTAGGAATGAGGCCCGATGGTTCCCAGCGCTAAGCTCCATTGCAGCAAACTGTTTCGTTGGAAAAAAATGCGTTGGTCAAATTTCCCGTACAGATAACCGGCAAATGGACGGTCCTGGGTGGCAGTATTGATACTATCGTACCTCACCGGATTGAGAATGTATTGACCGGCTTCGTAACCCTGCACCACTTTGCTGATTTTTGGTGTAGCAAACCAACTGCCTTGCCTAATGGCGAGGGCACGGCTGAACCGAAGGATAATGCCATTGGTGTAATAGCCATCACGCAACTGCAGTGTATAGTTATCGTTTTCGGTGATGGCTAAAATCTCATTTCTGAAAAAATTCCTGGGTGGCTTTTCTGATACAGTGTCAGTTTTCTTTTGCGAAATGGCTGTTGTATCCTGTGAAAACACTGAAGGAGTAGAAAGCTGCAGTATGATACAAAAGAAAAGAAAGCGGCCATTGATTTTCATGTGAAGGCAAATTAAACTTATCCTGTATTGCACCTTACGGCATCTTTCTTTTTTAGCGTGATTGCAACTGTTGAAGCACTTGCAGCACATCGGCAGAGTCGTATCCTTTCTGCAACAGGTACATGCGGGTTTTAGACCAGCGCTGGGCAGGTGTGCCGCCTGCAGTAGCCTTCCATTTGGCAGCAGCCAGTTTTTGCAATGTGGCGCTGTAATCCTCTTCTCCTATTTCGGCCATCGCCACCTTAATGCAGTATTCACTCACTTTTTTTTGCCGCAGGGCAAATACAATCTTTTGGCGCCCCCATTTTTTCAACCGGAAATGACCGCCTGCGAACTGCCTGGCAAAACGTTCCTCGTTTAAATAATCTTCTTCAATCAGCTTTGCCACCAGGGTGTCCGCTTCCACGGCTGAAAGGCCGGCCTCACGCAATTTTGAAAACACATCAGCATGACAGCGCTCCTGCCAGGCACACCAATGCTTCATTTTTTCCCATGCCTGCTGGGGGGTAAGCTTCTTTGAGGATGATTGCATGATGTTCGCAATTTATCAACAGCCTGATTTCCGTTTCGAAATCTGCCAAAATTTTTGTCTTAGGTTTGTCAGTGTCACGCATCTTTGCGGAGAAGGCGGCTGCGCATGGTACCCAACACTGTTAACTGCTTCCTAACAATTGCCAATGTGAACCGTGCCTGACCGATTGAATGGCCTGACCCATCCAAAAGCAAAAACAAAAAATAGCATACAGATGAAGTTTATCGTTTCCTCATCGCTCCTGTTGAAACAACTCCAGCAAATTAATGGCGTTATCCAGGCCAACAACGTATTACCTATATTGGAAGATTTCCTGTTCGAAATCGACAAGACATCCCTGACAGTAACTGCTACCGACCTCGAAACCGTGATGCGTGTATCGCTGGATGTGGAAGCCAAGGATTCGGGAAAAGTGTGCGTGCCTGCACGTATCCTCATGGATTCGCTGAAGAACCTGCCCGACCAGCCGCTCACCTTCAACATCGACAAAAACTTCGGTATTGAAATTACCAGCGACAGTGGCAAATACAAAGTGATGGGCGAAAACCCTGACAACTTTCCGAAAGAACCATCGGCCGATGACACCAGCAGTTTTTCCATGACCAGTTCGGCCCTTGTGACTGCCATCAACAAAAGCCTGTTTGCGGTTAGCAATGATGACCTGCGCCCTGCCATGACCGGTGTATTTTTTGAACTGATGAAAGATGGCTTGCAGTGCGTGGCCACTGATGCACACAGGCTGGTGAAATACAAGCGTACCGATGTGGCTTGCCCAAAAACAGATTCATTTATTGTTCCTAAAAAGCCGCTCAACCTGCTTAAATCGGCATTGCCCGACAACGAGGATGAACTCACTGTTAGCTACAATGCCAACCATTTGTTTGTAACACATGGCACCACGCAAATGAGTTGCCGCCTCATTGATGCACGTTTTCCCGATTACAAAGTGGTGATACCAACTGACAACCCTTACAAAATGACTGTGAGCAAGGCCGACTTCCAGCAGGCATTGCGTAGGGTGAGCATCTTCAGCAACAAAAGCACCAACCAGGTAGCGCTCACTATTACAGGCAGCCAGCTTCAGCTTGCCGCACAGGATATTGACTTCAGCTTCGAAGGCAATGAAAGAATGCCTTGCCAGTATACTGGCCAGGATTTGCAGATAGCTTTCAATGCCAAATTCCTCATTGAAATGCTGAATGCCGCCGATACGCAGGAAGTGGTGATGGAGCTGAGCACGCCTACTAAAGCAGGCATCATCAAACCCACTGAAATGGGCGAGAGCGAAGAACTGCTGATGCTGGTAATGCCGTTGATGCTGAACAGCTAATAAAACAGACTAAAACAAGATAACAGCCGCCTTTCCAAACAGAAGGGCGTTTTTTTTGTAGCTACCAGCCATGGCAGCATTTAGTACAACTGATTGCCTGCGCAGGCTTGCATCAAAACGCATTGCTTTGTAATTACAACCATACGCCATGCCATTCAAAAATATGAGGATGAAATATACCGGGTTTGCAATGATGTCTATTACATTTTGCCTTGCAGCCAATGCACAGCATGCCGGCGACACAACCCGCTTCACACGGTCAGAGTTGATACAACCCCTGCATAAGGAAAGCTTCAACAATTTTGGACAGTGCGCCGAACGTAAACAAGGTGGCAACCCGCGGCAGGTGAATGGTTATTTCGTTTTTGACGGATCAATGGATGGTAACCGACAGGTAGACCCGCAGATTGCAGTAGGTGGCGGCTATATTTTACATGGCACCAACAGCGGTTTGATAATTTACAGCAAGCAGGGGGAGTTTGTGCAAGGCGTTTCACAGAAATGCTTTAGCAATGGTATTGATCCCAAATTATTCTTTGATGCCAACAACCAGCTTTTTGGTTTCAACATGTGGGTGTATTGGGACACCCCAAAAATCAAGCCGGTGAATATTTCCATTTCACAAACCAACGACCCGCGGGGCGCTTGGAATACTTACGCAGTGCCTGCCCGCAAAGGCGTGGACGGAGGCGGCATCGGCTACAGCAGCAAGTGGATTGGATATTCTTTTCCCGGTGGGGAAGAAAATACTTTTGTGTTGAGCATGACCGATGCCAAAGCCGGCAAACCAACAACAATTTACCATTTCCCCGGAAGCCTTGGCCATCCGGTGTTCGGGCAGGATGCAACAGACGACCTCTATTTCTTTGATATAGATGACGACCAATTTATCATCAGGCGAGTTACGGAAAGCAGTGATGGCACTCCCGTCTGCGTTGTAGTAAGCAGCATGCCGCACCACATGAAATTCATTGACTATCCACCGCAATCGGCACAACGTGGCACAAGCCAGAAGGTTTCTTCAGGCGACCGCAATCCTAAAAACTTGGTACTGCAAAATGGTTTCATCTGGTTCTCACAGGCTGTTACCTGTAACAACCGTTCTGCTGTTCAATGGCACCAGGTAAATGCAAGTAACGGAGCAATTGTGCAGACAGGACTTATCAGCAGTGATTCTACCAATTACATTCAAACAACACTTGCGGTAAACAAGAACAACGATGTACTCATTGGTTTCCAGGAAGTGAACGAACATATGTTCATCAGTCCGCGTTTTGCCTATCGTAATGCGAAAGACAAACCCGGAACCATTCGCGAAATAGTACATGCAGGCGAAGGAAAGGGCGCTACCGATGGTGCCTCGTGGGGCGACTATAGCAGCAGCACCGTTGATGGTGATAATCGTACCGACCTATGGACGATACAAAGTGTGGCAAACGAAAAGGGGCGCGGTGAAACGATAATTGTAAAGGTGCCCGCAGCAAATAAAAAACACAAGCGCAAGTGATGAAACAGTTTGCCAATTGTAAAGTGTAGACTGCCATTTGCACATTACAAAACAAAGAAGCCGCATCCACCATGGATACGGCTTCTCATTTAGTAAACTATCAGTTCTTATCAGAGATTTTGCGGATTGTGCTTGTCCATACTTCTGTAGAATATCCAGAAAATGATAGGGAACACCAGCAAGGTGAGCACCGTTGCCGTTACCAATCCACCAATGATAACAATAGCCAGCGGCTTCTGACTTTCGCTACCGATACCGGTGCTAATGGCGGCAGGCAACAGGCCTAACATAGCCATCATAGCAGTCATTACCACTGGTCTTATCCTGGCTATCACCCCTTGTTTGATGGATTCGGTAAGACTTAGTTTTTTGGCAATGTTCTGGTGAAACACAGTTATAAGGATAACGCCGTTTTGCACGCAAATACCAAACAGGGCAATGAAACCCACCCCCGCCGAAATGCCGAAATTCATTCCCGTAATATGCAGTGCAATAATGCCGCCGATTAATGCAAACGGTACATTGAGCAACACCAGGCCGGCATCTTTGGCATTACCAAAAGTGATGAACAGCAAAATAAAAATACCAAGCAGGCTGATGGGCACCACCTGTCCTAATCTTTTGGAGGCACGCACCTGGTTTTCAAATTCACCGGTCCATTCAACAGAATAACCTTTGGGCAGTTTCACCGACTTGTCAACATTGCCCATCGCTTCGGCTATAGTACTTCCAAGGTCGCGGCCACGCACAGTGAATTTCACGCCAATGAAACGCTTGTTGGCATCGCGGTAAACAAATGCTGGGCCGGTAATCTTCCTGAGCGATGCAATGCTGCTCAAAGGAATTTTTGAACCTTTTAGCGTAGGCACTTTCAGGTTCATAATGTCCACTTCGCTTTTGCGATATTCAGGGCTGTAGCGGATGCGAACGTCAAACTTCTTTTCACCTTCAAATTTCTCCGTTGCCGTTTTTCCGCCAATGGCCATTTCAATCACAGCCTGTGCATCGGCGATGGTGACACCATACAACGCCATCTTTTCTTCATCGAGCATCACACTCATTTCAGGTTGGCCCACATTGCGCAAAATGCCTACATCCCGAATGCCATCAACATCCTTAATTTGGTTCAGCACCTGGTTTGCAAGGTCATTCAGCTTATCAAGGTCTTCGCCAAAAATCTTAACAGCGTTATTGGCATTCATGCCGGCTACAGCCTCCGCCACATTGTCGATGATTGGCTGTGAATAGTTGTAGTTGATTCCCTGGTACACTTTCAGTTTCTTGTCCATTTCATCTATCAACTGATCGCGGCTAATCTTGCGCTTCCATTCTTTCTGTGGCTTCAGGTTCACCTGCATCTGCACA
>JBBIOQ010000010.1:0-29742 GCA_037443285.1 Sphingobacteriales bacterium | reverse complement strand
CACGCCATTCACTTCATCAAACTCATTCAGTTTGTCGCGCAGGGTATGCACCATTTCCACCGTTTTGTTGAGGCTCATACTCATGGGCATTTTTGCCTCCACCCACAGTGCCCCTTCATTCAGTTCGGGCAGGAATTCTGTACCCAGGTACCTGGCCGAAAACATGGTGACGGCAAGAAATGCAAATGCCGCTGTGAGGCTGATTTTTTTATTGCGAAAGCACCAGAGAAAACCACCACCTACATATTTGTTGATGAATGCAACAAAGGGATTCTTCTTCTCACGAACATTTTTGTTGAGCAAAATAGAAGCAAGCACAGGCACCAGTGTAAGCGTATACAACAACGCACCCAACAAAGCAAACCCAAGCGTGTAGGCAAGTGGCGAAAACATTTTTCCTTCCACTTTCTGGAATGAAAAGATGGGAAGCAATGCCGTAATGATGATGAGTTTTGAGAAGAACACGGCCTTGCCCAAATCGCCACCGGTTTTTTTGATGAGGCCGAGTTTTGCCAGCTTGTTGAACTTTTCCATCCCCGTTTTGTGTGCCAGGTGATCGAGCACAACAAACAAACCTTCCACCATAACTACCGCACCATCAATGATGATACCAAAGTCCACAGCACCAAGGCTCAGCAGGTTGGCACTCATTCCTTTAAAGCGGAGGCACATGAAGGCAAACAGCAGTGATAACGGAATGATGATGGAAACAATAACCGTAGTGCGCCAGTCGGCCATGAAAAGAAACACAATAACAGTTACCAGCACAATGCCTTCCACCAGGTTGTGCATCACCGTGTCGGTGCAATAATCAATCAATCGGTCGCGGTCGTAAAAGGTTTCCATCTTCACATCAGATGGCAACACTTTTTCATTGAGTTCGGCTATTTTATCTTTTACCCTTGCCAATACCTGTGCGGGGTTTTCGCCTTTACGCATCACCACAATTCCCTCCACCACATCATCCTTTCCATCGAGCCCCACCTGCCCGACGCGTGGCGCTGCGCTTTCCTTTACGCTTGCCACATGTTTCACCAGTACAGGTGCATCATCATTTTGATCAATGATGATATTTTCAATGTCCTGTATGGAATTGAGCAGGCCAATACCACGCACTACATATGCCTGGTTGTTCTTTTCAATCACATCGCCACCAACGTTCACATTGCTCTTTTCTACGGCGTTGTACACTTCAAGCGGTGTAATGTCGTACTTGGTAAGCAGCGATGGATTTACCTGTATTTCATAAATTTTTTGCTCACCTCCAAATGCAACAAGATCGGCCACACCAGGCACGCTGCGCAGTTGACGGTCTATTACCCAATTCTGGATAGTAAGCAGGTCTCGGCTATTGCGTGTAGGACTTTTTAATGTGTAACGGAATATTTCGCCGGTGGGTCCGTAGGGTGGTTGCACATCGGGTTCCACACCTGCCGGAAGACTAACAGTGCGCAATTGATTGTTCACTTGCTGGCGTGCAAAGAAATCTTCTACATCATCTTCAAAAATGATTTTCATTACACTCAAACCAAACATGGTAATGCTGCGCACATTGGTTTTGCGCTGCACGCTGTTCATGGCCACTTCCATAGGTCGAGTTACGAACCGTTCAATTTCTTCGGCACTGCGGCCCGGCCATTGCGTTACAATGATAATTTGCGTGTTGGTGACATCAGGAAATGCTTCGATGGGCGTGTTCAGAAAACTGACCACACCACTTATAATCAGCACTGCTGCCATAAACAAGGTGAAGAACTTGTTTCGCAGCGAGAAGCCTACAATATTTCGGATGAACTTGTTCATTGTTTAATTTTTTACCATTCGGTATGCAGGCGCAAACCAATGACATGCACTGGTCCGCGGTCTTTGTTATAAGCAGGGTTAATGACAAACTGGTAGTCGGGTGTAATCCATAAATGATTAACCAGAACTTGCAGCGAGTAATACAATTCAGCAATGGATTCAGTACCATAATTCAATTGGCCATCACCAATCATGAAGCCATTTCCTCCTGCCGCCAGGTAGCGCCGGTGGTCGTTGGAGATGCCGTTGGCTATGAGGGCAAATCCTGCATGATCCTTGTAGCTGAGCCATGGAATGTTATGCCACACCAGCCCGGCAGTTACCGATTGGTCGATTTCTGTGAAGCACCAGGTTTCGTTCTGACCATCGTTGTAACTCAGCCTGCTGAACACGCCAATGTTTTTGCTGAATGGCTGATCGTAGCCAATGGCAAATCCTGCTTTGCTTCTTGGTTCTGAACGGTGGTGCTCCAAACCGAACGGAGGCTTGTCAGTTGCCTCGGCATAATTAGCCATTGCCGCATGGTTGTAAAAACCCAACACCCGCAGGTTCGCGGTATTGTCGGCAATACGTGGTTTAAAAACTGCTTCTGATTGCCAACTGTAAGACTTGCCGTAATTCCAATTCAACTCAGCGCCATTTGCTTCTATAGGCAGCAAAGCGGTGGCCGTTCTGAATTCAAACTTCGGCGTAATGTATTCGCCCACAAACGCCATGGTGTAACCACGCACATCGGCTGCATAATCGTAAGCGCCTGCATCCATCAATGCCCAATTCATGAATTGCGTTCTTGGGTCGTGGCTGTAAGTGTTGTCATCAAAAAAATCGGCCAATGCAAGTTTGCCAGCAGAGAATGCAAGGTATTTATCAGGCACCTGCGCAGCTACGGTATTCTGATCTTCTTCTGCGAAATGCTGATGGCTGCTCAACGGAAGGATGTGATGCAGATAAGCCCGTGCAATAAGCGGCGTGGGCTTGGGATTTCCAACACGGAATGTTTCACCATTTGGAAAACCTGCAATGCCTGTAGCACCACTCATGCCTGCACCGCCTGCAACTTCGGGATTGAAAACTGCAGTTGTGTTGCGGCCAAGCTTAACGGCAGCATATAGGGTTGCTGTAAGCGAAGTGGAAGGGCTTTCCTTCTGCTGCAAGCTCTTAGGGCCTTCGTATGGTGCAGGAAAAGTGTTATGGTTTTGCGTAATGGTGGTTAGTTGAAAATGCAGCGAATACCATTTAGTGGAATCACTGCCGCCGGAAAAAGCAACAGCACTCATCATGTACAGGCAGGTTCCAATTGAAAACTTCAGCAAATATTTCTTGTATTGTATCATGCGCTGTTTGTCTTTAATCATTAATGGCATCGTAAACCATTAAAGCATTTTTGACAATGATTTTTTCGCCGACATTCAGCCCGCTTTGTATGTATGTTTTGCCACCTGTGGTGCGGTAAGGTTCCACTTGCCTCGTTTCTATACTGTCGGCCCGGTGATACACCATAATGTAATTGAGGCTTTTGTCGAACACGATGCTTTCTGCAGGAACAGCCGGCATTTGCTGATTTTCGGTGTAGTGCAGGTAAACTGTTGATGCCATATCAGGCTTCAATGCAAAGCCCGGGTTCGGTAGTTTGATGCGCACTTTCAGCGTCCTGGTGTCAGGGTCGATGATGTTCAGAATCTTGTCCACCTTGCCGCTGAGCATTTTACCGGGATAGCTCAGCATCTCTACCTGGGCAGGCATATTGAGACTGATTTTCGAAATGTCGGTTTCATACACGTTGGCTGTTACAAACACTTCATCAATCTGGGCAATGGTAAAAATGTGATCAGTCATACCGGAAGGCAATTGCAGGGCACTGGTTATATTCTTGTCGACGACAAAACCGCTGATGGGAGCCACTACATTATAAATGGACGATTTGCTGATACGGTAAATGCGCATGACTTCCTGGATGCGTGCAAGTTCTGCCTTTGCATTGTCGAGTTCTTTTTGAGCTGCAACAACATCGCGTTCAGAATTGAGTTTTGATTCATACAACTCATTGGCAACCTTCAGGTTTTTTTCTGCCAGCGCAAGGTCGCTTTCTGCTTCCCGTAATTGTTTTTCGTAATCAGCAATTTCAGTACTCCTTATCACGGCCAGCACCTGACCCTTTTGAACAAAATCACCCAACGTTACATTTACGTCCGTTACAAAGCCTCCTACAATGGCATACACATTGGCCATTTTGTTGTCTTCAGGTGTAATCTTGCCGGTGAGCTTCAATTCATTTTCTACCTGCTGGCGTTTCACCGTATCAAAGGAAATGCGGCGGGCCATGGTATCGGTGAGTACAAACTTGTCGCTCTTAATTTCCTCTGTCTTGCCTTTGCAGGCGGCCACTGTAAGAATGGTAGCGGCCATAAAAAGGTATTTGCTTGCGTTCATAGTTATTGTTTATTTAATGGAGCACCAGTTACATACTCAAGTTCTTCGTAGGCGAGGGTGCGTTGTTTTTGAATATCATTAATCACCTGCAGTGCGACATTGTAGCTTTCAAAAAAATCGAGAAACTCAATAATGTTGATATTCCCCTTGTTGAAGTTTTCGATAATGCCACGGTTTATGTCGGGATAATCCTTTGCGAAATTCTCCTGGTTACTCTGGTATTCCGACTCCAGTTGATGAATGCGTGCCAATGAACCGGCAATTTCATTTTGGATGCTGTTTTGCTTGAAAGTCAGAGCGGTTTGCTGAATTTTTATTTGTTCTTCAGCCTGCTTAATTGCGCCTTGATTGCGGTTGAACACCGGCAGGTCAATGGCTGCGTGTATTGCAAAATATTGAGGCTGATAGCTTCCATTCTGGTCGTATCCTGCACCAACGCTCATATCCGGCGTGCCAAGTGCTTTCTGGTATTTCTGGTAAGCCAACGATTGCTGGTACATGCTTTCCTGCATGTGCATATCAGCCCGGTTGGTGAGTGCTGTTTCCAGAAAGTTGGCCTGCAGATTCACGCCGGCATGCAAAGTGTCGACAACAATATTTGGCGCAATTGCAGCAGTTGTATCCAGCAGCAACTGCAATGCCTGTTGCGATGCAATTGATTTGGTGATGATATCATTTCGACTGCTGTTAAGCTGAATGAGTTCGGTTTTCAAACGCACCAGGTCTTTGGCCGAAATATTTCGTTTCACACTTTGTTCTGCATATGCATTTACAATCTTTGTTAGCAGGTCACGCTGCTTATCGAGTTGCTGTAGCAACTTCCGCGAATAAGCAATGCTGTAGTAATTGCTTCGCAATTCATACTTGAGAGTACGCATCAGGTCGTAGAGCGCAAACTCAGCCTGCTTTGTTTCCTCTTTTGCAAGTTGCACCCGTTTGTTGCGTTTGCGGGCAAGGATGATAATCTGGTCAAGATTGAACGCTTTTTGACCATTTGATCCCCAATCAAACCATGGGCTGTTTTTAGCCTTGAGCGCTAGCTCCGTGCTGAAAGTGGGGTTATTGTAAAGTCCGGCTTGTATTTCTGCCGCTTTGCTGGCCGATACCTGGTAGCGCTGAGCCAGCAGCAACAGGTTCTTTTGCAGAAAAATATTTTCGACCTCGGGCAATGATAGCGACAGCGTGTCAGGCTGTTGCCCAAAACCGGTGTTGCCTATGCAGCACGCAAGCAATAAAGTCGCAAATGTTGATTTCGACATAATAAGTAATGATTGAACAGCTTTAAGGGAAACTAACGAGGTTGAGGAGCCTGACGTAGCCTTTTGAAATCAGCCTCACAGCATGCAAAACTCCGTATTAAATACCGGAATTCGTTGCCTCTAGCCGACATCAAAAATGACCATGACGCCGTGGTTTACGGCTAGGCCCTTGCATCGGGAGGGGGAGAAAAACTGGAAATGTACCCACTTGAAATGGCGGGCTGATGTAATGCCTCGTACCGGCAGACAGACAAGGTGCAAACAGGTATATTTACCCTGGGTTTTTCAATTTTTAGGGCAACAAATATGGCCCCGTGCTTCTTGGCAATGGAGTGTTCGTTGGCTGTTTTGCGGCCGGCTTCAGGAATGCAATTATTCCATTCCAGTATTTCTTCGGTCACATATTCTGCTATAGATTCATACTCGTTCCAGGCGTTGTGTACCGGCTTTGATGATAGCACAAAAGTATCAGCATCAACGCCGGCAACCATTGTGCTGGAATTGAGAATGCTGATTGCTATGACACCCAATATGATATAACGTAATAAAGCCACAGGAAAGTAGTAAGTGTAAAAATAGAGCGGCAGTGCCATTGCCCACCATTTAACGGCTTTATTAGTATTGTTTTATGAAATGTAAAATTTTGAAAAAGTCACCTGCCTTCGGTGTCATTGCCGCACGATTTGATAATAATGCAAGTCGGAATTTGGGTCGTCTCCCATAACTTTCGATGATGGATTCGATTCTTGCCTTTTTTTCCAGCCTCGAAAGCAGGCCGCTGCTGAGGGTGTTGATGATTGCCATACCGGTAATGATGCTCTGGTTCCTGGAAAATGGATTCCCGCTGGTGACAATGCACTACCGCAAAAACAAAGGCTACCATGCAGCGGTCAATTTTGTTTTCACCATCATGCACTTTGTGGTACACGGAGCGCTGGCGGTGTTGCTGGTGTTGGTAAGCCAATGGTGCCAGGCAAATCATTTTGGCGTGGTGCATTGGATGGAGCTCTCCACCTGGGGTATCATTATTGCCGGCATTTTGTCTATGGACTTTTTTGGCGGATGGTTTGTGCATTGGACGGAGCACCAGGTGCCGGTTTTCTGGCGCATTCATATTGTGCATCATGCCGACAACAATATTGATGTAACCAGTGGTCTTCGCCACCATCCGCTGGAAGCGCTGAACCGCTGGATTTTCTTCACAGCCGGTGTTTTTGTAATGGGCTTGCCCGTTTATGCAGTGATGATGGCACAAACCCTCATGAGTATCTTCACCATGTTTACCCATGCCAACATTCGCTTGCCGGAAAAATTGGATAGGGCACTGAGCTGGATTTTCATCAGCCCCAACATGCATAAAGTGCACCACCACTGGAAGCAACCATATACCGACAGCAATTACGGCACTGCCTTTAGTATTTGGGACAGGATGCTTGGCACTTTCAGTTATTTGCCACCCCGGCAAATTCGCTACGGCCTCGACCGTTATTATGATAATGAAAGGGATGAAGAATTGGGCACTCTGATGAAAAGTCCGTTTGAAGACACCGCCGCTAAGTAGATTTTATGGCTGAATATCCATGGGACTTTCAGCATAAGGTGTTATACGGAATCAACCTGCCTTTGGTGTATCACCGCCCTGCTTCGGAGGGCGATTTCTGACAAATGGTTTTCCGATTTTTTTGCTCCCCTTAAATGGCTTTTTGCCACCACCGCCTCCACCACCCCGATAGCTGCGCATAGGGCTCCATTCGGGCCCGGCACCAATTTCAGGCGGCATGGGGAGTTTGGGTACTTCCTTATCCAACAACCTTTCAATGTCGGCAAACCTGCGCTGGTCGCGGGGGTTGACCAACGTCAGCGCTGTTCCGTCGCGTTCTGCCCTTGCCGTGCGGCCAATGCGGTGAACATAGTCCTCGGCATCATGTGGTACATCGTAATTGATGATTAGGTCAATGATGTCGATATCAATACCACGACTCAGGATATCGGTAGCTACCAGGATGCGGAGTTTTTCATTTCGAAAATCGAGCAATACCTGTTCCCGATCTGTTTGCTCAAGGTCGCTGTGAATTTCGGCCACCTTCAGGTGAGCCTTCTTCAGGTCGAAAGTAAGGCGCTTCACACTTTCCTTGCTGCTACAAAAAACTACAGCCAGCCGATAGGGATTAGTGCGCAGCAGGGTGGTGACCAGCTTAATCTTCTGCTCATCGTACACCACAAATGCGCCTTGTTTGATTTTTTCAGGTGGCTTGCTTATGGCAATATTCACCTCCTCGGGTTCCACCAGTATCTTTCTTGCCAGCTCCCTGATTTTGGGAGGCATGGTGGCGCTGAACATGAGGTTCTGGCGCTGCTTGGGTAAGTAATTGATGATGCGCAGGATGTCGCCATGGAAACCCATATCGAGCATCCGGTCTGCTTCATCGAGTACCAGGTATTTGAGGCCGTGCAGTTTTACATAACCCATGTTCAGGTGGGCAATCATGCGTCCGGGGGTGCAAATCACAATGTCTGCACCAGTGCTGAGCGCCTTTTTTTCCTGGGTAAACAGGTCGCCATCGCCGCCGCCGTAAACGGGTAAGCCGCTAATGTCGGTGAAGTAGCTCATGCCTTCCAGGGCCTGGCTTATCTGAACGGCCAACTCACGGGTGGGTACAATCACCAGGGCATTTACCGAGTGATGGTCGCGGGGCTCCGTCATCAATTTGTGGATGATAGGCAGTAAAAATGCGGCAGTTTTGCCGGTACCTGTCTGAGCGCTGGCTATCAGGTCACGACCCTGCATGATGAAGGGAATTACTTTTTCCTGCACCGGAGTGGCAGTTTCGTAGCCCATGGAATCAATGCTCTCTTGCAGGCGGGGGTCGAAGTTGAAATCTTGGAAAGTCAAAGTGGGAAGTTATTCGGTTGGTAGGTTGGTAAGTTAAGAGGTTATCAGGTTGAACGGTGGTTGAAAAAGAATTTTATTGCTATTTGTTTTCGTTCTCCCGGTTAAGCCAACGGATATATCCGTTCAGTAATCGCTCAACCTTTTTTACCTGTAACCTGTATTCATTCAATGTTTTTCAGAAATGTAGCCGTTATCAAACGCATCAATTAAATGGTTCATGGTTTCAGAAAGTGAACCTCTGCTGATGATACAGAACCTCCTTTCGTCAGTGCTGGTTTGCCGCCCATGGCCTTCGGCAATTTGCGCACAAATTGACCGGCTACTTCTTACAATTTGGTCCGTTAGCTTGTTTTTTTCGTCCTCCGGGAATGCTTTTGCCAACTGCCCGATTGCTATTTTCAGCAGCCTTGCTTCTTTCCAAACTTCAAGTTCTTCGAATGATTGGAATGGCATTGGAGATGATTTTAATTCATGAGCATGCAAAAATATATTGCTGCACACCTTGCAACTTACCAACCTGCCAACTTACTCTATCACCCCACAATTTCCCATGTTTCATTGCCGCGAAGCAACTTGGCAAGATTACCCTTGCCCTTCTTGGCAATAGCTTCTTCAAGCTGCATGGCCATTACATCCTCATAGCAAGGGCGGTCGGTTTGGTAGAATACCCCAAACGGACGTGGCAGGTGCAGGGGCTTGTGCGGGTCATCCAACAAGCGAACCAATATTTGCGCCTTGAAAAGATCATTTTCATTGTGCACCCAAAGGTCATCGGCGCTGAAGCCTTCGCCCAGCGTCACTACTTCGGGTGTAAAACCATTCAGTCGAACGCCTTTGTTCTTTTCGGCACCAAAAATCATGGGCTTGCCATGTTCCAGAAACAAAGCCTCTTCGGCTTTGGTAGCCTTTTCGGTGAATATTTCGAAGGCGCCATCGTTGAAAATGACACAGTTCTGATAGATTTCTACGAAAGAAGTGCCATGGTGCTCATGCGCCCTCCTGAGGGTTTCCTGCAGGTGTTTGGTGTCGCGGTCCATGGTTCGTGCAATGAAGGTGGCATCGGCTCCCATGGCCAGCGCCAGCGGATTGAAAGGATGGTCGATGCTGCCCAGCGGGCTGCTTTTTGTTATCTTATGCTCTTCCGACGTAGGAGAATACTGGCCTTTGGTAAGCCCGTAAATCTGGTTGTTGAAGAGCATGATGTTCACGTTGAGATTGCGGCGCAGCAGGTGGATGGTATGGTTACCACCAATACTCAGGCCATCGCCGTCGCCGGTAACAATCCACACGCTCAACTCGGGCCGGCTGGCTTTAAGGCCGCTGGCAATAGCCGTAGCACGACCGTGGATCGAGTGCATGCCGTAAGTGTTCATGTAATATGGAAAGCGGCTGCTGCAGCCTATGCCACTAATGATGGCCACATTTTCTTTTGGGATGCCGAGGTCGGGCATAATGCGCTGCACCTGCGCCAAAATGCTGTAGTCACCACATCCCGGGCACCAGCGTACTTCCTGGTCGGAGGCGAAATCTTTGGCGGTCAGTTTGGGCGCTGCAGCTACGTCTGTACTCATGATCAAACAATCATTTTTTTGTTGCGGCGAATTTACCGCCAAATGCGATACGGCATTGTATCAATTAACACCTCATTTATTCGGACTGCGCCAGCAACTCCTCCCAATACTCTGCAGCACGGCGGGTATGTGGTATCACAATGGTGCCGCCCACAATATTGGCAACGGCAAACAGCTCATACAATTGTTCGGTGGTTACCTCCAATTCGTGGCATTTTCCAAGGTGGTATTTAATGCAGTCATCGCAGCGCAGCACCATGCTGGCCACCAGTCCAAGCATTTCCTTGGTTTGCGTGTTCAGGGCTCCCTCCGCATAGGTATTCGTGTCAAGGTTCCAAAGTCGTTTTATCACCAGGTTATCCTTGCCCAGGATTACTTCGTTCATCCGCGAACGGTAGTCGTTGAAATCATTTACCAGGTTGCTCATGTAATTTGAAAATGGGAGAATTTGAAAATTCAAAAAAAGAAATGCAAGGCGAAAATAGTTACCACGCCTTGCACTCACTTAGATAAATGACTCAAACCTTCAACCTTTCGCCTTAAGCCTTCCTCACAAATAACTCAGCCACCATTTTTCCTTGTGGGCGGCCCGGTAGCGGTCGTACCATTTGCAAAGCGGATACAAACTGAGGAACACGAAGGCCCAAATGAGGTAAACAATAGCCAGGGGATACCCTTCGCCGGGAATGGAAAATTTACTGAATGCTTCTGTGTTGTTCCAGCCCTCCTCAAAGGAATGACCCCGCATAAAAAACGCTATGGTGCTGAGGGAGTGAATCAAAGCAAAATGCAGTACATAGTAGAAAAAAGGGACCCTGCCATAAACGGAAATGAATCTGGTGAATGCATTCTGCGTGTTTTCAAACAAGGCTAGGAAGATGAGAGCAGGTCCAATAGTAATGCATATGTACAGCAGGGATGGCGGATATTTTGAAACATTGATAAACGAAAGAAATGTATAAAGCAGGGTTGACTGAGATGACCATGGCGCCGGGTCGCCATAGAAGTTACTCCACCGTACCACGATGAAAAACAGTAGCATGGCCAATCCTGTTCCAATGAGAAAACGCCGCCTTAGCCAGGCATTTTCCGACCGCATAATAACCCCTACACAATAGCCCAGCATCATGAGCCCAGCCCATGGCAAAAAAGGATACATCACAAAAAGATTGTGATGCTCATTCAAAGCATGACCCCCTGAATGATGAATCAAATCATACCAAAGTGGAAAGGGAGCTTTGTGCGAAAGTTCAAATGCATCGAGTAGATCGTGGCCAAGTACAATCACTAAACCAGTGACCAATATTGCCGGCAGCGGCAACCATACCATCAGGCCCAGTATGATCATGCTGATACCAATAGACCAGATTACCTGCAGTGCAACGAAATGATAACCCGGGTCGAATGAGAACAGGAAATTGATAACAACTATTTCAACAAAAATCAACCAGAGTCCTCGTTTCATAAGAAAACTGCTCAGCTCGGCTTTCGATTTCTTGTTTCGCTGCAAGTAGGCGGAGGTACCAGACAAAAACACAAACACAGGAGCGCAGTAATGCGTTATGAATCGTGTAAAAAACAAGGCAACTGTGGTTGTTTCAAGATTAAGCGGATTATCGACCATAGCACGGCTATGAAAAAAATCGCGGGTATGATCCAATGCCATGATAACCATGACAAGGCCCCTGAGCACATCGACAGATTGAATGCGTTTTTGCATAATAAAATTTCAGTAGTGAATTGATTCCGGGAACAACAAAATTCTGATAGGTAAAGGGCTTACAGGTTCTTAAAATAGGGAATGAATCTGATGTGGCAAACATTCTGTTTCAAAATAGAAATTTCACCGGCCATTGGTGCATGCCTTTGTTGGCACAATCGTCATATATTCCGCTAATCATTTACAATGCCTTTTAATCAATCATCCTGCTCATGAAGAAATTATTTGCCGTTTTGATCCTGGCGTTCATTTTTTTCAGCCTGCAATCGCAGACTTCAAATATCCAGGTAACCGACCTGCTTAAAATAAAGCAGATTGGTGGGGTGGATGTTAGCGATGACGGCAGCAAGGCCGTGTTCACTGTTACTTCCAGCATCCCCGATGAAAAAACCAAATGGGAATATCCTTACCAGGCGCAGGTTTGGATGGTGATGCTCGATGGCAAATCAACACCACGGCAACTAACCACTTCCAAAGAAGGCGCATCGCAACCCGCCCTCAGCCCCGATGGCAATACCGTGGCCTTTGTGCGCACCGTAGACCAAAAACCGCAGATATTTTTGCTGTCACTTGCCGGCGGCGAACCACAACAACTTACTAACATGCCCAACGGGGCCGGCAATCCTCAATGGAGCGCCGACGGCAAACGGCTCCTTTTCTCCAGTAGCATTCCGCTACTTGATTTGATGAAGGACAGCTCTCTCAATCCTGAGAAAAAAGTACCCGCCTGGTCGATGGAAAAACCCGGCTTTCCGAAAAACGAATTCCTGACCAACAATTCAACTGCGCAGGACCCGGACGGCAACATCAATGAAGTGAGGGCATGGCTTCAGCAAAACGAAAAAGACAACAAGGCAAAGGTGCTCAACAAACTCAACTTCCAGCAGGAAGCAACTACTTCTTCGCAGATAAGCTTTAACCATCTTTACATCATTGAACCCGTTGCTGGCGCCAAGCCAACGGCCGTTACCAAAGGATTCTACAGCTACAACAATGCGCAGTTTATTGGCAACAGCTACGATCTCATTGCTGAAAGTGTGAACAATGCCAACGAACACCCCGACCGGGCACAATTGGAAAATGCCATTTTCAAAATCACACAAGCCTCAGGAGGCTTGCAGAAACTATTGGGATATTCCGACAGCAGTTTTGGCGGCAGTTCAGTATCGCCTTCGGGCAAATGGATGGCATTTAATTATGGCAGAACCAGTTTTGCCAGCGTAAGAAAACTGGCCATTGTTTCACTGGGAAATCCTGCTGCAAGAATGAACATTTCTTTTGACAGGGCTATTGGTCAAATGGATTGGAGCGCCGATGAAAAAACACTGTACTTCACCTGCCAGAGCAATGGTGGCGTAGTGCTTGAGAAACTGACCCTTGCTACAGGAAAAGTAGAACAACTTACCTCTTTCGATGAAGGCGTAGGCAGTTTTGAAGAAGTGGCCGGCAAGATTGCTTTTGTGAAAACAGAGATAGCCAACCCGTTTGAATTGTACGTGGCCGATGCGGATGCCAAAAACCAACAACGCATTTCCTCTTTCAACTACGATTGGATAAAGAACAAAAAGTTGAGCACCCCGGTAAAACGCACATTCAAAAACAGCCAGGGCATGGTAGTGGAATACTGGGTGATGAAACCGACCAACTGGGAAGAAGGCAAAAAATATCCCACCATTCTTGAAATACATGGCGGGCCCACTGCCATGTGGGGCCCCGGCGAAAACAGCATGTGGCATGAATACCAGTATTACTGCGCCAAAGGGTACACCGTTGTGTACAGCAACCCCCGTGGCAGCGGTGGCTACGGCGAACCATTTCTGCGTGCCAATATCAACGACTGGGGCACAGGCCCCACCAGCGATGTACTGACCGCCCTCGACAAATCGGCTACTGAATTTTCGTGGATAGACACCAGTAGGCTTGCTGTTACAGGTGGCTCATATGCTGGGTATTTGGTGGCATGGATTGTTGGGCACGACCACCGTTTCAAAGCAGCCTGTGCTCAACGCGGTGTGTATGACCTGCGCACTTTTTTTGGCGAAGGCAATGCATGGCGGCTGGTGCCCAATTACTTTGGCGGCTATCCCTGGGAAAAAGCAACCTACGACATACTGGAGCGTGAATCGCCTATCAGCTATGTGCAAAATGTAACTACACCACTCATCATGTTTCATGGTGAAAATGATTTACGCACCGGCGTTATACAAGGAGAAGAATTTTACAAAAGCCTGAAAGTGCTTGGCCGTACAGTAGAATATGTACGTCATCAAGGCGCCACGCATGAAATCACCCGCAGTGGCAACAACCGACAGCGCATTGACCAGATGCTTAGGACATGGGAATTCTTTGAGCGATTTATTAAGCATTAATTATGGCTGCAATAGCTGTATTTAGGCAGTAACCTATTAGTTTCAGGAAATAAAGTCCCGCATATGAAAAAAGTTTTCACCCTGGTGGCGTTGCTGATGTTAGTTGAACTGTTTCAGTTTTGCTCAAGCTCGAAAAAAGTAAAGGCTGTATCACAGGAAACAGCTACCACCTTTGAAGCAAATGTGCTGCCACTCATCAAAGCTAAATGTTCGCCTTGCCATGTTCCACCTGTTGGCACTAAAAAACACCTGGTGGAATATGCCCTGGCCAAAGAAAATATTGATAGCATCATTCGCAGGGTGCAACTTAATCCCGGCGAGAAAGGCTTTATGCCCAACCGCAAATCTGAACGGTTGCCAGATTCACTGATACAGGTTTTTGTGAAATGGAAAGCTGATGGATTGCAAGAAAAATGATGGCAAAAATGTCACATAGTATAATCACACTACTCCGCTTCCATGACAGAGCCCGTTGAAATATTGATTGGGAAATATGACAGAAGGCAGGAATTAAATCCTGCCTTCTGTTGTTTTGAATGTAGCCTGTTCTGTTAATTGATCTCGCCCAGCATGTAGTTGATTCTTACCCAGGCAATCCTTAAAGTAAAGTCGGTCCAGGTACCTGATGATGATTGCGCTTTGACGTAATAATACCTGTTTTGATTATCAATACTTGCGTTGCTGATACTGGAAGTTGATGTCAATGAATTTCCCGGTGTACCTGTGCTGATTACTGAAGCCATGACTCCGGAAATGGACAGGTTGTCGCCATAATACAGGGTTGTTTGCAAATCCATAACGCCGGAGTTATCGTAAAAATAAACGTTGATGGATGTGATGGTAGCACCTTGAGGTAAATGAACTGGCGCTACCATGCCTGCATAGCCGTTATTCATGTATGCGCCAGCCGCGTAGTTCATAACGGTGATGCTTTCAGCTCCGGACACTGGTCTGAAATCGGCCCCTGAAATGGAATAGGTAAATGTTTTTGACGACCTGTACTGAAATGCATTGGCAATCACATTGCCATCGCCTGTAATAGCAAACAGTTCTTCACCATTGGCACGGCTGAATACAAGCCGGGATGTTGCATCATTGCCGGTGTTGAGGGCTGCACTTATCTCAAAATAATTAGCTGAACCTGCATTTCTAAACTGCAGTCGTGGATAACCTGCCGGACTTGTTTCGTAAAGTGACATTGTCGGACTGCCCACGGAACTGGCATGGCGCACTTCCAGTTTTGCCACCGGAGTTGTAGTTCCAATTCCTACATTTTGAGCCTGCAATTGCGCCAAAGACATAGCGCAGGCAACAAGCGCAATTGTCTTCATAAAACACGGATTGAAGTGTGAAAGAAAAGGATGTGAACCCTTGCGGGTTTTTAAAGGTACAACATCCTTAAGTGGAAATCAAGACTGGAGGCCAATGTGCAAAAACAAAAAAATGCCGGCATTTTTCAACTCATTGCAATTTGATTTCCACAGTTCGCAAATTTCTGCCCGGCTTGACCCGCATGCTGGCGGGCAAGGATTGATGGATGGTTTTTTTCACTATTTCCAGCAGTCTTTCTTTTACAAAATGCCTGTAAGTAACAATGCTTATTTGTCGTACGGGTGCAGGCGGTCTGAAGAAACGAACACATTCCATTTCGGCTTCGGACATATCCAGCAGTGCAAGTTCCGGAATGATGGTAATGCCTTCATTGATATTTACAAGTCGTTTCAGTGTTTCAATGCTGCCGGCTTCGTAGTCCAGCTGAAATCCATCCATTTCTTTCTTCTTCAATTCGCAAAGATTCAGCGCCTGGTTGCGAAGGCAATGTCCTTCTTCCAGCAGCCAAAGCCGGTTCAAATCAATATCGGAAGTGAGTACATATTTCTTTTTCATCAGTTTATTATCTGGCGAGGCATACACAACAAACTGTTCGTAAAAGAGGGGATTTTCGTTGAGGGTGCTAAGTTTTAGCGGAGTAGCGAGGATAGCCGCATCCAGTTGTTGGTTTTCGAGATGCTCAATAATCGTTTCCGTGTTCATTTCTGAAATGTGCAGCCGCACCTGAGGGTATTGCTCCAGGAAAGCCGGCAGAAACAATGGCAGCAAGTAAGGAGCCAAAGTGGGAATGATGCCCAACCGCAAATCGCCCAGCAGCATCCCTTTTTGGTAGTGCACCAGTTCTTCCAGTTTTTTCGATTCCTTCAATACTACTTTTGCCTGGTCTATAATAGCCTTGCCAATATCGGTAGGAACTACAGGTACTTTGCTTCGGTCAAATACTTTTACACCTAGTTCATCTTCCAGTTTTTTTATCATCATGCTTAGCGTAGCCTGCGTCACAAAGCAACTTTCGGCTGCCTTCACAAAATGGCGGTGCCGGTCAACGGCCACGAGGTATTCGAGTTGCTGGAGGTTCATATATAGGTTGTTTCTGTTGTTTTGATCCGCCAGACACTGGTTTCTGGCGGAGCGCCAACAAAACTATAGCCATCATCTATAATATCATCACATTTATCAGGCTGGTCTATCACTCTTTAAGTTGCTAAAAGCCAATAAAGCATATCCGCCTAACCGTTTGACAGGAGTTTGCTATGTTTGTACACGAACAGTATAGGGATGAATGACCCACAAACCACCAACACGACTGAAATAGTCAGGGAGGAACTCAAAAGAATTCTTTCAAGCAGAGAATTTACCAACTCACCTCTACTTTCCAAATTTTTGCGATTTGTGGTTGAACAATCGCTGTCAGGCAGGCAGCACGAAATAAAAGAATACACCATAGGGGTTGAAGTGCTTGGAAAGCCATCTGATTTTAGCCCGAAATTGGAAGCCACCGTAAGAATTCATGCCATACGCCTAAGGAGACTCTTGAAGGAATACTACCAGGATCCAGGCCTGGATCCCATTGTCAAAATTGAGTTGCACAAAGGCAGTTACAAGCCTGTATTTGTTTACAAAAATGGAAGCAGCGATACACAAGGCCAGCTGAACAAAAACGACGCTGCTACCCAATCTTTGCAGCAACCAGTTGATACTATTTGCATTGTTCCTTTCAATGGGTTCATCAACCACGAAGCCATTGAATATTCAATTGACCATTTTTGTGAGACCCTGAACGAAAAACTCTGCCTTTTTCAGGATATTTCGCTGGTGCCCTTCTATGAAGTGACCGCATTTCTGCAAGAAGGTAATAGCCTCTTGCAATTAGGTGACAAATTAGGGGTGAATTATTACCTGGCAGGAAGCATTGAGGTAGAAGGAAACCATTTGCTGGTTTCTATTCAATTATTTGAGGCAAAAAGCAATACTCCCGTTTGGACGCAGGAATTTGATGCCAACCTGGCTGCAGCCGGCATTTTTAAAATCATGGATGACATTACCGGCAAAATTGTATCCGCATTGGCAGGCATTTCGGGTTTCATTCATTTCAGGAAGGCATATACGCACGGGCATCAACCACAAATATCCAACAGTCATATTACCGGCCTGTTTTGGTTCCAGCATTATTTATTGCAACAATCAAAAACGGCATTCAATGAAGCCGTAAAAAACCTGCAAAATATACTGCATGCAGATCCGAACTGCCCTGAGTGCTGGGCTTTGTTGGCTCATTTGTACATAGATGGCATTGTTTACAATTATCCAACTGTAAATGATCCGCTTTCCAAAGCACAGACCTATGTCTCCAGGGCACTGTCGCTCAACCCCAACAGTCAGCAAGCATACCTCACGAAGGCCTGGATAAACATCCACTTGCGTAACAAGGAAGCGGCATTGCAAGACCTTGACAAATGCGATTCCATCAATCCCCACTCCAACTATTTCAAGGCATCCATCTGCAATGGATATGCCTATCTTGGAGAGTACCAAAAGTGCCAATCCTTTCTCGAAAAAGTTGTTCAACTTCATCCCCAACCTTTTTGGTGGCTCCAAATACCAAAAATTTTTATAGCATTGAAGCAGAACGATTATGAGAAGTTGCTATTCTATTCACGTAAGACAGGAACCTCTGCTTTTATTTATGGACACATTTTTGAGATGATTGCCCTTTATTACCTCAATGAAGAAGAGGATTTGGCGCAACTGGCAAAACGCTACCTTAACAATCATCCCAACGGACTTACGCATGCAATCAAAATGTTGCCGGCCATACTTTTTGATGAAGACCTCACGCAGCAAATGGTCACGGCCTTGAAGCAAATAAAGAAACTTTGTGCACCGGTGAAATTGAAAACAAAGTCCAAATAGGTTTTTGTGCTTGTAAGTATAAAAGAAAGCCATTGGAGAGACCCAATGGCTTTGCCATGAAACATGCTACTAATACTAACTGCTACAATATTTTATGTTCTTATACTAATTCAGTTTTCAATTTCGCAATGTGTTATCAAATGCAATTTCATGATCAATTCAGAAAACCTTTGATGTCGCTGACTTACTTACTTGGAAAATCAATACAGATAGCGGCGCCCAGTCCAAACTGGAACATGGAGGCATAATCAGGCACAGAATAAACCACACCACCACCGGCATACCAATAATCAGATCCGAAAGTAGAAATGATGGATTGCAGGTAAGCCTGCAGTTTGAAAGACACGACAGAAGATGTCTTCACCTTTACGCCACCCTTTAGGTCCCATGCAAATTTGGTAGCAGATGAACCGGCACCATTCAAAATGCCCACGCCAATGCCTCCGCCAAAAAATGGCAGCGCCTTTGCATCGTTTGATTTTGCAAAATAGTTGATGCCGTTCAGGAGGATATAGTTTACTGAACCGTCATCGTTGCCCTTGTTGTACTGGGTACCGGTAGGCCCGTAGAGCGGAATGGTGGTGCCCATGCGCTGATAGCTTATTTCAACCGATTTGTTGCGAGAAGGAAAAAACTCAAGGCTACCGCCATACTGGAAGGCCCCTTTCACCGTTGCAGTGGCTGCATCAAAATAAACCTTCTCATCAAAGGTATATCCACCCAAAAGGTTGAGGGAAACCTTGGAATATTGGGCGAAAGAGGAAGCCGCAGTGATGGTGACGAGTGCCATTGCCAATGTCAATTTTCTCATAATCATAATCAATTTGTTTTTAGGTTGGTTGGATAATTTAATAATGAATGGCAGCCTATGCGAAAGCACCTTTTTGGATAAGTGATTTCATATACCTACAGCTTCATTTTCAGTAACAATAGTGCAAAGCGAATAGCCTTTGCTCCATTAAAATTCAAAACTAATTCATTCAAATTGGCCCTTCTGTACCGCCAAATCGTTTAACTGTTACATCCACTATTCAAATCAAAGTAAAAATGCGTAAAACCCTTTCTGGATAGAGGTTTGGGCAATTCTGCTCCTCCGCGTAGATGATGAATGACTTTTATCATAAGTGGGGCAAATCGTAAGTTTTACCTTAACCCGCTTATTGCATTTACCCTTTTTTAAAAAAGCAAAGCGATACTGAGACAACTGGGTTATCCTGGATGAATGAAAAAAAGTGTCAATTAATCTATTCTATTAAAATACCAACCATCTGTACAATATGAAAATGAAAACCCAATCCCGTCTTTTAATGTTGATGATTTTGCTGATTGGCGGGGTACGCTTGTTTGCACAGGACAGCCTGCAGCAGTCAGCACCCAACAGCCGTTGGCACTTTAGGGTGGAACCATACATGATGTTTCCCAATATGAGCGGCAACACCGGTGTAGGCTTGTTGCCACTGGTGAGTGTGGATGCAGGTTCATCGGACATACTAAGTAAACTACACATGGGCGGCATGCTTAACCTGGAAGCAGCCAATGACAAATGGGCTGTGAACTCCGATTTGCTTTTTATGAACCTGGAACAGGACGCAAAGCCCTCTACGTTGGTGAACAGCGGCAAAGTGAATATGAAACAGCTTGGCTGGGAACTGGCCGGTTTCAGGCGGGTAAGCAAATACCTTGAATTTGGCATTGGCGGCCTGCTGAACAGTTTGGAAGCAGATATGAACATTTCCCGCAACCTTGCCGGAGGCGGCACCCAAACCCAATCGGGCAAAAAGTCAAAAACATGGGTAGACCCAATGATCATTACCCGGCTGAGTACACCACCTGCCATCAAGAAATTCATGGGCCAGTTCAGGGGAGAAATTGGCGGCTTTGGTATTGGTTCTGATTTTACCTGGCAGTTGCAGGTAATGGCAGGCTACCGCTTTTCAAAACTGTTTGATATCACAGCTGGCTACCGCGCCATCAGCATTGACTATGTTTCAGGCGAAGGCGCCAGTTCCTTCATTTACGACATGACTACCTATGGGCCAATGGTCAGGTTTGGATTTAACTTTTGATTTCTTCTGTAATGATTTGGATTAAGATGCCGAAAAAAAGAATTCCTCATAAGAAAACAGCTGTTATCAAGGATAGACTTTCTGAGGAAGCCAAATCAATTACAGGACGGACTCGAAAAAATAGTTTTTGGCTAGTCCTTAGTTCTTTGATGATAATGTGTCTTTTTAATGTTCAACAAGGCTATGGGCAACTTTCGGCCAATGCACAGGAAGTATGGCCATCGGTAGATGCCTACCTGATGCTTAACAGCAAATGGAGATTATACGGTACTGCCGCCGGCACCAAAAAGGGCGCTTCGTCCTACGCGGATGGAGCCATTGGTTTCTTTGCAGATTATTTTACTACCCCAATAGGTTTTGTTCAAAAATGGACTCCCTTAAGGTCCGATAGTTTGCCCGGCAAATTTCTTTGGCTGCGGTTTGGGTATCAGTACAGCGCCACTCCGCCGAGCTCTGAAGACCCCTTTAAAGAAAGCGTGTTTGTTACCGAAGCCAATTCGCGGTTATACCTGCCTTACAGGATGTTATTAACTATTAAAAACCGCTTTGACTGGCGTTTTAAAAATGAGGAATTCAACCTCAGGTATAGGCCAAGACTGACGGTTGAACGCGACATGCGTACTGAATTTTTGACCTTCACCGCTTATGGCAATGTAGAATACTTTGGCAATTTCGGCAACGGGCAGGTGGATAAATTAAGGACCCAATTGGGAGTGGAACTCAGGGTAACCAAACACATCAATTATGAAATATTCTGGAACCATCAGTTTCCACATGTCCCCGAAGTACCGGAAGTGGATGCGTTTGGGATGACCTTAAAACTTTACTATCATAAAAAAGACTTTAATAATACCGGTAAGAGCGTTAAGAAAATATTTGGAAAAAAAGACAAAAACAAACCAACTGAAAAACAACAAAAATGAACCAGCTATTTAAACATTCAGCCGCCCTGCTATTGGTTGCGATGGCAGCAGGTTGCAATCAGCCTGCCGACACCGGCAGCACAGGAGCTGATGGGCTCGACCGCACCGTTTTGCCCATCAAAGCACCACCGCGTCCCACTTCAAAAGAACTGGACATCCACAACGCAAAGCAGCCGGAACGCTTCGAGGTGAAAGCCCCCAAAGACGCCCCCAATGTGATTTTGGTGTTGATGGATGACTTGGGCTTTGCAGGCACCAGCACTTTTGGAGGGCCGGTTAACACACCTACTTTCGACAAAGTTGCCAGCGAAGGCGTGTATTACAACAACTTCCACACTTGTGCGCTTTGTTCTCCAACCCGTGCGGCCATCAAAAGCGGACGCAACCACCATGTGAATAACATGGGCTTCATTACCGAAATGGCTACTGGCATGCCCGGTGGTACCGGTGAAATTCCGGGTGAAGTAGCACCTGTGGCAGAAATGCTGCGCCTGAATGGCTACAGCACCGGTGCTTTTGGCAAATGGCACGAAACAGCCACCTGGGAAACCAGCGTTTCGGGCCCATCCGACCGCTGGCCGATGCACCAGGGCTTTGATAAGTTCTATGGTTTCTTTGGAGGCGAAACCAACCAGTGGGCTCCTTTTGTGTATGATGGTACGCACCCAATTGAATTACCTGAAGACCCCAACTATCATTTCATGAACGATATGACCAACCAGGCCATTTCATGGATGAAATATGAAAAGGCTTTGACGCCTGACAAGCCGTACTTTATGTATTTCGCACCAGGCGCTACACATGCCCCACACCATGCTCCGCAGAGTTACATCGATAAATGGAAAGGCAAATTTGATGGAGGTTGGGATGTAATGCGTCAACAAATACTTGACCGACAAATAGCAAAAGGCATTGTACCAAAAGGTACCAAACTGGCACCTAAACCTGAAGCCATTCAGCAATGGGAAAAATTATCGCCCGATGAGAAAAAACTCTTTACAAAACAGGCTGAAGTATTTGCAGGATACTTAGATTTTGCCGACCATGAAATTGGCAGACTGCTTGATGCCGTAGCAGAAAGTGGACAAGCCGATAACACCATGGTCATTTTTGTATATGGCGATAACGGCACCAGTGCCGAAGGTGGTATGAACGGAATGTTCAGCGAAATGACCTACTTCAATGGGGTACAGGAAACGGTACCTGACATGCTGAAAAAAGTGGACAAATGGGGTGGCCCCGAAACTTATCCGCACATGGCGGCCGGTTGGGCAGTCATGTTTGATGCCCCCTTCACATGGACCAAGCAGGTAGCCTCAGACCATGGCGGAACCAAGGTAGGCATGGCTATCCGCTGGCCCAAAGGCATTAAAGCCAAAGGAGAATTGCGCACACAGTTCGGCCATGTAGTAGATATAGCACCCACCATCCTGGAAGCAGCCGGATTGCCTGAACCAAAAAGTGTAAACGGTGTAACACAACGCCCCATGGATGGCAAAAGCCTAGTGTATTCTTTTAACAATGCCAAGGCCAAAGAAACGCACACTACCCAGTATTTTGAAGTGGCCGGCAACCGTGCAATATATCATGAAGGCTGGTATGCACGTACCATTCACAGAGCTCCATGGGAACAAAAATCCAGGAGGCCTTTAGCTGAAGATATCTGGGAACTGTATAACACTAATGAAGATTTTAGTTTGACAAACGACCTTGCTTCTAAAAATCCTGAAAAACTGAACGAGCTCCAAGCTCTGTTTATGAAGGAAGCGGAGAAAAACTTTGTGCTGCCCGTTGATGACCGTTTGTTTGAACGCCTAGATGGGGACGTTGTGGGTCGTCCTTCCCTGTTGGGAAAACGCACATCACTCACCTTAGCAGAAGGTATGGTGGGCATTCCTGAAAATGCATTCCTCAATGTAAAAAACAGGTCGAAAACCATTACGGCTGACCTGGAAATACCAACAGGCAAAGCAGCCAACGGTATCCTTATTGCACAGGCCGGACGCTTTGGTGGATGGGCACTGTATGTATATAACGGAACGTTGGCTTATGACTACAACTTCCTGGGAATGTCACGTTACACGGTTGAAGCGGGTCAGAAACTAACACCCGGAAAACACACCGTGAAGTTTGATTTTGCCTACGATGGTGGCGGACCCGGCAAAGGCGGCATGGGCACCCTGTATATCGATGGTAAAAAAGTAGGAGAGGGAAGAATTGACCGCACCCAACCCGGTATTTTCTCTGCCGATGAAACCGCTGATGTGGGCATTGATTTGGCTACTCCTGTAGTAGAAAGAATTGGCGCTGAAGCCAGGTCTAAATTCAACGGAAGGATACCAAAATTGGTGGTGGAAGTAAAATAGGAATAAGTAGTGAAGCCATAGCATCCTTACACTATGGCTTCACTTTATTCAGTACAAATAGTACCATCACAAGTATCAACAAAAAAGTGGTACTGCGATCTGTCAGCCAATCAATGAAAACTAAATGTTTCAAGCATCCTGCATAGAAGATAACATGACAAAACAGCGGTATGAATTGAAGATTACAAATTGGTTTCATCCGAAGCAGTCAGCCATGAAAGTTTGCTTACTGAGTGCTTTGTTTTGTTTGGCACATTTACTATCAAACGCTCAGCAGGTATCAATGGATACTGCCTGCCCACAGCGGGACCTTGCTGATATCATACGCAATGCATTGAACAAACCACCAAAAGTAAAGTCCGAAAAATCAAGTTCGCTCATTATATTTCCCATTATCGGTTCAAACCCTGCCACGGGTTTCATGGTGGGCCTTGGTGGACAATATGCATTCAAGATGCCCGAGACCAATTTGTATTCCATGATGAGCGGCAGCTTGCAGGCAACCACCAAAAGCCAGTACCTGGTGATTTTCAAAAACAACATTTACACGAAGAAAGAAAAGGTCTTTTTTACTGGTGACTGGCGTTTCCAGGTTTTTTCCCAATCAACCTATGGCCTTGGAACCAATGCACCTGAAGGGGGTGTGCTCGACTACCAGTTTGCATTAGCCGGAATCGAAACAACGGATGATTCGTTGGCGCAACCCATGAAATACAATTTCCTGCGGATACACCAGATGATGGCTTTCAAAATTAAGAAAGGCATGTACCTGGGCTTTGGCATGAAGCTGGATGGCTATTCAAAAATTGTTGATGAGATACTGAGGCTTTACCCAGGCGATTCCCTGATCACCTCGCATTATGCTTATTGCAAGAAGTATGGATTTGATACTGCCAAATACTATTCATCGGCACTGCATGCATCGTTTGTAATAGACAAGCGAGACAATATGATTAGGCCCTACAAGGGATATTACCTGGATGTAAGTTGGAATGGTGCTTTGGAAATGCTGGGTTCCGAAAAAAATGCAAATATGCTGAATACAGAATGGCGCAGCTATCATAATCTTTCTGCCCGTAACCCTGCACACCTGATTGCATTCTGGCTCATAGGGGAGTTTTCACCCGAAGGACAGTTCCCTTACATGACGCTTCCTGCAACCTCTTACGACCAGCGCAGCCGAAGCGGCCGTGGCTACACGCAAGGTCGCTTCCGCGGAAACAACTACACCTATGGCGAAGCAGAATACCGCTTCCCAATTTCAAAATGCGGCGGCGTATGGAGTGGCGTGGCTTTCTTAAATGCAACTACAACAAACAATCCGGCTACAGGACTCAAAATATTCGAATCTGTTCAACCAGGTTATGGTTTGGGGCTCCGCATTCTGCTGGACAAATCAACCCGCACAAACCTTGCACTGGATTATGGCTTCGGTAAAAAATCAAGTGGGTTCTACCTGGCCGTTTCTGAAACATTTTAAAACATGCTGACTAAACCTATATGCACAAAGACATGCGTATAATAATAAAACGGAAAGATTGATAGTGCACATGAAATTTTCTAAAAACAATATTTCTGCAAATACTCAACAAAAAAATAAGTACAATGAAAAAACAAATTGTGATCTCAATTGCCCTCCTCCTTGGACTTTACGGCACAAGCTATGGTCAGGCAGCCGATGCCAAAGAAATTGTAGGCCTCATCAAACAGAATCTCGCCACAAGCATGCAAAATTTGAAGACATATGAATGGCTGGAAACGATTACAGTTACCATGGACGGCGAAGAAAAATCCAAAAAGCAAAACCAATGCTACTACAGCGTTGACAACAAACTGATGAAAGTGCCAACTGCAAATACATCAGAAGCAAAATCTCCAGGTGGCATCAGGGGAAGAGTGGCCTCCAACAAGAAAGAGGAAATGAGTGAATATGTAAAAAAATGTGTTGCCCTCATTCAAAAATATCTGCCTCCTTCCAGCGAAAAATTGCAGTCATTATACGCTGCCGGAAAGACTTCCATACAGGTATTGGAACCCAACAAGAAATTCAAAGTCACCTTCAGTGATTACCAGCAGGCAGGCGATGCAGTAGGTGTGCAACTGAACAAGGAAAAGAATCTGCTCATGGGGGTTAATGTAAACTCGTATGTGGATGGTCCGAGCGATAAAATTGCTTTCAATATCACTTATTCCCAGCTACCCGATGGCACGCAGTATCCAGCACAAACACTGCTCGATATGCCAGCAAAGAAATTGAAGATTTTGATCATTAATGAAGGCTACAAAAAAGGCGCAGCTAAATAATTGGCTCAATGTGCAGCCGGTCAATTAATTGTTTTCATGCCGCCGCAGCATAAATAGCCCATTGATTCAGTGTACATTTAGTAACAGCCGTTAAACACAATGGTATGAACAAGCAGAACAATCCAAAATCCGGCAAGGGCCTTCCCAATCCCGGAACTGGTGAGTCGAAGATGATGATTCATCATGCACCTCGAAACGAACGCTATGAAATGGGTAAGCAACTGCGTAAAAATTGTCCCCGTTCTTCACACGCTGTATGGTCGGCCCCGGTTAATCGGCCCAGCCCCCTCGAAATAATGAAGGATAGCGAAAAAGGAAGAGTGGAGAATCTGCTACCTATGCGCCATGGCCGAATGGCTGCTTCACCTTTTACTTTTTACCGCGGCTCGGCACTCAACATGGCTATTGACCTTGCCAATACACCCTCCACAGGGGTATACGTGCAGGCCTGCGGTGATGCGCACCTCTGCAACTTTGGCGGCTTTGCCACGCCTGAGCGCAATATCATTTTTTCCATCAACGACCTGGACGAATCGCTGCCTGCTCCCTGGGAATGGGATGTGAAACGACTTGCTGCGAGCTTTGTGATTGCCAGCACAAACAACAATATCGGAAAGAGTGATGCAAAGGATGCAGTTCTTCAATGTGTTCGCTCCTATCGTGAAAATATGAAGGTGTACAGCGAAATGAGAGTCATGGAATTGTGGCATTATTCTTTGGGCGCCGATATGATGCTGGCAAAACTGGATGATCCCGCTATTCTTGCCAGGGGTGAAAAACGGCTGGCCAAAGAACGCAGGCGAAGCATTGCAGAAGAAATTTTTCCGCAACTGGCAAAAGGTACAGGCAACATTTCTTACATAAAAGATCAGTTGCCTTCCATTTTCCACTTGGAAGGTTATTCACCTGGCGACATAACACAGGCATTTATAGATGCTTTTGACCTTTACCGAAAAAGCCTGTCGCCGGTTTATAGCTTCCTGCTCAACCGCTATGAGCTTAAAGATGGAGCAATCAAAGTAGTTGGGGTAGGAAGTGTGGGCACTGCGTGCTGGGTATTTCTGCTGATGACACCCGATGGTGAAACGCTTTTCCTGCAGGCAAAAGAGGCCCGCAAATCTGTTTTGGAAGATTACGCCGGCAAGAGCATTTACTCCAATCACGGCCAGCGTGTCATAAATGGCTACAGGATTATGCAGCCGTTCAGCGATCCATTCCTGGGATGGACCGAAGGTAAACTTGGCAGGCATTATTTTTTTCGCCAGTTGCGGGATATCAAGATTTCCATTAAAGTAGAAACATTTGGAAAGTCGGAAATGAGCAAATTTGCTGACTGGTGTGGGCAGGCCCTCGCACTGTCACATGCACGTTCAGGCGATGCAGCATTGCTTAGTGGTTATTTGGGCAACAGTGATAAATTTGACCAGGCCATTGCTAATTTCTCCTTTGCATACGCCGACCAGAATGAAAGGGATTACATGGCAGTTAAGAATGCTATCAAATCCGGCAAACTGGAGGCAGAGTTTGAAGCATAAATGCCAGGAAAAAGGAAGCAACTATTTATTGAATTGATTGAATAAGAGCAGACTTTGTTGCGGCTAGCAAAACTGCAGATACTAAAACGAAAAGATAGGAAATGAGAAATTACCTGAAAATGCTGACGCTGTTACTAAGTCTTCCTATTGGAATGCATGTTTCAGCGCAGGTGTATACCAACAAGGAAGTGGGCAAGAAAAACGAAGTAATCATTGATAGTCTTAAGAAATCGGAATATCCTTATGCACTTCCCATTTGGGGCAAAAAGGTGACAGCAATGGGTTACGACCTACCCTATTCCGCCGGATTAAGTGTGCAATATTTTAGCCAGGTATCAGACCTTGTGATTGAAAACCTGATGGTAGGGTTTAACAACGGCACCATGTACAATGTGGACGAACTTATCCGCTTTGACAAGGCGAAGGCAACGGCTGGCGGCTTTTCTGTGAGGCCCGATGTTTGGGTCCTTCCCTTTTTGGATGTCTATGCTATACTCGGGCAAACCAACGCCTCTACTGAAGTTGGGTTTGGATTATGGATACCTGATTCTAACAATACAAGCCAGAAGGTATTTTCGGCAGGTTCAACGGTGGATTTCAAAGCCACCACTTTTGGTTTTGGATTGACGCCCACCATCGGCGTTGCCGGCGGCTTTCTGGCGCTTGATATGAATGTGGCATGGACAGATGTTCCCCAATTGGCAAAGCCTGCCATGTCATTTGTGTTCGGACCTCGTATGGGCAAGAGTTTCAAGCTGAAAAAGCCACAGCAAAATATTGCATTTTGGGTTGGAGGTTTCAGGGTGCACCTCAATTCGGAAACCTCTGGTTCAATTGCCCTTTCGGAAGTGATGCCGCCCGGCGAATTGGACAGTAAAATTGAGGCAGGCTATGAAAAGGTAGCAAGCGCACAGCAAAAGGTGGATAGTTGGTGGGCCGGCCTTAGTCAACAGCAACAAAACAACCCCATCAACCAGGCTAAATATGCAAAGGCAAATTCGGCACTTGACAGGGCTTCGGAAATTCTGGTAAACGCAGAAGATGCTGCCAACAATATTGGCACATCCACCGTACAGTATTCAATGGACAAGCGGCCTAAGGATATGTGGAATATCGTGATTGGTTCGCAATTCCAATTGAATAAGCATTTAATGCTACGCCTGGAATACGGCGGATTCGTAGGATCAAGAACCCAGGTTATGACTGGTTTACAATACAGATTTGGACTATAACATCCTTTCATGAAGAAACTAATTATAATTACCAGTCTGACCCTGCTTGGCAATGTGGCTTATACACAGGTACTTATCTCGCTTGTATTTGGCGATAAGCTGAACACCGGTAAAATTGAATTTGGCCTCGATGGAGGCTGGACCATGTCAACTCTTAGCGGAGTACCCGGAGCCAAAGGCAGACCGGGTTTTGACCTTGGCTTTTATTTCGACATCAAAACAAAAAATCCGGCATGGATGGTGAGTACAGGTGTAGTAGTGAAAGGCCCCATGGGCGCCAAAGGGTTGCCCGTGTATTCATTGAACGATCCGGCACTCGACAGTGCATTTAAAGGCGGCAGTGTAACTACCAAACTGGGCTATTTCTACGTGCCTATAACCATGAAGTATACTTTCAAAAATCATTTTTATCTGAAAGGAGGAATACAGCTGGGCTTGATCAATAAAATGCAGGATGAATTTGTGAACAATGTACAGGAGGATGAAGACCTGACTTACCAACTCAAAAGAAAAGGCGATTTTCATCCGCTGGATGCAGGCCTGACTGCAGGCATTGGTTACCGCCTAATGAAAGGATACGGCATGAATATCGGTGTGAACTATTATTATGGATTGGTGGATGCTGTGATAGATGATGTTACACCCAAACAATACAACAGGGCGCTGTATGTAAATGTGGGCATTCCCATTGGTAAAGGAAAGGCTGAAAAAAAGGCAAAAGCAAAGGCGCAGGAAAACTAGGTACCAGGCTTTGCTATTCCAGTCATCTTAGCTGGATGGCAACATGCAGTTGCCCAACACCATGGTAGCTGCTGGATAACAATCGAACGATTTTATCAACCACCGATATGACACAAATTTCATTCGATGACCAGCGATTCCAGAGAATCCTTTCCAGGGTTGGTCTTAACTCATCTGGCTCAAATGCCTCGGCCATCCTGGCCATCGTTTTCCTGAGTATTTGTTGGCTCCCGTTGGCCGTCTATACATTGCTGAATGGCACATTTTGGTCAGGCAATATTCACA
>JBBIOQ010000009.1:0-58987 GCA_037443285.1 Sphingobacteriales bacterium | reverse complement strand
CAAAGAAGGTGCAGTGCCCGCTAATCCCCATGTTCAAACCAAATCATTGCCATCACAAACTGATGCTGCCGGCAAACTGAATGTGCAGGTGAAGGTGGCTGCGCAGAACAATTGAATCAAAAATTTTTTTGTATGAAATGGATACTTGTTTCCTCAATCATGCTAATACCAGCAGTGTCTTTATGCCAAAAGGCAGTGGTGCTTCAGCATAATGGCATGAGTACTATTTACAGTACACCAACACCATTTGTTGATGCCTACAATGCTTCAGCCAATGGCGATACTATTTACCTGCCAGGTGGATTATTTGCTCCTCCTGCATCCATCAACAAGAGGCTTGTTATTTATGGGGCCGGACATTATCCTGATAGCACTGCAACAACTGGAGTCACCACAATCAACGGAAGACTCACCCTGGAAGAAAATGCCGATAACACGGTGTTACAGGGATTGAATGTAACGGAGTACATCTATTTTGCTGATAATAAGCGAGTGGACAGTGTTGTAGTTTATCGCTGTAATACTGTGGGAATTTTGATTGCCGGTGGTTATGATACGGCTACCAATTGCAGGGGGGTGTTGTTGTATCAAAATGTTGCAGTCAATATTATTCTCAGCCATGGTACCAACCCTCGCGTCTTTAATAATATTTGCTCATCCATTGGTAACTCAGCTAGCAATGCATGGATAAGAAATAACAAGGTGGATGTTATCAGTGAAATTTCATATTCACTCATTGAGAATAATACCATTGCACAGTATCAATCATGGAATTGCAACTTCAATACCCTTCGCAACAATATTTTGAGTTTTGGAGCTTATGCTGATAACAGCACCTGGTTGAACAATTATTCTTCGGTTGACTGGAATAACCTTTTCGTAAAACAAACTGTATGGTTTTCTTATACAGATGACTACCATTTGAAAACCCCAGGAAACTACCCAGGTACAGATGGGGTGCAATCTGGAATTTATGGCGGTTTTTATCCATACAAAGAAGGATCTGTTCCCTCCAACCCGCATGTTCAAACAAAAAATATTCCGCTTCAAACAGATGTAAGCGGCCAGCTGAATGTTCAACTAAAAGTGGCTGCTCAAAACAACTAATTCTTATTTATGAAAAAACTTGCATCGCTTATCGTTGTGCTTATTGCGGTCGGTATGGTTAATGCGCAAACAGCTACACTATTGCAGCACTCTGGTGCTTCAAGTGCCTTTTATGGAAACCAGGGTTTTCAAAATGCATACAATGCAGCAGTAAATGGCGATACCATTTATTTGCCGGGCGGGTTTTATCCTCCTCCTTCCCTATTTGACAAGAGAATTTCCGTAATTGGAGCAGGCCATCATCCTGATTCATCGGCTGCCACATTAACCACTGTAATCAATGGCGATATAACGCTGGGGGACAATGCAGATGGAAGTTCTTTTACAGGATTCTATCTCAATGGTGGGTTTGGAATTGGCTATAACACTTCTGTAATCAACCTTACTATCAGCAGGGTGTACATGACTACAGGAATAAGTATTTCAGGCGACCGGTCAACTCCTTGCATTAACGGCAATGTCAGGGAATGCATAATTACAGGAGAAGTATATGGAACCAATATTTCTCAGTTCACTTTCGCAAACAACATTTTTTTGCATAGGATTATTTACCTCGAAGCTTCTATGCTCACCAACAATATTTTTCTGGGTGGCGATGATATGGGTGGAATATACAGGGTGCTCTATTATATAAATCAAAGTGTCATCAGGAACAATATTTTTTACAAGCCGATTAATGATTTTCCCACTTCCAGCTCCAACCAGTTCCAGAACAATATTTTCACCAACACACCACCACTTACCGGCAATACGGCAACTGGAAATTTCTTCAATGTGAGTGCCTCTGACATTTTTGTGAGTTACGATAATACAGGTTTCAAGTACACGCACAATTTCCATTTGAAAACACCAGCTTCCTATGCAGGTACTGATGCAACACAGGTCGGTTTGTACGGCACTGCTAAGCCGTGGAAGGAGGGAAGTGTCCCCATGAACCCGCACCTGCAAACCAAAACCATTGCTGAGAATACTGATGCAGACGGAAAAATTCAGGTACAGATTAAAGTAGCTGCTCAAAATAACTAACCCATGAATTGCAGAATAAAACTTCTTTCAACGATAATTGCATTGTTGTTTGTTGCAGTAGCAAACAGCCAGTCGCCTGTAGTGCTTCACCATAATGGAGTAAGCACCATGTTCTATAAATCCACCGGATTTTCCGATGCATACAGCGCCGCTGCAATTGGCGACACCATCTATTTGCCCGGAGGATTCTTTGATGGTTTTACCATCAACAAAAAAATTGTCATCATAGGCGCCGGGCATCACCCGGATTCGACCAGCCCTACACATGCCACACAAATAAATGGCAGTATGACGCTTGGCCCCGATGCCGACAGCAGCCATCTTGAAGGCCTGCATATCACCGGGCATTTGAATGTATCAGCAACCGGTAATAAGATTGACAGGCTAATCATCAGACGAAATGTTATCGATGGAAATATTGTTCTTGATGGAGACAGAACAAACCCAAGTTTACATATTGAAATTGCCGGCAATGTGGTGCGTGGTTCTGTTGATGTATCAAACTCAACCAATGCAGTTTTGACCAATAATATTTTTCAATCAAGGGTACATTATGTGTTCCAGGGATCTATTGCTAATAACGTATTCACTGCGAATCCATACCTCGGATATCCATTCTATTTTTATAACAATATCTATGACTGCGATAATTCAACAATCGAAAACAACGTTTTTGTTCACCCGGATGGAACCCTCGGTTTTGCCTATTGTGATAATTCAGTAATCAGCAAAAATTTATTTGCCTCCACTGCTGCAATTGATTATACCAACAATTTTCCGAGCGGCAACTATACCGCAGTTGGTAGTGCAAATGTTTTGGTGAATTGGACTTCTTCCTCCTATAATTATACCGACAATTACCACCTTAAAAATCCAACCACTTATTTAGGCTCAGATGCAACACAGGTAGGCATATACGGCGGCATGAAACCTTGGAAAGAAGGAGCCATTCCTTTCAATCCACATATTCAAGCAAAAACGATTGCCACTAATACTGATGCAGATGGAAAAATTCAGGTGCAAGTGCAAGTGGCTGCGCAGAATAACTAATCAAAAAAAACCGAACGGCTATGTATAAATTTTTGCCATTAGGTCTTTTGTTTTTGGCTCCGTTTTTGTACGGCCAAAACAAGATCAACGCATACGAATATTGGTTTGATGCCAACTATGCCGGAAAGCTAAGCCAATCGGTTTCACCGGCTGAGCAATACGCATTAAACACCCTGATTCCGGCATCGTCACTCAGCGAAGGTTTGCACACGCTTAACCTGCGCTTCAGAGACGATAGTGCACGTTATTCTTCAACCATCAGCCAGTTCTTTTACAAAGTGAATGCGGGCAGTATTTCAATCTCTGAAATCAATGCCTACCAGTATTGGTTCGACAATGATTTTGTAAGCTCGGTTCTTCAACCGGTTAGCTCCTCGCAAAACTATATGCTGAATGCACAGCTAAGTGCATCTTCCTTGACAGAAGGATTGCATATTCTGAATGTTCGTTTTCGCGATAACAGCAGCCAGTGGAGCAGCACCATTTCCCAGTTTTTCTACAAGGCTGCAGCCGGTACTTCTGGCGGTAACAATCTTGTAAATGCTTACCAGTATTGGTTTGATTCGCAGTTTTCAGTTGCACAGTTAGTGCCTGTAACGCCGGTTGACCAGCTCAACCTGAGTGCAGCCCTGCCTACTGCAACCCTTACCAAAGGATTGCATGTTTTGAACATGCGCTTCCGCGATGCCATATCACAATGGAGCAGCACGATCAGCCAGTTTGTGTATGTCAGCGATTTGTCTTCATCGCTCAACAACAAGATGAAGAGCATGCAGTATTGGTTTGATACGAGGTCCGACAGTATAACAACGAAGGCGATTACAACGCAACAGGTGGTTCAGGTTACCGAATTGCTGAACGCTTCCACATTGGCTGATGGGTTGCACACTTTACACGTTCGCTTTGCAGATTCGGTGGGTCAGTTTAGCAGTACCCTCAGCCAGTTTTTTTACAAGAGTGGAACTACCGGCGTTACTACCAATGTTGTTACCGGCTACCGCTATTGGTTTAATGATGACGATGCCTCAAAAATGGTGTTGCACACAACGCCTTCACAAAGCATTGTTGAACTTAACACCAAAATTGACTTGGGATGCTTAACAAGTGGTGCAAACCGTTTGCACATTCAGTTTCTCGACCAGGCAGGTATGTGGAGCGTGCCGCTTACCGATACCATCAGTGTGTTATCAACCCAAAATATTTATCGTTTCACTGGCAACGGCAACTGGAGCAACGCTGCGAATTGGGTAAACAATGCTGTTCCTGCACTTGATCTTCCGGGCTGCAAAGAAATTATTATTGACCATATCTCCGGTGGAACAAGCGTGATGGATTTGCCGCAATTCCTGCTGAAGAATGCAAGGCTTACTGTGCTGCCGGGAAAGACTTTGGTGATTCCTGATAAACTGCAGATTAAATAAATAGGGTTTGAAATCTCCTGCATAAAAGCACGCCAAACATGAAAGGAATTATTGGATTTATTGGAATCATATTTTTTGCGTTGATGTCACAGGCACAGGTAGCATTCACTGTCACAGGTGCTTCGGGCGCTTCCGTGCATCGCACACTGGATTCAGCATTATATTATGCACAGAATGGCGATACAATTTATATGCCTGGGGGAACCTTTAGTGTTGGTGTGGTGCTAATCAATAAACGGCTGTGCCTCTATGGTGCAGGCCATTATCCCGACAGCAGTATTGCTACAGGAAGAACAGTATTGAATGGTTCAATTCGTTTGGTGTCCGGCGCTTCGCAATCAGTCTTACAAGGGTTATACCTTTCCGGAAGGTTGAATTTCGGATCAAATCCAACCGATAGCCAAATTGATGGGGTGACCATTGCACGCTGTAACCTGGAGGATGTGTTACTGGCGGTGGATGATAACTATAGTTCACTGGCTACCAATATTCTTTTTCGCGAGAATGTTATCAGGTCTCCTTTGAATCTCAGATATGCAAAAGATATCCTTATTGAAAATAATATTCTCAATACCTACGTAGCAAATGCAAGCGGCTCCGTTCTCCTTAAAAACAATTTGTTTTTTGGCAATAGTTACACTGTTTATTATTTGAGTTCATGCGTATTCGAAAGCAACATCTTTTATGTGGTCAACGGTCTTCAATATGCATCGGGTTCGAATACATACCGCAACAATGTCTTTCGGTCAGATAATCAACTTGTCGGCTCGGACGTTAGTGAAAACAACCTGTTCAATGTTTCTAATCTTTTTGTCAACCAAACGCTGAATGTTTTTGACTACATTCAGAATTATCACCTTAATGCAGGCAGCCCTGCAATTGGTGCAGGCAAAAGCGGAACTGATTGCGGAATTTATGGAGGAGCAAAGCCGTACAAAAATTCTGCAGTGCCCGCAAACCCTCATGTACAAACCAAAACCATTGCTGAATCAACCGATGCTGCAGGAAAGATTAATGTGCAGGTAAAAGTGGCAGCACAAAACAATTAGTCTTCTGGTTGCACCACCAACTGGGTAAAGCATGTCTTTCAAGTGTGCGTCACTGAAGAAACTCTATGTCACCAGTGAAGCAAAAAGGGTACAACACGCTTTCTTACCGTGTTTTTCTTAGTGCCGCTTGTGCCTTCTTTGCGCCTTTGTGGTTAAAAATGACTTTTGAGATAGGCTCTAGTTATTTCATGTAATGATTATTGGCGGCGGCGGCGATTACCAAACCCACCACGGAGCAGCTACGCTGTCGCCATACACCACTACATCCCATCCGACATGTGCAAGGAGTGGTGCAGCAGTTGTTTTGCCTAAATGCCTGAGCGCTCCCAGAATGATTCCACTGAGAAACGTGTAGCTGAATAAATGCCAGGTATCGACATGTTGGGTAACAAACGGGCTCAAAAACAAAATAGTCTTGTATCCTGCATGTGCAACCGACGTAAAGATTATAGTGAGTACAACCGATTGTTTTTGGAACAGCCATGGTAGTACACCTCTGAAAATTATTTCTTCGGTAGCGCCAATAGCCGCGGCTACCATGGCAAATGAAAAAAGTTGTTGTGGCAAGGCTGTCATCCAAATTACAATGCGGTATTTTATTCCAACCAAAATACCCAGGGTAATGGCAATTGTGAAGGAAGATATCCTTCGCGCAATCGTTGCGGGGCTTCTCCATATTCCTGTTATCTCATGCTGATTCAGCGTGTGTTTGTAAACAACAATCACGGGAATTACCAATAATGCAATGGCAATAAGTTTCACAGGCATAGCAGATGGAACAAGCCATGCAAACACAAAAATGCTGCCTGTAAAAAGCAGTGCGGCAAGCCAGGTACGTTGAGTGACTGTCATTAACATGCCCGCCTGTTATTGCGTTTCACTGCAGCTATTAATGCAATAGCCAATGCTGGCATCAACAACATGAGCCAACCGGAGCCGAGGCAGAACCCATCGTTAGCCACTACCAATGTGTTTGGCAAGGCAGTGCTCAGTTGCCTGCGTAAGCTGTCGCTTGTGTTATTCTTTTGCGAAACAGAAAGCAACTTCAAATGATGCATAGTAAAGAGTGGTTGCATGTTGGTTGTGTCTGCTTCAACGATAGTGAGTGCAGTAAGATGTTTCAGTTGTTTCAGTGAGTCCAGGTGAACAATGTATTCCGGTTTCATCATTTCAATTACTTCCAAGTTTGAGTTGCTGCCAATGATGTTGTCAAATCGCTGTTGGCTTGTTTTGGCAGGAAATGTTATCCACCGCAGATTTGGAAGTTTGGTAAACAAAAGGTCGGTATCTGTGAGTATTTTTTCCAGGGTGGGTGCATGTGCCAGCACTTCACTGTCGGCAATTGAAACGCCCATTGCTGTCAGTTCATGCAGTTGTTTCAAGGGGTTTAGCACGCCTGTAGAATGGGCTGTACCCAGGTCGTGCATAGCCACCATTTCTACCTGCTGATTTTGCGATAACAAATCTTCAGTCAGTACGCAAGAATCAATTCTGTCGTTGCCGGAAATTCTGAGTTGTTTCAGATTGGGTAGTTTGGGGAGGGCAGGTGATACAAATATGGAATCGCCCTCCACGTTTAGCCAAAGCGTATGCACTTGCTGCTCTTTGGCTAGTAATCCAAAATCTTGAGGTGCAAGCGAAACCGAAAGGTCCACCGGACTGAACAGGCTGAGCAGCGCTTCGGTGTTATGCATGTTGGCTGAATCGGATGCCTCGAACATGAGCGAAATGCCGGGGTTAATGTTTGCCAGGGCTTTCAACCAGTTGAGGCAACTGTCCAACTCAAAATCCTGTATTTCCAACAAACTCAGTTGCGACATGGTGAGTGAATCCATGTTGGAAAGCAATGGGCCTAGATGGTATTGGCGGTTGAGGCGGATGCCCCTAAGTTCTCCATTAACGAACAGCAGGGAGTCGGCATCCAGAAACCGGAGCGTACCTTGTTTACTGTCCTTTGTTTGGTGGTAGGTCCAAACCCAGCTATCCAGGTACAGCCAATCGGCGTCATCTGCTACCAGGCCTGCCGGGCTAGCAGGAGAACAGTTGGAAGTAAACAACAGATTATCCCTGGTGAGGTTGCCGGCTCTCGAGGCATTGTTGCCGTATATTTTTAATATTGCATAGGGCCTTTCTTTCCTTGTAGCAGTATTGCAGGAAAACAGAATAGTGAAGCCCACCAGGCATGCAAGCCATTTGACAAGATTGCATTTCATGCAAAAACCGGTTTAGAAATCCGTCATTTTCCAAGGTACACTTTCCGGTCTTACGGCATGATGATGGCCATCATGATCAGGAGCACATGGCAAAAACTCATTGTTAATTCTTTTGAGCTTTAAGGCAATCCTCACCTGCATTTTCGGGCCATTTTTCTGCAGACTGATAAAATTGCTGGTGTTTGTTTTGCGGCACCTACATTTGCGCAATTTTGTACATCACATGCCCAGAGATACATCTATACAATCCGTCCTGATTATCGGTTCAGGTCCCATCATTATTGGCCAGGCCTGCGAGTTTGACTACAGCGGAAGCCAGGCTGCCCGCAGCCTTCGCGAGGAAGGCATCAATGTTATCCTCATCAACAGCAATCCCGCCACCATCATGACCGACCCCATGATGGCCGACCGGGTGTACCTGCTGCCGCTTACGGTGGAGAGCATTGAGCAGATTTTGCAGGAAAACCAGATTGATGCGGTGTTGCCCACCATGGGCGGACAAACAGCCCTCAACCTGGCCAAGGAAGCCGAGGAATTGGGCATTTGGAAACAATACAATGTACGCCTGATTGGGGTGGACATCAAAGCCATTGACAAGGCAGAAGACCGGGAACAATTTCGCCAATGGATGATTCAAATTGGTGTACCGGTTGCCCCGGCTAAGTCAGCCAATAGTTTCCTGGAAGGAAAGGAATATGCGCAGGAAATAGGTTTCCCACTGGTTATCCGCCCGTCATTTACATTGGGTGGCACAGGCGGCAGCTTTGTGCACACTAAGGATGACCTTGATGAAGCGTTGAATCGCGGTCTGACTGCTTCACCCATCCACGAATTGCTGGTTGAAAAAGCCGTTCTGGGCTGGAAGGAATTCGAACTGGAATTGCTGCGAGACAATGCCGACAACGTGGTGATTATTTGCACCGTTGAAAACTTCGACCCGATGGGCGTGCACACCGGCGACAGCATCACGGTGGCACCTGCCATGACGCTGAGCGACACTGCATTTCAGGTGATGCGCAACACTGCCATCATGATGATGCGTGACCTCGGCAATTTTGCCGGTGGTTGCAATGTGCAGTTTGCTTTGAATCCTGCTACTGAAGAAATCATAGCTATCGAAATCAACCCTAGGGTGAGCCGTTCATCGGCCTTGGCATCAAAAGCAACCGGTTATCCCATTGCAAAAATTGCTGCCAAACTCGCAATTGGTTACAACCTCGATGAACTGAAAAACCAGATTACCGGCACTACTTCAGCATACTTTGAACCTGCATTGGATTATGTGATTGTAAAAGTACCCCGCTGGAATTTCGACAAGTTTAAGGGGGCAGATGACACACTTGGTTTGCAGATGAAAAGTGTGGGCGAAGTGATGGCCATTGGACGCAGTTTTAATGAGGCTGTACAGAAGGCTTGTCAAAGCCTGGAAAATGAAGCAGTCGGCCTTGGCTACTATGGCAAAAGCCTGATGCATGCCGATGAAATCATTGAATACATCAAGACTCCAAAATGGGATCGCATTTTTCGCATAAAAGATGCATTGATGATGGGCATGTCGGTAAAGAGTATTGTGCAGGCCACTCACATCGACCGCTGGTTCATTTACCAGATAAAGGAACTCTGCGACATCGAAAAGACAATCGGCATATACACCATTGATACTATCACTCCTGAATTAATGAAAGAAGCCAAACGCAATGGTTTCAGCGATGAACAGATTGCACGTATCATGCAAAATGTAACAGCCGATGAGGTGTATGAAAAGCGCAAGGCATGGGGCATCACACGTGTGTACAAGTTGGTGGACACTTGCAGTGCAGAGTTCGAAGCAAAAACGCCTTACTACTATAGTTCGTTCGAAGGCTGATCCTGATTGGGTTTTTCAGCTTCATGAATTTTAAAGCTCCGGTTGATTATTATAAGGGCAGGCTTATATTGCATGCCTACCCTGCTTTTTTATGCCCCAATACCTTAGCCTCAAAACTTTTTCAGATCATCGCGGCAACCTGACTGTGATTGAAAACGCCATTCCGTTTGATATCAAGCGCATTTTTTACATCTATGGAATTGATGAAAGTGTGAGAGGCAATCACCGCCACAAACAAACGGTGCAGGCTGCGGTTTGCCTGGTTGGTTCTTGTAGAATTGTATGTAAATCGGGCGATGGTGAACCCGAACAGGCATTTCATTTGGCTACACCCTCAGATTGCTTATTGCTATTTCCCGAAGACTGGCATTATATGGACCAGTTTTCAAACGATGCAATCCTTATGGTTTTGGCCTCTTCCAACTTCGATGCCAATGACTACATCTATGAGCCGTATGAGTGAATCCGGCAAAGTGGAGTGGCGCAAAACCTGAATTACTGCAAGCACCAGGTTTATAGCCGCTTATAAAAAACCGCACCATTGATACTCGTAATTGGCTGGTAATGCGAACTCACATATTCAGCAATAGCAGGAATGCTTTTTATATGTGACTGCGGGTATTCAAAATTATGCGGGTCAGGACCACTGGTGTTATCTACAATTATTACAGGCTTGTTTTTTTCGATGTCGTACAAAAATTCACTCACCCTTTTCGGCTGCAACGGGCCTTTTCCAATTATCCACCAGCTATTGGCAAGCCTTATTCCCATGGGTCTTTCGCTCATTACATAATACCTGTCGGCATGTCCCCATACCACAATAGCATCCTGCGGAGTAGTCAGGTTTCTAATCTGCTCCACTATTTGGGCATCGGGTTTTCGGAAAGCAATATTCTCTGGCTTTCGATGAAGATGGCTGAAAGCACCCTGAAATGAAGCAGCGGCTATTACCAAAAAAGCACCCGCCAACATAGCATTGGCGTTAAAATCTTGCATTCGGTAAAACAATGCCGCGGCAAACAGGGCCAATGGTATCCACAGGTATAACAGGTAGTGTGGCGAATTCCAACCACTTTGAATAACTGCGTAAAAATTCGCAAACAGGTAAATGGCGGTGAACCAAAACAATGGTGATTCTTTGCTGATTTTCTTTTTTTTCCACCAAAGGAGCACAAAGAGCAAAATGGATCCTGCAAACATCCAGCGTGAATCGGGTGTTCGGAAAATGAAACTTACAATGCGGCGTAGGTGGAACCGCTGTGCAAGTGCATCACCCGCATATTCCGGCATGTAAGAGTAGTAGAAATAGTTCTTGAAATAATCATTGATGAAATCATCGAGCATGCCACGATAAGCAAAGAAAGCGGTAACAACAACGAGCGGTATCAGTGAAACAAGCAGGCATGCAGCAAGACTCTTCCACTGTTTATTTCTGATAAAAATGAAAACTGCTGTCAACCCTATTACAAGTCCGGCCGGAACATTTTGAAATTTAAAGAACGGCAATAAACCCAACCTTAATCCCAACAATGCTGCAAGCCAAAAGGATAATTGTTGTTTCCTGTAAAGCCGGTTGAGCAATAACATGCTAGCCATTATTACAACAAACGAAGGAGCTTCGCTATTGTAACTGGTGTAATCAATAACTGAGGCAAAAGTGAGCGATGCAAACAGGGGTAATGAAATGATGAAGGCCAGGTAATCAGGCAAGTATTTTTTTGCAATGAATGCAAACATTGCAAAGGAAAGGCAGTACATAATGATGCCGGTGATATCGGCCCAAACATAAGTCAGGGGCATTCCCAACAAATGCAACAATACCAAAGGCAATACGGTGAGTGGCCTGCCTTCGTTGGTAGTAAGCAGTGACCAAATTGAATCGGGGAGGGTAACGATGGTGCGTGCTGATGCCAGCCAGATGCTTACATCGGGCCCGGTTTCGTTTACCGACATGTGTAACAAACGATAGCCTAGTGTTGCAGCAGCAATCATGATACATGCAGGCAGCAGGCCGATTACCTTGAACCGTAATAGTATCACAAGCAAAAACATGAGCGCAATGAAGAGAATCATGTGCAGGAAAGTTGAAGGGTTTATTTACAAAACACTGAAAAAAGGCTGGTTCCCCATGGCGTATAATTAAGAAACCTGCTTTCAAAGTGAAGTACTCGGTTAATGGATTGGTTCAAAGCAGGCGAAGGCATCGTAAGGTCGGAACCAATTGATTCTTTGTTCACCATGCCGGTATTGTGAAGGAACAATTTCCATTTTCTCACCAGCCATACAGGCGGTGACAACAGAAAGTTCCAGTAAAAATTGGAAATGAGCTTGAGGCCGGCTTGTGCGGCATTTTTATGGATATCTGTTTTTGAAAAACGCTTCAGGATTCCTACATCAAAATCATGGGTACCCTTGAAACCTTTTGAAGCATTATTCGCGATGATGATGCCTCCTTCCTGCAGGAGTTCCCTGAATTGGGCGAGTACATTTTCAATGTCATCATTCTTCAGATAGATCATCACATCAAGGCAACAGATAACATCAAATTTTTCCTGGGCAAAAAGTGTTGCTGATTGCTGAACCAGGCCATGCCTGATGTCCATGCCGGTTCTTTGTTTTGCAAATTCAATAGCATCGGGCGAGCCATCGAATCCATGAAGTGAAGTGTAGCCGTTTTGCTGCAGGTAGCTTAGAAAGCCACCGGTGCCACAGCCGGCATCAAGTATGTTTATTTCCTTGCCGGTAAAATGTGTTTGAATTTCTTTCAACACAAGATGGTGCAGATGTTTGTACCACCAGTGTTCCATTTCTACCTGGTACATCCTGTTGTACTCATCCGTCTTTCCTATCATGCCCGAAACTTGTGGATTTGATTACGAATTGTGGCCAGCCGTTTTGTGTCATCATTATTTTACCCAGGTACTCGCCCAACAAACCCATGGCAAAAAACTGCATGCCCATCACCAATACCAGTGTGATCCAGACTATGTGTTCTGCTTTGTAATAGGGTTCAAAAAACCAGAGAATCACTGATTCAACTACGATACCCAGCAAGCCAAGAAAAATAAAGACCCAACCCGAAAGAAACAGCACACGCAGCGGTCGCGGGCTGCAAATGATAAACATATTCAGGAAGAGAGAAACAAGTTTGCGAAGGCTGTAATTGCTGTGGCCTTCCACACGCTTTTGGTGGGCTACAGGTTCTGCAGCTACATTTTTTGTAACGCCAAAAATCAATCCATCAATAAAGGGATAAGGGCCTTTGTATTGAATGATTTCATCCACAACTTCCTTCCTGATTAGCTTGAAGCTTGACAGGTACAAATCTTTGGGCTTGTCAATCATGCTGCTCACCAAACGGTTGAAAACAAAGGAGCCCAGGTTGCGAAATTTCGAATGCGCTTTCTTACCGTAACAGGCATATACCACATCCAGGTTGTCTTTCTTTGCACGGTCCCTGAGTTTGAGTATTTCAGCCGGCGGATTTTGAAAGTCATCATCAATGATGGCTACATAGTCGCCCGTGGCATTGTTAAGTCCGCACATCACGGTGTTGAATTCACCAAAATTTCGGCGAAGGCTGATGGCTTTTACCTGGCTGAATTGCTTTGCCAGTTGCATACAAATGACTTCAGAATCATCCTTACTGCAATCATTCACCAATATTATTTCAAGTGCCTGGTTTTCCAACGAACTGATAAGTGTGGTGACCAGCGGTGCAATGGTATGTTGACTATTATAAACAGGTATTACAACAGAAAGCAGCATGTATTCAGGATAGTTAGGGTTCGACAAATATATGTGGCGAACCATTCACCATGTTAAATGGCATTAACAAAATAAACTCTTGGTAGTTTATAGTTGCATGTATGCTACACGGTTGCAAGAATGTTGTAAGCAGAATGAGTTTTAATTAAAATGGCAGACATTCCGCATAAAAAAACAGCCGGGGTATTCCCGACTGTTTTGCTTTTTTGTTACCAGATTCAAAAATCAACTTCCATTTTTTTGGCCACCGGGCCCACCGGGTGGCATCGGTCTCATCATGCCCGGAGGCCTTTCGCCTGCTTCGCGGCGTCGCTGAATTTCTTTGCGCAGCATTTCGCCCCAGGTTCTTTCGGCTTTCATCAAGCGGTCAAATTTCTCTTCGCTCACCGTTTTGGTGAACTCAGGTTTGTAACGTTTGCGCAGGTTCAGCACTCTTTCTTCAAGATCCAGTTCGCTGCCCTTCTTTTCACGTTGTTCCTGCATTATTTTACGGAGGTCGCCCTGGTAGCTGTTGTAAACAGGCCAGAACTTTTGTGCCTCTTCAGGAGTGAGTTCCAACTGGCGGCTAATGAAAGCCACACGCAGCGACTCCAGCATTTCCTCGCGTTTGTCGCGGCCGCCTCCCTGTCCTCCCGGACCCCCTTGTGCGATTGCCAGGGCTGGAAGCAGCATCAACAGTATTAGTAACTTTTTCATAGTCTGGGGTAAAAATTTATCATCAAATATTTTTAGTGGTTTGTGGAATTTGCTGTAGATGATTGGACAATTCCTCGGCACTGAAATCCTGAAGTGCTCCTTCAAAATCTTCAGTATTCAGGTAATACAGTGCCGACCTTGTTTCCAAAGGCACACCGCTTTCTGTGAGTTTTTCCAGCAAAAGGCTTTCATCCAATGCCGACAATTGTTTGCTCCATTGCTCAGCAGTGGTATCCGTGGTTTCCAATTTGTTCGAAATGGTCATTTCTGCAGCAGGAACTTTTATATCAGATGACTTGTTATTTAGTTTCCATACACTAAAGACTGCAAGCATAAAAATTATAGCGGCAGCTACCTGCATCCACCTGTTTCGCAGGGCCGATTGAATGCTCACTACTTTTGGCACGTTCATTTTTGCCAACTTTCCTGGCAATGCTTCAAAATAGTTAGCGGGAACGGTGTAGGGCATATTGCGCTGCATGCCTGAAAGAGTGGGGGCTATTTCCTGCAATTCTGCCTTCATTTCCTGTTCACGAATTCTATTCAGCATGAGTTCGGGAAGGCTTTCAAAGTAACCTTTGGGTACACTGGCTAATTGAGTTTTGGGCAGATTCACCTTATCCAGCATCATGTCGGGAAGCAACTCAAAATATCCTTCAGGTACAGCGTACGGCACCATATTAGATACCTGAATCAGGCCAGGGGCTATATCCCGCAATTCTTCTATTATGTAGTCGGCCGGTTTCATGTTCCTCAGGCTATTTGGACGGTTTTTGTTATTAAAAGTTTAAAAGCCGCTCAGGCGTGTTTCAGAATGTATTCTTCAATTTTTCGGGCAGCGTGGTGATAGCTGGCTTTCAATGCTCCTGCCGTTGTTCCCAGCACTTTACTCATTTCATCGTACGGCATTTCGTCGTAATACCTCAGGTTGAAGACCAGCCTCTGCTTTTCGGGCAGCTGGTTGATGGCCAATTGTAGCTGCCATTCCAACTTGGCAGCATCAAAATTCTGGTCGGCCCTTATCTTGTTTTCCAAGTCGGCCGAGCCATCTTCGCTCAGGCTAACAGCGGTTGATTTTCGTTTTTTCTGCTCCAGAAAACTAAGGCTCTCGTTGGTACTTATGCGATAGAGCCAGGTGTACAACTGGCTGTCTTCCCTGAAATTTCCGAGTGCATTCCACACTTTGATGAATACATTTTGCAGCACATCGTTGGCATCTTCATGCTCAACTACCATGCGCCTTACATGCCAGTATAGTTTCTCCTGGTACTTCCTGATGAGGGTAGTATAAGCTTTTTCGCGGGTGTCATGATCCCTGAACTGAAGCAATAGTGTTTTGTCGTCGGGAAGCATGCAGCGGGAATTTCAGTGAAAATTACAGCGGTTCGACCGTTGCTGCAGGGAAAAGGTTTAATCGGGGCCTTTTATTCAAATGGCTGCAGGAGTGGCCAGGCATCGCTCCGCACACTGAAATGCCTGCGGGGCAGCGTGGCTACTTCTTCTGTTTCAAGCTGTGAATCTCAAAATCATCGTCAAAATATTCATAGACGTTTTCGCCAAACACACGGCTGAGGATTTTACAGTGCCGAACAGTCAGTTCGGTAATATTATTTTCAATTTTGCTGAATGCAGCCTGGCTAATGCCCATTTCCCTGGCAACAGTTTCCTGTTTCAGCCCCTTCCTTTCGCGTATTTGTTTAATGATTGATCCGGGCATAATATATTAAGGTTGGGGGTTAGCCTGGATATGTTCAGGCATTCCAGCGGCTTCAATGCCATCACATGTCAAAAGGCCGTTGCTGAAAATAGAGGTTCATGGTGTTTCCGTTGGCTAAAGTTATTGCGAAAAGCACAGATGCTAGCTTGTTGCTATTTCCCCGGTTTTCGATCTTGATTCACCATTGTTGAGGATGGCCCGCTTAGTTGAGCAATGGATTTTGCCCTTCCACCAATTGCTCATCGGCTTGAATCTTCAATTCCCAATCCCATGCCGATTTCATCATAGTGTCAATACCGAATTCAATATTCCAGCCGAGTTCTTTTACAGCTTTTTCGTTGTTGGCATAAATAGCCACCACATCGCCGGGTCTGCGTGGACCGATTACATAATTCAGTTTTTGGCCACTCACTTTTTCAAATGCTGCTATTGCCTCCAAAACAGAAACGCCGTTGCCCGATCCGAGGTTAAAGATGTCGCAGTTTGTTTTGTTTTTGCCATGTCGCAGGTATTGCAGCGCCAGCGTATGTGCATGAGCAATATCGCATACGTGGATGTAGTCGCGAATACAACTGCCGTCGCGGGTGGGATAATCGCTTCCATGCACTTTCAGTTGCGGGATTTTTCCTATGGCTGTTTGTGTAATGGCAGGAACAAGGTTGGCAGGAAGGCCGAGTGGCAATTCGCCAATATGTGCTGTGGGGTGTGCTCCCACCGGGTTAAAGTAGCGCAGCAGGATGAATTTGGTAGCCATAACCTTGGCTGCTTCCTGGATGATTTCCTCGCCCATTTGCTTAGTGAGGCCATAGGGGCTTTCCGCCTTTTTCACAGGTGTTTCTTCCGTTACAGGAATGTGGTCGGGATTGCCATATACTGTGCAGGAAGATGAAAACACAAACTGTCCAATGGCAAACTCTTTGGTACATTTTAGCAGGTTGACCAGCGAAAACAGGTTATTTTCAAAATACGTCAAAGGCATTTCAACCGATTCGCCAACGGACTTGTAAGCTGCAAAGTGAATGATGCCCGATATGTCGGGATTTTCTTCAAATACAGCCCTTGTATCATCGAAACTGCAAAGGTTCACTTTGTAATTCTTCACCTTCTTTCCGGTGATTTTTTCAATGCCTGAAAGCAGGTATTCGGTGCTGCGGCTGTTGTCGTCGATGGAAATAACATTGAAACCGTTTTCAATGAGATCAACAATGGTGTGAGCACCTATATATCCACATCCGCCGGTAACTAAGATTTTTGACATGGAGCAAATGTAAAGCCTTCGTGCTGTAGAATAATGCCTTTAAAACAGAAACGGCATGAATGATTTTTCATGCCGTTTCTGTTTGTTATTTTCAGTGCATTAGTGCAAATACATGTGCACAAAATAGTGTACACCTGCAGCCAGCAAGCCACTTACAGGAATAGTCAGGATCCATGCCCACAGCAGGTTAAGGGTGACGCCCCAGCGCACAGCACTCAGCCGTTTGGTGGCGCCAACGCCTATAATGGAGCCGGTAATGGTATGCGTGGTTGATACTGGAATTTTCAATGATTCTGTAACAAATAATGTAATGGCACCTGCTGTTTCTGCCGCTACACCTTCAAAGGGTGTAACCTTGGTGATGCGTGTACCCATTGTCTTTACAATTTTCCAGCCGCCGCTCATCGTTCCAAATGCAATGGCCGAGTAACATGCAAGTGGAACCCAAAATGGCATTTGGTCGAAGGACTGAACAGTTCCATGAGCAATAAGTGCCGCTGTGATAATGCCCATCACTTTTTGGGCGTCATTGCCGCCATGGCCAATGCTGAAGGCAGCAGAAGAAACCAACTGCAACCGTTTAAACCAATGATTGGATTTTGTAGCATTCAGGGTGTTCAGGAAGAAGGTGAAGCAGGCCATTATAACAATGATAAATGCCAGCAGGATCCACTTGAAGTTCTTTCCGGTGAAAATCACTTTCAGTGTGTAGCTCTCGAAATGCGTTTTCAACTTTGTCGGGTCTGTTTCCAGGTTGAAGTATAGAAAAGCTGCAACGGCAAGAACTATGATTACGGAAATGATTTTTGGCCCAATGCCTTTCCGAAAAGAATTGATAAACCAAAGGGAAATGATGAAGGCTACAATCATGCCCACCAGTGGTGCCAGCACTATGAAACTTGCTGTTTTGATAACTGGTTCGGGGTTTACTGAAGCGAAACCAGCATTGGCAATAGCTGCCCCGGCAAAACCGCCAATGAGGGTATGCGATGAGGATGAAGGAATGCCAAACCACCAGGTAAACAAGTTCCAGCCAATAGCAGCAATCAATCCGGAAAAAATTACAGGAAGTGTAATGAATTCTTCTTTCACAGTTTTGGCAATGGTGTTGGCAACGCCGTGGTCCCTGAAAATGAAAAAGGCTACAAAGTTGAACATAGCAGCCCAAACCACTGCCTGGAAAGGGGTGAGTACCTTGGTAGAAACAATGGTGGCAATAGAGTTGGCTGCGTCGTGAAAACCGTTGATGAAATCAAATATCAACGCCAGCGCAATGATGATAATTAAAAATGTCATAGGGAAATGAATTAGTCGAAATCAATCAATGTGAAGTTTGCAATACTTCGTTAAGCATACTTGATGATGATTGATTCAATCACATTTCCGGCGTCTTCAAACTTGTCAGTTACAATTTCAAGCACCTGATATATTTCTCTTTTCTTGATTACTTCCTTCGCATCTGTTTCCATAGCAAAAAGGCGCTCAATGCTCAGGTCAAATACATCGTCTGCCTGGTTTTCAATGCTGTTTACGAGCACCAGCGCATCCGTAATTTTGCGTACATTCTTCATGTTACGCAATTCTTTTACTGCATTTTTTATCTGGATGCAGCCGAGGTCAATAAGGTCGGCAAATTTTGAAATGCCAATATCATTTGGGTTTACCCTGTAGAAATTAATTTTTTTGGAAGAGGCATAAATGTAGTCGCAAATATCATCGAGCGCAGAGGCCAGGTAGTGTATGTCTTCGCGGTCAAAAGGGGTAATGAAGTTGCGGCCAAGTTCGGTAAATATGCGATGGGTCACTTCATCATTCTTGTGCTCCATATCTTCCACCTGCTTGATGAGCGAATACCTTTTGTCATAGTCTGTTTCAGCAACAATTTCCTTTAGCAACTTGCCCATGATTTCAACGTTGTCTGCTACTGATTCAAACAGTTCGAAAAAAACCCGGTCGCGGGGAACGAAGAACTTCACAATTGCGTTGAAACCCATAGTTTGATATTTTATATTTTGGCCGCAAAGGTCTGCTTTATGGCAAAATGCTTTCAGGCGTCCGTATTTGGTAATAATTTCTTAACACTGGCAAGAGGCCACACAAACCCACCTTTGCGGCCGCTTAGATAAATAAATGAGAAAATCACTCTTGGCAGCCTTGCTGGGGCTGTGTTGCTATTCCGTAGCCTCAGGGCAGTTCCTGATGGACATGATTGATACCACCAAAGATATTGGCAAGGGCATGTTGGGCATGTACCAGAAATTCGGGCATCTGCAGTTTTCCGGGTACATCCAGCCACAGTACCAGTTTGCCTCCTCCAAGGGGGCTGGCGGCAACATTTTCGAGGGCGGTCTATTTGCACCAAACAGTTCGAACCGCTTTAAGCTGCGCAGGGGCCGGATAAGAATAGATTACGCCAATTTTAATAAGGAAGGACAGCCGCAATACCAGTTTGTATTTCAGTTCGATGGTACTGACCAGGGCGTGTTTATCCGCGATTTCTGGGGAAGAATCTGGGAAAATAAATGGCATTTATTCTCCATGACCACAGGTATGTTCGCACGGCCATTCGGCTGGGAAGTGAATTATTCGAGTGCCGACCGCGAGTCGCCGGAAAGGGGCCGCATGAGTCAGACACTCATGAAAACCGAACGTGACCTCGGATTGATGGTTAGCCTGGAAGACCGCAAGACAAAGACTTTCTTTAAAAACTTCAGAATAGATGCAGGCTTGTTCAACGGCCAGGGATTGGCAACAACCCCAGCTGTTGAATATGACAGCTACAAAGATTTTATTGGGCAGGTGGCACTCAAATCGACCAGGATTGCATCCAACCTCTACCTCGGTGGCGGTGTTTCTTTTCTTGAGGGCAAGATTGCTCAGCCTGTCAAATACCGCTATTATTATTCCGCCGGCGGCGGAAAACCGGGGATGGTTGCAGACTCTTCGCATGCTGTGGGCAGCGGCTCCCCCCGCGAATATGCTGGCATCAATGCACAACTGAAATGGGCACACAAATGGGGCAATACACAGTTGCGTGGTGAATACTGGCAGGGTTTGCAAACAGCTACAGAAGGCTTCAGCGAGACTCCGCCAGTGGGAAATCCTGTCCCGCTTTATGTCCGGCATTTCAACGGCGCATTTTTCTATTTCATTCAGGACCTTGGCTCACCCCGTAACCAGTTTTTGCTGAAGTATGATTGGTACGACCCGAACACAGATGTAAGCGGTCATCAAATTGGTGTGCCTGGATCCAATCTTACCGTCGCCGACATTGCATACCGGACATGGGGTTTTGGCCTGTTGCATCATTTCAACGAGCATGTGAAACTGGTGATGTACTACAGCCTTGTGCATAATGAATCTACTCAACTTGCAGGCTATGCAAACGATGTGAGCGATAACATTTTTACAGCCCGGCTACAATTCAGGTTTTGATGACACAGGAATACATTTTAGAAAAAGCGTTGCATGACCTGCGGCGCTTTTTTTTTGATGAACAGGTGGGCGTAATGTTTTGGTATCGTTTTGGTCATATTGCGTTAATACAGCGAAAGGTATTTTGCATTTCCAAATCAAGAGCATTCTTCACAGCAATACGTAGAGTAGATTTTCTCGATTCCCGCCACGGTTTCCTCCGCCGGCGGTTTTTTTTTGGGGGTGTAACCATAAGCCGGGAAATTTGCCACTGTCAATATGAAGCCGACCAGCCAACAACTTAAAGATTCTTCCCCCTTTTTCTGGGGACTTCTCTGTTTTTGGTTAGCTGGTTTCATTACAATTGTTGCCACGTCCAAAGCCGGTTCCTTTGAATGGCTCACTCCTTTTCATAGCCCAGCTTCTGATTATTTCTTCCAATATTTTACTTATGTCGGCGATGGTTTGTTTGCGGTTGCACTTGCATTGCTGCTTGTTTTGCTGAAACAGCGGGTGGTTGCATTTGTTTTGTTTTTTGGCTACAGCGTTTCAGGCATTCTGGCCCAACTCATCAAGCATTCCATCTATTCTCCAAGACCTTTCAAATACTTTCAGTCAATCGGGAAAACCATCCATAACATTGAAGGAGTTACGTTGCAGTTTGGGGATAATAGCATGCCTTCCGGCCACACAGCTACAGCTTTTGCTTTGGCAACGGCGCTGGTGCTTTCAAATAGTTGGTGGGCAAAAAAATGGTGGCTTGCCTTGATGATGGCCCTGCTTGTTGGGTATAGCCGCATGTATTTGAGCAATCACTTTTTGCAAGATGTGCTGGCAGGTTCGGTGCTTGGCGCATTTGCTACCATAGCAGGGTATGTGGTACTTCAAAAATGGAATCCTGTGTTTATTACCGGCGCAAGGAATGGTGTTAAAAAATAGTGCTAAGCTTCTCTCTTGCCTTCCAGCGTGAAGCCAACTGTAGTGCCCACATCAGGCTTGCTGCGTACATGAATAGTTTGGCCATGTGCTTCAATAATATGTTTGCAAATGGCAAGTCCCAGGCCACTGCCGCCAATTTTTCGGCTGCGTGCATGGTCGGTACGATAAAATCTTTCGAATATCCTTGGCAAATGTTCTTCTGAAATGCCTTCACCATCATCGCTGATTTCTATCAGTACTCTCTTGCCATCTGTTTTGTAAATGCTGGCAACAATGTTGCCATTTGCATGCCCGTATTTGATTCCATTGTCCACCAGGTTTATGAGTACCTGTCTCACTTTTTCCTTGTCGGCAAACACGCCAATGGCCACTTCGGTGCCTTTTTTCTTGCTGAGTTTAACCCCTTTATCAGTAGCCTTCAGGTGAAGAATTTCATACACTTCCCTAATCAGGTCCTGGATTATAAAATTTTCTTTGTGGAGAGGAATTTCGCCGCTTTCAAGTTTCGAAATTTCATCAAGGTCGTTGGTGAGGTTCACCAGCCTGGCAACATTCTTGTTGGCTTTCACCAGGAACCTGTGCAGGATTTCAGGGTTGGCCGATGCGCCATCGAGCAATGTATCAATGTAGCCCTGAATGGCAAAAATGGGAGTCTTCAGTTCATGCGCCAGGTTCTGCAAAAATTCCTTTCGGTATTTTTCATTGGTGCGCAGGGTTTCGATTTCGCCTTGCCTTTGTTCTGCCCATTTTTCCACGTCTTCACGTACTTCGTCAATGCTCTTTTGTGGCAGAATATATTTATAGTAGGTTTCTTCCTTTTTGCTGGCCTTGGTTTGGTAAATGAATTTGTAGATGAGCTTTATTTTTCGATAAATGAACCGTTGCAGCACTGCCAGTATGAGTGCATAGCTTCCTGCAACAAACACAACAAAGGAAACAACCACTATTTCCCATTCGTGCCGCAGCAGCCATGCGCCAATACCCACAGGCACGCCTAATACCACTGAAGTGAATAGCGACAGTTCTTTGGGAGAAAAATTTTTGGTGTTGAGCATTGCAATGCTGCTTTTGCAGCGTTGGGTAAAATTAGGCAGTTAGCCTTTGGCAAAAGCCAGTGGCAAAATGCTACAGTTCGAATTTGTAGCCCACGCCTTTTACCGTAGTAATACAATCAAGGTTGAGCTTCTGCCTTATTTTCCGGATGTGTACATCAATAGTGCGGTCGCCAACAATTACATCGGTGCCCCACACATTGCTGAGAATTTCGTTGCGCAGGAAAACCCTGCCAGGTCTTGACGCCAACAAGTACAGCAATTCAAATTCCTTTTTTGCAAGGATAATTTCGTGGCCGCTAATGGAAACCACAAAGCGAACAGGATCTATTACCATTTCGCCAAGGGTGATGATTTGCTGAGCGCTGTCTTTTTGCACCCGTCTGAACAGTGCATTTACGCGACTCACCAGCACTTTGGGACTTATGGGTTTGCTGATATAGTCATCGGCGCCTGTTTCAAGACCTTTGATGTGGCTGGCCTCATCGCTCAGTGCAGTGAGCATTACAATAAGGGTGTTTTTGAAATCCGGAAGGCTGCGCAGGATGTCGCATACTTCGATGCCCGTCTTGTAAGGCATCATTACATCCAGGATTATTAGATCGGGGTGGTGAATTTTGGCGAGGTCAAGCGCCTGGTTGCCATCCTTAGCTTCAATTACTTTATATCCTTCGCGGGTAAGGTTATAGCCGATAATTTCAAGAATATCATTTTCGTCGTCCGCTATAAGTATTGTTCCCTTGAAATCCATTAACAATAAGTTTGCGCAAAAATAACAGAAGGGCTAATGGCACGTGTTTTCTATTTCAATTACCAAATTGTTAACGATGTGTCTAATTTTTACCACCTTAACCTTGCCTTTCGAGCCCACATAGCCTAAGCCACTAACTTTACCCAGCTAACATTTGCATGAAACAAACGCTACTCTTATTTGCTATCCTTTTTATTACGGCTGAATCTTACTCCCAGCTCAACGAATTCCAGCCCGATCTCTCACGTGCCCTTTTCCATACCCGGCTCGACAAAGCCCAAAAGGATTTGTTGGCCATGGATGGCAAGGCCGATAACCAGCTCAAGGTTTTCGACAATGAAGACATGAATGAGCAGCTCACTTATGTGCTGACAGCAAAAATTGACAGGTTTCAGAAGAACACTGAATACAGCACCCGGCTCGACCATAACAAGAAACTCAGTTACCTGCGTGGCATGACGGAGTTGATGTACGCATACGCAGTTGAGCTTAGGAAGAAATCAACCGACTGGCGCACTTTCCCTGCTTTGGAGCAAGCCTTTGAAGATGGATTGATTTGTATAGAACAAAACAGGTCGTTGAAGCCTGTGATACAACCATTGCCCTATGATGTAGCCAAATTGCTCGCCACAAATTTTGCTTTTAAGGAAAGCCCCGGCATTGCCGCATTGCAGGAAACCTTGTTCCTGAAATTTATTACCGAGAATCCCGAGCAGACTTTGCGCCGGCTGGCAGAGAACCCGAATTATTCATTCACCGATAGTGTGGTGGCTTCTTCGGCAAGGGTAAGGCCCGAAGAACTCATCAGCTATGCGCAGGCCCGCAATACAGCATTGGGTCAGAAGATTGCTGCCAACCCCGACCCGTTAGTGAAGATGATTGTAGAGTTGGCCGGCGACAAGTCGGGGCAGTTGTATTTTCCATTTCTCGACCAACTGAGCAAGGGGAAGATTTCACGAAGCGAAATTGCGAAGGCTGTAAATGATTCAAGCGCCTATTACAAGTTGTTGGTAAAAACCGAAATTGACTACGCTGGCAGAATGTTGCAGGGTGATACGCCCGTGGTAACAAAAGGCCTGCAGGACATGCTGCACCGCAAATCCATGGAAGTGTATGTGAATACGATCAATGGTTTGCACGAATTGCCACCACCACAACGATTCAAAAAAATCCAGAACCTTACACCAGAAGAATTATACTACCTCATTGCGCTGAATGAAGCGGAGATTTATACAAGCAGCTACGTCTACGTCTTTCATCGCATTTACGAAATCATGCAGGTGAAAAGTTCGGACAGCCTGCTTCACTTGGTGAACTACGACAAATACAAGAAGTTCCTCACCATGGCCGCCAACTACAACACACTGGATGAGTTCCTGTCTAAAATGACTAAGGAAAATGCCACATCATTGATGACATCCTTTGTAAGCAACCTTGATAAAGGCAGGAGTCGAGATGATATTGAAGATGCAGTGGATGTGGCCAATGCCTATGCATCCATATCGCAGCCTTCCATGCGGGCCTTGATGTTGAATGAAGTGAGCCGCAACCTGGAAGATGCTATTTATCGCGGCAACCATAAAGGCATGGTAGTATACAGGTTGGAAAAAGTAATTATGGAAAGCAGCAACAGCGAAATGGATTCATCACTTGCCAAAGTCGACATAAGCGATTCGCTGGGCATTCCTCCCGTATATGAAATCACTAATCAGCAATTGCGCGACAGCCTTGGGCGCATTGTATTACAGATGTATTTCTATGGCGACGAAAGTGGTAAGGGTACCTTCGAGCACTTTCTTCGCTTGTATGGCGACCGCTCCAAATGGGCCATGAAATCAACACCGCAGTGGGTGCAGTATACCAGCGTGGGCACGCCTGTGCCATTTGTTGTTTTTGCCAACCGTGCCCTGGATGAACAAAATGATGAAGACGAAAAGGCGCAGGTAGCGCTTATACAATGGATGAATGAAAATGGCTACAAGCCTGCCATCACCGTGCACCGTGGCCACAGTTACTATTTACCATATACCATAAAAAAAATGCAGCCTACCAAGGTGGTGGTGCTGGGAAGTTGCGGGGCTTATCACAATCTTGCCGATGTGCTGCGCATCTCACCCGATGCCTATATCATTTCGAGTAAGCAGGTTGGTTATGGCGAAATAAATGTGGCTTTGTTTACCTACCTCGTAGACAAACTGAAAATGGGTTATGATGTGAAATGGCCGGTGATGATGAATGAAGTGGCAAGAGGAATTAGCTCAGAAAAGAAGGACGGTTACAATGATTACGTGTTTCCGCACCAAAACCTTGGAGCCATGTTTATCAAAGCATACCGTATAGCAAATGCCAATGCACAGCAACAAGCAGGTGTAACCTTCAACTAACTGCCGGAACATACCTGCACCACGCTTGTTTGCTTTCTTGTGCAAAAGGGTTGATGCTTATTTCGGATACTATTTTTCAAGATTATTAGCATAACAATGCCTGAGGCAGGTTCAAAAAAAATATTCGACTTCGCTTTGTTTGGAAGGGTGTTGCACTTTGCCCGTCCATACCGCAGGCAGTTTGTTTTGTCGCTGGTGCTGGCACTGGTGCTGGGTGTGGTTTCGCCAGTGAGGGGATTGCTCATTCAATACACTGTTGATAAAGGACTGAAGCATCAGACAGGCAATATCCCGGTGTGGTTAAACCATTGGTTCGACAAATGGTGCGGCAATGATTTGGTGAAATTCATTGTGTTTATTTCCATCATTCAAATTGTCATCCTGCTTTTCGAAACAGCGGCGCGGTTTGTGTTTGCCTTCATTACTGCGTGGCTGGGCCAGCACATTGTGAAAGACCTGCGAGTAACGGTTTTTAAAAAAATTCTTGGGCTCAACCTGCGGCAGTTTGATACCACACCAATTGGCACGCTTACTACCCGCACTATCAATGATATTGAAAGCATCAACGAAATTTTTTCCGATGGCCTCATACCCATCGTTGCAGATTTTCTTACCATCGTTTTTACATTGGCTGCCATGTTCTGGATCGACTGGAGGCTGACACTGATATCCCTCATTCCGTTTCCGTTGCTCCTTCTTGCCACTTATTATTTTAAAGAAAGTGTCAACCGCTCCTTTATCAAAGTGCGAAATGCAGTTGCAAGTCTAAATGCCTTCGTACAGGAGCACATCAATGGCATGCAGATTGTGCAGGCTTTTGCTGCCGAGGAAAGGGAGTATGCAAAATTCAAACGCATTAACCGCGACCATCGCAATGCCAACATCAGTGCCATATTTGCCTATTCAGTTTTTTTTCCTGTAGTGGAAGTAGTGCTGGCGCTCAGCCTTGGCCTGCTGGTGTGGTGGGTGGCCGACCAAAAAATTGAAGCGGGCAAACTCATCGCATTCATCCTTTTTCTCAACCAAATCTTCAGGCCCCTGCGGGTAATTGCCGATAAGTTCAATGTCATTCAAATGGGAATGGTATCCAGCGAACGGGTTTTTAAAGTGCTGGATAATACCGATGAAATGCCTGCTGCAACAACTGGTGCTTTTCGTCCTGAGAAAATTGCCGGCAACATCCGCTTCCACGAAGCATGGTTTGCCTACAAAGACGAAGAATGGGTGCTGAAAAACCTCTCGTTTGAAGTGAAAGCAGGCGAAACAGTGGCAATAGTTGGTAGTACCGGCAGCGGTAAAACCACCATAATTTCGTTGCTCAACCGATTGTACACGCTACAAAAGGGAAGCCTCACCATTGACAACCACCGGGTGGAGGATTATGATCCCGACACCCTTAGGCAGGGAATTGGTGTGGTATTGCAGGATGTTTTCCTTTTCAGTGGCAGCATTTACGACAACCTTACGCTGCGCAATACGGCTATTTCACTCGAAAGGGTGGAAGAGGTGGCGAAATTGATTGGCCTGCATGATTTTATCATGCAATTGCCGGGAGGATATCATTTTAATGTAATGGAAAGAGGGGCAACCCTGAGTGCAGGCCAGCGCCAATTGCTGAGTTTCGCCCGATGCCTGCTCTACAATCCATCTATTCTCATTCTCGATGAAGCAACCAGCAACATTGATACGGAAAGCGAACAACTCATTCAGCAGGCAATCGACAAAATGATTGCCGGGCGTACATCCATCATTATAGCCCATCGTCTCAGCACTATTCGCAAGGCAAGCCGGATAATCGTACTTGAAAAGGGTGAATTGAAAGAGATGGGCACACACGAGGAACTGATGAATATGGAGCATGGCCAGTATGCAAGGCTTTACAAATTGCAATTCGGAAAGGCAAACCGGCCAACTGTTCCGGCTGCAAGCCATGAGTAGAAGCTCATTCAACAGGGCATTCGTTAAAATCTTTCTGACAATCTAATTCCTTCATCAATTTTCTTTCCGGTTCAATCCACAATTGGCCTTGTAGACTTACATTTGCGGCCAAATTTCGACACCGGTATGGGTAGTAAGTTGATGAAATCGTTGCTTATTGTTGCTTTGGGTTTTTTCATGAGCGGCTCTGTTATGGCGCAAGAAGGTCATGAGGAGGCAGAGGGTGGAAGTGAGCCAAAAAAAGCAGAGCAACTTGACCCCGGAAAGGTCATCGTTGAGCACGTTACCGATTCTCACGATTTTCATTTCTTCTCTGTAGGCGATTTTGAAGCAAGCATTCCGCTGCCTGTCATTCTGTATTCCGCCGACAGGGGAGGCCTCAAGGTTTTTAGCAGCAGCAAATTTCATCACGGCCACGAGGCATACGAAGGCTATCGCCTGGTGACCTTTGAATACCTGGAGGAAATGAAAGCCGAAGGTGTTGACACCAAAGGCCTGCTGAACCAACAAATTATCGCAGTAAACGAAGAAGGCAAACCCGATGCAGTTATAAAAGTGTACGACCTGAGCATGACCAAAAATGTGGTTCAGATGCTTTTGTCGAGCATTTTGCTGATTGTAATTATGATGAGTGTAGCCAAAACCTACAAGCAGAACGGACCATATACCGCACCCAAAGGCCTTCAAAGCCTTATAGAACCTGTCATCACCTTTGTGCGTGATGATGTGGCAAAACCAAACCTTGGCAAAAAATACCAGCGATTCCTGCCATTGTTGCTTACCATTTTCTTCTTTGTATTAATTAATAACCTTTTTGGTCTTATTCCAGGTTCGGCCAATGTGACCGGCAATATCGCCCTTACGGGGGTTCTTGCCGCCGTGTCATTCCTGGTTATTATGTTCAGCACCAACAAGCAGTTCTGGGGCCATGTATTTTGGTTCCCGGGAGTACCTATCCCGGTGAAACTGATTATGATGCCGGTAGAACTGATGGGAATCATTACCAAGCCTTTCGCCCTCATGATTCGTCTTTTTGCCAACATGGTGGCAGGTCACGTTATTATTCTTAGTTTCATTATTCTCATTTTCATATTTGGTGCTATGAACACAGCACTGGGCCTGGGCACCAGTCCTATTTTCGTTGCGCTGGCTGTGTTTATTTATGCTATTGAAGTGCTGGTGGCTTTTATACAGGCTTACATTTTTGCCAATCTAACAGCAGTGTTTATTGGCCAGTCCTTCGAACATGAGGAGCATCATGATGATACGCATCATTAATAAGGATTGAGTGTGAGGCTTGAGATGCGAGGATTAGCATTTGGGAATTAGGAACTAGATTTTTCACTTAGGATTTTTTCATTTTAAATATCATCAATTATGCAACTGCTGAACGTTCTGTTGGATGTAAGCCTTAGCCACCTCGGTGGTGCTATTGGTGCTGGTTTGGCCGCTATCGGCGCCGGCATTGGTATTGGTCAGATTGGTAAAGGTGCTACTGAAAGCATCGCTCGCCAGCCTGAGGCTGCCAACGACATCCGCGGTGCTATGATCCTGACCTCTGCCTTCGTAGAAGGTGTGGCCCTGCTGGCTGCTGTAGCCGGTTTGCTGGCTGTGTTCAAGGCTTAATAGCATCAACAAGAAACAAACTGCATCCAAAGCACAGGGCGGCGGATGCAGTTTCTTCAGAATCTGAAAATGCGGTTTGTGCACAACAACAGGTTTCAAAAAAGCAAAAAATTCAAAATTCGAATATGGAACTACTTTCTCCCGGCTTAGGTCTCATTATCTGGAACATACTCGCCTTCCTGGTGCTGTTGTTTTTACTCAAAAAATTTGCATGGCAACCCATTCTGAAAAGCCTGAATGAACGTGATGCAAAAATTGCTGACAGTATTGCAACTGCCGACAGGGTGAAAGCTGAAATGGCCCAACTGCAGAGTGAGAACGAAACGCTGATGGCAAAGGCCCGTGAAGAACGTACTGCTATGCTTAAGGAGGCTAAAGAGACCAGCGCCAAACTGATGAATGAAGCAAAAGAACAAGCGAAAGTGGAGGCCAATAAAATTATTGCCGATGCTCAGCTAGCTATCGAAAACCAGAAGCAGGCTGCCATCACAGAAGTGAAAAACCAGGTAGGTTCACTGGTAATTGAAGTTGCTGAAAAAGTACTTCAGCGTGAACTTACCAACAAAGCAGACCAGGAAGCTTACATACAACAAGTAGGAAGTACACTTACATTGAACTAAAAGCATCCAATGCCCGCCCGGGCAACGGTTTCGATAAAATTGAACTTTACTTATGTTGAATCCCCGCCTTGCATCCCGCTACGCAAAAAGCCTCTTCGAAATTGCTGTTGAAAACAACAAATTGGAAGAGGTGAAGACTGAGGTTGAATTCATTTTGGGTATCATCAAAACATCGCCTGAATTCAAGAGCCTGCTGCTCAGCCCAATCATTAAGCCCGACAAGAAACAAGCCATTTTCAGGGAAATTGGTAAAGACAGGTTCGACCCTATTATTGCTGGGTTTATCCGATTGTTAATTGCAAAAGGGAGAGAAAGCGTTTTGCCTGAAATCCTTGGCACTTTCAAGGATATTTACAATGAACTGAAGGGCATACACAAAGTGAAATTCGTAACGGCTCAACCCATTTCCGATGAACTTAGAAGTTCACTGTTGGAAAAATTCAGGTTGGATGCCGATATTGAACATATCGAACTTGCCACAGAAGTGCGCAAGGAGATTATCGGTGGGTTCATATTGGAATACGATAATAAACTGGTTGATGCCAGCATACAGCGTGAACTGCGTGCCATAAAGCGACAGTTTCAAAGCAACGAATACATGTACCGAATCAGGTAAAAAAATCCCCGGCCGCTGAGCCGGGATTTTTATTATCAGCTACCTGAAATATAATGCTCCAGGTGGGCAATAGTTTCCTGCTGCCGCTTAAGTTTGGCAGTAACCACATCCGACATCGAGATAAGACCGGCCAGCTGACCTCCATCAAATACCGGCAGGTACCTGATATGTTTGTCGCTCATCAGTTCCATGCATTTGTCAATGCTGTCAGAAGGGCTTACCGACGGCAAATCGGTACTCATGATTTCGGAAACCAGGGTATTGGTAGAACTTTTGCCTTTGAGTATTACTTTTCGCGAATAGTCACGCTCTGTCATCATGCCTTTATAAAGGCCATCTTGCAGTACAGCAACGGAGCCAATGTTTTTTTCCTCCATGATGCGCAGTGCATCAATCACCGGAGTGTCAGGCGAAATCCATTCTACTTTTGAACCCTTCTTGCTCAGGAGGTCTGATACTTTCATGTGCCATTGTTTTTGAGGGAGTTCAAGTTAGCATTTTCCTTCCTTTCAAATTATTATTAGGCAGGAATTTTCCGTTTGTCAGCCAGTGGAGTTGGCAACAAATTTATTTGCAAAGTAGTTAAGTTTATAAAATAAACTATTCTATGTTTGTGTTCGCAAAGCAATAATTAAGTTATGAAACGGCTTTCACACACACTTATCCTCATTCTGGCCACAGTTCTAGCAGCTACTGCCCAGGAAACTAAGCTATCGGGCCATGTGGCCGATTCGCCGCACAAACCCGTTTTTGGTGCCAGCATTTCCATTCTGGATTCCTACGATGGCACTACGTCTGACAGCCTGGGCAATTTTCACTTCACCACCACCGACACTGGAATGCACACGCTCCGGGTATCATTTATGGGCTACAAAAATTGGGAGCAGCCGGTAATACTTACCGGCACTCCGCTTTTGTTGCAGGTGCAACTGAAGGATGAGCCAAATGAACTTTCAGCCGTGGTAATTACCGCCGGCAATTTTGAGGCAAGCGATGAGAAAAAGGTCACCATACTCAAGCCACTTGACATTGTTACCACAGCCAGCGCCAATGCCGATGTTTCTTCTGCCATGAAGACCTTGCCAGGTACTCAGCAGGTGGGAGAAAGTGCGGAGTTATTTGTGCGTGGCGGCGAGGGATATGAAACGCGGCAGTTCATCGATGGTACCACCGTAGCCAATCCATATTATGGACAGGCGCCGGATATAGCCAGTCGTGGCAGGTTTTCTCCGTTTCTTTTCAAAGGCACCGTTTTCAGCACAGGGGGTTATTCGGCACTTTACGGACAGGCTTTGTCATCGGCACTCATCCTTGAATCCATTGACCTGCCCGAACGCTCTGAAGCAGGTCTTTCTGCTTCGCCAATTTTCATTGGCAGCCAGTACCAGCACCTGGCCAAAAACAAGCGCAGCAGTTGGGGAGCAAGCCTCGACTACACCAATCTTGCATTGTACTTCAAAGCAGTTCACCAACGGCCCGATTATTTTCATGCTCCCGAAGTGGGAAGTGGCAGCGCCAATTTTCGCTTCAGAACTTCTTCCACAGGCATGCTGAAATTTTACACCAGTTACGCCGTGAACAAGCTTGGCCTGAGAAATCCGGATATTGATATAGCCTCTTTGAAAAATGCTTTCTCGCTAAAGAACACCAACCTGTATACCAATGCCAGCTATCGCGAAAGGCTTGCCAACCGGCTTAAACTCAACCTCGGCATGAGTTATAGCCGTAATGTGGATGACATAAGCCAGCAGGTGCAGGATGAAAGCAACAACGATGTGCATGATGGTTTGCCCTGGTATGTAGCTGCAAAAAATTATAGCGTGTACAACAATGGTCAACTATTTCAACTGAAAGGCGTGCTTGATTATAAACTGAAGGGACTCAGTTCAATAAAAGCAGGTGCAGAATTCTGGAACTCTACCAATGAAAACCAATACAAGCAATATAAGAGCATACTCAACGATAACCTTTCTGCTGCATTTGCCGAGGGCGACATTTACCTCACCAACAATCTTGCGCTCAGGGGTGGTCTTCGGTGGGAACATAGTTCATTGCTGCAGCAATCAGGTATTGCACCTCGGGCTGCTATTGCATACAAGCTTGGAAAAGGTGAACAACTGAGTGCCGATTACGGCATCTTTTACCAAAAGCCTTTGAACCAGTATCTTCTGTTGCGGCCCGATCTGAAAAACATGCGTGCTGATCATTACATTTTCACTTACCAGAAAATAACATCGAGCAGAGTGTTCCGTTCGCAAATTTTTTACAAGCAGTACAAGCAACTCATTAAAGTTTATCCTGATACAAATTCGAATGGCAATGGCTACGCAAAGGGAGTAGAACTATTCTGGCGCGACAAAACAACCTTCAGGAATTTCGATTACTGGATTACCTACTCATATCTTGATACAAAACGTAACTACCTGAATTTTCCATACGAAATGCAGCCATCTTTTGCGGCGAAGCACACAGCAAACCTGGTAGTAAAAAAGTTCATTTCAAAAATCAATACCCAATTCAATCTCAACTACCAGTTTGCCACAGGAAGGCCTTATTATGATATTGCTTACAACGCTTCGGCCGGCAACTGGCAGGTGCGGGACCAGGGTACAACTATCAGTTACAACAACCTGAGCCTGAGCGTTAATTACCTTACCAATATTGGTAAAGCCTTTGGTGTGGTGGTTTTTAGTGTGAACAATGTGCTCAACAGTAAGCAGGTCTACAATTACAATTACAGTTTTGACGGTGCCAACAAGGTAGCTGTTGTGCCACCCGCAAACCGTTTCATTTTCCTGGGCATATTTCTTAGCTGGGGCACCGATCGTTCACAGGATGCCATCAATAACAACCTATAAAATCTTTTACCTCAAAAACAATTTTTATGCAATTACAAAACGATGAACAACTCTGGATGATTGCCAGGCAAAGGGCCTCATTTAAAAAAAGCATGATCTCCTATTTCCTGGTGAACACCTTTCTTGTGTGCATCTGGTTTGTAACCAATGGCCGTAATGGTGGCTATTTCTGGCCCGTATGGCCAATCATTGGTTGGGGATTTGGACTGGCAGTAAAATACTTCGGTGCCTACCATGGCAAGCATTTCTTTTCAACCGAAAGGGAATATGAAGCATTGAAAAAGAAAGAACAACAATACTGATTCATCATTCACACAAAAAATCAAATTCACCATGAAAAAGCATTTTATCACTTCCGTTTTGATGTTGAGCATACTCTCCATTGCAACAGCACAAAATGAGAAGTATGTAGGATTCATGAAAAAAAATCTTGCAGCACTCGATTCGGCAAAATCTTCCGATGATTTTCAAACGGCGGCCAACAATTTTGAACGCATCGCCAGTGCTGAAAAGGCCGAGTGGCTTCCGGCTTATTATGCAGCTTATGCCATGAGGATGAAGGCATTCTATACCAAGGAAATCAAGGATGTAGATCCCGCTTGTGACAAAGCCGACGCCATGCTTGCTGCAGCCGAAAGCATTGCACCAAACAATTCTGAAATCAACACCATCAAGGGCATGGTAATGCAGGCACGTATGCGGGTTGACGGTAGCCGTGGCATGACGCTTGGACCAAAAGCAACGCAGGTATTGGCGCAGGCTTTGCAGCAGCAGCCGCAAGGAAACCCGAGGGCCATTACGCAAATGGCGCAAATGAAATATTATACGCCTTCGGCTTATGGTGGTGGTAAAGAGCCAGGCATTGAAATGCTGAAAAAGGCAATAGCTGCTTACGATACTTTCAAGCCTGAAACCGAACTGAGCCCTAATTGGGGAAAGGCTTACGCCATTGAATTACTGAAGCGCTGGTCCGATAACTCAACGCAATAGGAATTTCTTGTGCATAACTAACACACGTAACTCAAACCCACACTTTACCTTCAACCCAAATGCAATATCATTTCTTCATTGCAAATGAATTTCATGGAACAAAATCCACTTATCGAGAGCCTGCAGTTGATTGACTCAATGATCAAACAGGCTCGAAACAGGTTTTCTGAAAACGGCCATCTCTACCTGGTGTGGGGATGGACTATTTTTGTAATTACCCTGATGCAATTCCTGCTGAGTTATTTCCAGGTTTTGTCCATGGCAAAACTGCAGTTCCTTTGGATGCTCTGCTTTATACCATGGCTTTATATGATGATCTATTTGGGCCGCAAACAGAAGAAAGCTGCCGTTCGAACTTACACCGAAGAAATAATGGGCCATATATGGTTGGTTTTTGCAGTGCTCATGTTTTTGTCGGGTTTTGTCTTAGGGGCAACACATTCCTTTTTTGCTATTTATCCTGTAACTCTTGTGCTTTACGGCATGCCCACGGTTTTATCAGGAAGCATTCTCAGGTTCAGGCCACTTATTTATGGGGGCATTACCTGCTGGCTGCTTGCAATTGTCTGTGTTCACATACCAATACAGTTTCAGATTCTGTTTATTACCGCTGCTGTGTTGTCGGCATGGATTGTGCCAGGATATTTGTTGCGTTTAAAATTTCAGAATACCAATAGCTAGCTGTTATGAAAGACGAACAACACATGACGGAACAAGAAAGCCTGCAGGTTATTAGCACCATGATTGCCAAGGCCAAACAATCCTACCATGAAACAGGATATGGTCCATTGCTCTGGGGAATTGTGATCTCTTTTTGCTCATTGGTAACCTGGGGGCAAATGCACTATGGCTTTTCATTGCCCTTCGATATTTGGTTTCTTGCATTCATCGCAGTCATACCAACTATTATCATGTCGGTAAGGGAGCAACGCAAAAAGAAAGTACATTCCTACGATGATACTGCCATGTCGTACACCTGGACCGTGTTTGGCGTCAGCATGTTTATTCTAATCTTCATCAACATGCAGGTAGGGGAACTCGTTAACCATTTAAAATCAGCTGTGGAGAATTTGGGAGCTGAACGTCCAAAAGTTTATTTCAGCGATTATAATTCTGCCTATATGATGATGCTTTACGGCATACCCACCGTGATTTCAGCAGGCATTAAAAAGTTCAGGCCTATGCTTTTCGGTGGAATATTTTGCTGGGTTGGGGCTATTACCGCGCTTTACACATCAAGAGAAATTGATATGCTGCTCATGGCTGCTAGTGCCATTTTTGCCTGGCTGATACCGGGTATTGTTTTATTCAGAAAATACATTCGGAAGAAAAGACAGCAGCATGTTTAAGGATCTTGATCCCATATTGCATTCCCAACTCCGGCTTGCCGTAGTTTCTTTGCTAATAGGAGTGAAGGAGGCTGAGTTTACTTTCATCAGGGAAAAAACTAACTCAACAGCAGGCAATCTGAGTGTTCAATTACAAAAATTGAAAGAAGCCGGATATATCGAAATCAAAAAGCAATTCAAGGATAATTATCCGCAGACACTTTGCAGCATTACGCCAAAAGGCATTGATGCTTTTGAAAAATATGTAAATGATTTGCAGAGCTATCTAAAAATTGGGACACTTTAGGCGCTTCATCATGTCCTTGCGGGTAGCGCCGCCAAAAATGCCTGAATTGGAAGAACCCCGGTTGAAGTTGAAACCGAATTTTATTACAGCACTCCAATAAGCATCATTTTCAGATGGGTGTGCCCTTGGCCTTGTATCTCGTGGGGGATTAAATTTTACGCTTCGGTTGTATAACTGCTTTGCCAGTGCTGCCTGCGATGGTGAAAGGTATTTGTCAAACAATGCAGGGTTTACCCAACTCGCCTCGTGGGCGTCGTCAATATAATCAGTGAAGGTGGTGCGCTTGTTGAATTCAAGCCTGATGGTAAGTTTAGGAGAGGCATCGTACCTGAAGCCAATGCCCATGGGGTATGCCCAGGAGTATAATTTGTAAACATGTCGATCAGGATATTCTGCAAAGCCTTCACCTTCGAGGCGCAGTGGTGGCAAATCAACCCAGCCCGCCGCAGTATATCCTTGCGGGTAGAAACTAAACCAGGCAAAGCCAGCCAGCAAGTATGGCGATAGACGGGGCGGCTCCCGTTCGAGCGAAAAAAACAATTCCCTTGGATGGAACTCAACGCCGATTGCGATTTCCCTTATAGGACTTCGAAAATTGAGATTGCGGTCGTAACGGCCAATTGCACTAGGAGCTGTAGGATTTTTTATGAGGCTATCAAAGCCTTCAATTCTTCCATAGTTGGCCTCCAGTCGCAAGCCGATCAGGTCCTTCCAGGTGGCGGTACCGTAAAGGCCTGCTGTGGCCTGCGATTTTCTTACGGTGATTCCTGCAAAAGGGCCCTGGTATATCCTTGGGTTTCCCATGATATCTGTTACTCCATTCATAGTTCCCCAGGATATTCCTCCTTCAAATAACCATTCGGGCTCCTGTATTCCGGAACTGTAATAGAAATGACCTTGCGCAACACAAGGCCTTACCCCCATCAAAAGCAGCAGGATGGTGTAAAAATGGATTAGTAGTATGCGAACGCTTCGAATGCTCATAAGCAATAGGCAGAAGCAAAATAATTCAATTTGGTTTACTAATTGGTTTTACCCACGTGCCGAGTCTTGGGTTTAACCAGTTTTTTCTTTTCGTGGAAATAAATACAGATACCGGTGAGGCCGCATTTTTCGCAGGCAGGGTTGCGTGCTGTGCACACATAACGACCGTGCAAAATGAGCCAATGATGTGCCTTGTGTACAAGGTGCTCTGGTATGTATTTGAGCAATTGCATTTCAGTGGCCAGTGGTGTTTTTGCCCCGCGGGTAAGCCCAAGCCGGGCGCTCACCCTGAACACATGTGTATCCACGGCCATGTTTGGTTGTTTGGCTACCACGCTAGTTATTACATTGGCCGTTTTGCGGCCTACGCCTGGAAGCGTAACGAGTTCAGCTACCGTCATGGGCACATTTCCTCCGAACTCCTGTACCAACTTCTGCGATAGGCCCAAGAGGTGCTTTGTCTTGTTGTTGGGATAGCTAATGCTTCTGATGTAGGGAAACAGTTCGTCAAAATCTGATCTTGCCATTTTCTCAGCAGTAGGAAAGCGCCGGAAGAGTTCGGGAGTAACCAGATTCACCCGCTTATCGGTGCATTGGGCCGACAATACGACTGCCACCAGCAACTGGAACACATCCTCATATTCCAGTTCGGTTTCAGCCACAGGCATTTGTTCCTGGAAATAATCGATTACCACCTGGTATCGTTGCTGCCTGGTCATGGTTCAATTCCTGTGAAATGAATAATGGTAGCTCTAGTATGGTGGGGGGCTCCCGTTATTGCTCAAGAATCTTTTTTCGGTCTTTTCGCCTGCCGTATTTCAGCACTTTTTGTACCGATGACTCTCGGGGTGATTTTAGGCCTTTATCCAGCAGGCTGGCCGCTTCTTCAATCACTTTGTACTTTTCCCGAAGAGGCCAGTTTTTTTCAATTGCCTGGCTGGTTTCTGAGCTTTGAGTTATGTCTAACTCGCCATAGTGGAATAATACTAACTGTTCCGGTGTAAAATTGGTCATAGGCCATCGTTGGTTTTGTTGGAAGGGGAATCGCAAGTATAACGAACGGCATATTCCAATTATTGCCTGCAGCTTACAAAACGCTTTTCTGCGAAAACATCAGGTATTATTTCCGGGATTCTTCAACAACGAAAATATCTTCATTGCTGCGCTTCATGTAGTATTTCTCCCGGGCGTATTGCTCAAGAGTGGCGGGGTCGTTTTGAAGGGCCTTGAGTTCCTTTCGTGTGCTGGCTATTTGAGTATGATAATATTCAATTTTGGCATTGAGCTGTTGCAATTCGTTGTGCCTTTCCTTTTGAGTGAAATAATCATTGCGGTCGAAGAATATCACCCAAACCCCAAAGCCAACCAATGCAAGCAGGTATCGGTTGAAAATGATTTTCCGTAAAGTGATAAGCCAATTCATCGGTAGCAAATATCTGCAGCCTTAACGTGCCGATGCAGTTTTGAATTGTCCACATGTTCACAGAAACTTGGGGGGCGGAAATAATTCAGTCGATTACCGGGCAAAAAAAGCAACCCGCTTTTTACGGATTGCTTTTCTGAAATATTGCCTGAAATACTACTTGCCAAACTTGAGCTTCTTGCCAGGATATACTGAACTCTCTTCCAGCATTTCTTCAATCCTGATAAGTTGGTTGTATTTGGCGATGCGGTCGGTACGGCTGAGTGAACCGGTTTTGATTTGTCCGCAATTGAGGGCCACAGCCAAGTCGGCCAGGGTAGTGTCCTCGGTTTCGCCACTGCGGTGGCTCATGATGGTATTGTAGCCACTATGCTGGGCCATGGTAACCGCATTGATGGTTTCAGTAAGCGAACCAATCTGGTTCACTTTTACCAGCAAAGCGTTGCCAATGCCCTTGTCAATACCCTCCTGCAGACGCAGAACATTAGTTACAAACAGGTCGTCGCCAACCAACTGGCATTTGCTGCCAATAGCATCGGTCAGTGCTTTCCAGCCATCCCAATCGTCTTCAGCCATGCCATCTTCAATGCTCACGATGGGATATTGCTTCACCCATTTTTCCCAGAACTTCACCAGTTCTTCGCTTTTCATTTCCTTGCCACTGCTCTTGTGAAAAACATACTTTTTCTTCTTACCATCCCACAGTTCGCTGTTGGCAGCATCCATTGCTATGGTGATTTGAGAGCCTGCTTTGTATCCAGCTGCGGTAATAGCTTCCAACACGGTTTCAATGGCTTCTTCGTTGCTCTGAATGTTGGGGGCAAATCCACCCTCATCACCCACGTTAGTGCTATAGCCTTTCTTCTTCAGCGTGATTTTCAATGCATGGAAAATTTCGGCGCCCCAACGCAGTCCTTCGCTAAATGAGGTAGCGCCAACAGGCATTATCATGAACTCCTGGAAGTCAATTTTGTTGTCGGCATGTGCACCGCCGTTGAGGATGTTCATCATGGGAACGGGCATCACCTTGGCGTTGGTACCACCAATGTACCGGTACAAAGGCAGGCCCGATTCTTCGGCGGCAGCTTTGGCAGCAGCCATGCTTACAGCAAGGATAGCATTGGCGCCAAGCTTCCCTTTGTTAGGTGTGCCATCCAGTTGAACCATCAGGTTGTCGATGCCGGTTTGGTCGGCAATATCCCAGCCCATGAGTTCGTGTGAAATGATATCGTTTACATTGGCTACAGCTTTCAGTACACCTTTGCCCAGGTATTTTTTCTTGTCCCCGTCGCGAAGTTCAACTGCTTCGTGAATACCAGTGCTTGCTCCGCTCGGAACAGCGGCACGACCAAGGGCACCTTCGTCGGTTAAAACATCAACTTCTACGGTTGGATTTCCACGGCTATCCAGGATCTGACGAGCATGGACGGATGCGATGTAAGGCATAATTCTTTTCGGTTTTTAATGATAGATATGTGATTGCTTGCTGCCTTTTTTACGGGCAGGCAAATTTCCGTGTATTGTACCGAAATGCCAACGAAAACACCAACAAAACAAGGTTATTGGCAAAATGATTTTGCAGGAATAAAATATGTCTAGGCACCAATGGTAAGCTTACGGAACAATTCTTCCAACGAACCGCCTTCCTGCATGCTTACGATGTTGAGATTCTGGTCAATGGCGAGTTGCATTACCTGCTTTCGTGCTGCAGCCACATTTTTGGTGGAAAGTTGCCAGTTGTAGGCATCCAACTTTTCCACCACCAAAACAGTTTCCAGTCTTGCAAACCACTCGGGTTCGAGCCTTTCTTTCAGGGAAATGCGGAGGCCTGGGGCAGCGTATTTTTTCTTCAACTCATCCAGCTTTTCATCGGCCACAATATTGCCCTGGTGAATGATGACAACATTGTCACATATGGCTTCCACCTCCTGCATAATATGGGTACTCAGCAGCACCGTTTTTGCTTTGCTGAGGTCTTTAATTAGGTTCCTGATTTCCACAATCTGGTTGGGGTCAAGGCCGCTGGTGGGTTCGTCCAGAATCAATACTTCGGGTTCATGAATAATGGCTGCAGCAAGCCCCACCCGTTGCTTGTAGCCTTTTGAAAGTTGCCCGATTTTTTTCTTATACTCCGGGCCTAGGCCTACCTGCTCAATCACATTGTATACTGCCTGCTTTAGCAGAGGTACTTTGTAAACGCCGGCAGTAAACTCGAGGTATTCCTTTACATACATGTCGTAGTACAATGCATTGCTTTCAGGCAGGTAGCCTATCTTTTGCCTGGCAGGCAAGGGGTTGGCTGCTACATCAATACCGCATACCAATGCTGTGCCGCCATCGGGCACAAGGTAGCCGGTAATCATTTTCATAGTGGTGCTTTTACCGGCGCCGTTAGGGCCAAGAAAACCTGTGATGCTGCCGCTGGCTGCTGCAAACGATATTTCATTTACGGCTGTTTGATTGCCGAATTTTTTGACCAACTTATTTACCTGAATGGACATAAAATGAGTTGCAAGATATCTGATTGTGTTTCACATTGGATACAAGCCAGTCAATGTTTGCCTCGCTTTCGGAATTATTTATGGAAAGGACCCCTGCTCCCTAAAATGAAACTGGGGATGAAAATCCAGCAGAAATTTTGCCATTAGCAAGTTTTATTAGTTATCAACCAACTCGGTTGCTTCCTTACTTTAGCAGCATTAATTTACATACAAAACGATTCTGTCATGTTTGTGCCTTACCAAATCCGGAGTATGAACCAATACCGGATGGCTTACGAATACAGTGTTTCCAATCCTGAAGAATTCTGGGGGGGCATTGCGGACCATTTCCTATGGAAAAAGAAGTGGGACAAAGTGCTGGAATGGAATTTTGCCGAACCCAACATTGAATGGTTTAAAGGGGGTAGGTTGAATATTACAGAAAATTGCATCGACCGGCACCTGGCAGCCAATGGCGATAAGCCTGCTATTATTTGGGAACCGAATGACCCAGAAGATCACCATCGGGTGCTAACCTACAAAGAGCTTTACAACAAGGTGGTTCAGTTTGCCAATGTGCTGAAGAATAATGGCGTGAAGAAGGGCGACCGAGTGTGTATCTATATGGGTATGATACCTGAACTGGCAATTGCTGTACTTGCTTGTGCCAGGATTGGTGCTGTGCATTCCGTAATATTTGGCGGTTTCAGTGCACAAAGCATTGCCGATCGTATTCAGGATGCACAGGCTAGTTGTGTCATCACCTGCGATGGTGCTTTTCGTGGCAACAAGGTAATACCCTTGAAGAGTACTATTGATGATGCTATGATGGGATGCCCATCGGTGAAGAAAATAATTGTTTGCACGCATACCCGCACACCTGTGAGTATGATCAAAGGCCGTGATTTATGGTGGGAAGATGAAATAAAGAAAGTGGAAACGCAAGGTAATCCTGCGTGCCCGGCTGAAGAAATGGATGCTGAAGATATGTTGTTCATCTTGTACACTTCGGGTTCAACCGGAAAACCTAAAGGTGTGGTGCATACCTGCGCTGGCTACCTTGTTTGGGCCAATTACACTTTTGTCAATGTATTTCAGTATCAGCGAGGACAGGTGCATTTTTGTACAGCTGATATTGGCTGGATTACCGGCCATAGCTACATTCTCTACGGCCCGCTGAGTGCAGGCGCCACCACGCTTATGTTTGAAGGCATTCCCACCTGGCCCGATGCCGGCAGGTTTTGGGACATCGTACAGAAATTTGGTGTCGATATTATCTATACAGCACCCACAGCCATCAGGAGCCTGATGGGTTTTGGCGAAGGTCCCTTACATGGCAAATGTCTCGATTCTCTGAAGGTGCTTGGAACGGTTGGCGAGCCTATTAATTCCGAAGCCTGGCATTGGTACGATGAGAATGTGGGCAAAGGAAAATGCCCGATTGTAGACACATGGTGGCAAACCGAAACAGGTGGCGTTATGATTTCAAACCTGGCAGGTGTAACCCCTGCAAAACCAACGTATGCCAGCTTGCCGCTCCCAGGCATCCAGCCCTTGCTGGTGGATGAAAACGGAAATACCATTGAGAATAGTGATGCATCGGTTGATGGAGTTTACATGGAAAAACCGGAGGGGGATGGGTTGAAGGCATCAGGCAATCTTTGTATTAAGTTTCCCTGGCCAGGCATGCTTCGCACTACCTATGGCGACCATGAAAGGTGCAGGCAAACGTATTTCTCTGCATACCCGGAACTTTATTTCACCGGTGATGGCTGCCTGAGAGATGAGCAAGGCATGTATCGTATTACCGGCCGGGTGGATGATGTGCTGAATGTGAGCGGACATCGCATTGGTACTGCTGAAGTGGAGAATGCTATTAACATGCATGCCGGTGTTGTAGAAAGTGCAGTAGTGGGCTATCCGCATGAAATAAAAGGACAAGGCATTTATGCATACATTATTTACCAGGGATATCATGAAGATGAAAACCTTACCAGACAGGACATTTTGCAAACAGTTACAAGAATAATCGGTCCCATTGCCAAGCCCGATAAAATTCAGTTTGTAAGTGGACTGCCCAAAACAAGAAGTGGAAAAATTATGCGCAGAATTCTTCGCAAAATTGCAGAAGGTGAAGTGAATAATTTAGGCGATGTCACTACACTCCTTGATCCTGGTGTGGTTGAAGAAATACAACTCGGTCGATTGTAACACATAGGTGTTGCATTACCTGAAAGCGGGCTAGCCTAAATGAAGACTAGCCCGCTTTGTTAAGGATGGGTAATGCCGAATTTCTTCATTTGATTATCCATCACTTTAAACCAAAGTGGCGGGATGCAAGCCAGCAGCATGCTTCCCGGATACCCTGTTGGCAATTGCGGTGCGTTAGCATGATGACGTAGCAACTGGTACTTGCGGCTTGCCAGGTAATGATGATCACTATGACGGCTTAGTTCAAAAAGCATCAGACGGCCCAGCACATGGTTGCTGTTCCAGCTATGGCAGGGCTGTGTTCTTTCAAAGCGGCCGTCTTTTGTTTGCATTCTTTCCAATCCATAATGCTCAATGTAATTAACAGTTTCCAGAAGCAATATTCCTATGGTAGCGGCCGCCAGAAAGTAAGGCAATGCAGCTAAACCAAATATGATAATGATGGCTGCAAGAAACAGTAACGTGAGCATTTGCAATTGCAGCATTTCATTTCGCCAGTGAAAGGCTGGCAGTCCTTTCTTTTTCATTTCACTATTGGAGATGCGCCATGCACCACGGTAAACACCGCTTATACTTCTGAACCAGAAACTATACAAAGGCATTCTATAGGGCGCACTGCTTGGATCGGACGGCGTAGATACATAGTAATGGTGGCCTTTGTTATGTTCAATGATGAACTGCGTGTAAAGCGATGTCAGCAATAATGTCTTAGCCAACCACTGCTCATAACGGATTTTCCGGTGGCCAAGTTCATGGGCCACATTAATGCCGAACGTGCCGCATGCAAGCCCCATTGCCAAGGTACGGCCAGCTTTTTCCCACCACACCAATTCAATATTGTTGATGCCAGAAAGGAAGAAATATAACGCAGTGTATTGCAACGGCACTACCATGTACAACAACAAATCATAGGTGAATTCATTCCTGGCTATGGCTTCTTCGGCTTCATCCAAATTTGAATCATCTGTTCTCAGCACTAATTCAAGTAATGGCAGAGCACCAAATGAAATGATAAGCGGCATAAAAATTAAAAAGCCATGTATAAAGAATGACCTGCAGATGGAATAATACAGTAGTAATGGCACTGCATATTTTAAAGCCCTCCAGCGCATGAATATTTTTTTTCTAAGTTAGATTTTATTGGAAAGCGTGTTTGCATTAATAAAAAAAAGGCCGCCCCAAAGGGACAGCCTTATTGCTCTCGTCACTCGAAATTAATGCTGAACCACAATTTTTCCTTGCTGTACTGAGCTTCCAGTAAAGATCTGAACATTGTATGTGCCGTTACTCAGCTTATCAAATCCATTCAGGTTGATTGATGCATTGCCTGCACTTACGTTAGTGCGGTAATTCACTACTACCTGGCCTGCAATATTCACAACCCTTACATTGATATCCTGCGTTTTTGGATTGGTGAATCTAATCTGTAAGTCATTCCGTACCAGGGTTGGCAACAACTGCAATCCTCTAATACCGTCAATTTTCAGACTAATTACATTGCTGATTGATATAGAACCATTTTTGTTAACGAGTTTGATGCGGTAGTATACATCGTTACCTGAATAGGCGCCAAGGTCATCTGTAAAGTTGTATTCTTTGCCGTTCACTGCGATCAGGCCAACTTGTGTAAAGCCACTTGCCTTGTTGCCTCTTTCAATTATGAAATGGTCAACATTATCAGTACTTAATGTCTTCCAACGCAAGTTTGCTTTTGCATTGTTGTAAGCACCGCTCAAATCAAGTCCTGAAACAGGGAGAATAGCAGAGAATGAATAGGTAGCCGGAACTGTAGCATTTGCAGCATCAAGAGCGCCATAGGTGAATTGACCATTGTAGTTTCCTTGACCGCTTTCAAAGTAAACATACATTTTAGCTGGGTCATAGTTGGTAATGTCGTAATATATGTTGTCTGACGGGTTAGCACTTGCGTCAATAATATCACCAGCATCAGGTCCATTTCCATTCGCATCATAAGCCAATTTCACTGACAAGCCTGCCTGCGCGGTTGGGTTTGAAAGAATTCTGAATGTTCCGCCAGTTTCAATCAAACCAGGTGCTCCTGGCAGTTCATAGTCCGAACCAGAAAGCAATTGATCGCTGTTGTCGAGGTTCCAGAATGTGCCGACAGGGCGCATTGGAAGTGTCGTGAAAACGGCGTCTGTAGCCGCCGGTGATTGAACACCTGCGCTAACATTTAATTGTGTGGTATAAGGAGCTGTAGCAGTTACATTATAACGACCAATATTGCTGAAATAACCACCAAGTGAAAGTGGGTTCGTTACATAATAGGAGGTACCGCTAGCGATTGGAGCAGCCCCCAGTGCACCTTGGGAAGGTAGTGAATAAGTGTTGCCTATTGGGGGTGCTGAGGTAACAATATCAATCTCAAAAGTCGGGTCTGCCATCACTGAGGGTGCTATCGTTACTTGATTCGCTTTCACTGTAAGGGAATATCCTCCATCAACATCCAAAGGAGAAACAGCCTTCACTTTTCCAGCGTCAGGACCATTGGTGGCTACAGCTATTACCCAATAAAAATTGGATGGTGGGGGAGTTTCTCCAACATCCTGTGTCTTGTTACCATTAGGGTCAATCCAAACTTTTCCTGAAATAGTTTGAAAAACTGGTTGGTAAGGGAAAGTCATTCCCATCACTACCCAACGTTGGGGGTTCGTATTTGAAGTATTGGTGAAAGTTGGTGTGTATGTTGTTGATGCATTTGGGTTTGCATCCCAAGTTGTAGCGATATAAGCCTTGTTAACAGCATTCCCCGTTGGAAATAAGCTATTAAATATCTGCGCCATAAAATTGTTCGTGGTAATTGGTGAGGTTGCACTCAGTGTAACTCCCTGGGCATTAGCAAATTGCGCTGCATGGAAAATAAGGTCACCTGCATTCGCAGTCACTGGTGAGCAGGTTAGGGTGGTGGCGTCATTTCCGATACTTCCTTGAATACAGAAGTTCAGTGAATTACTTTGGCTCACATACCTGTACGGGATGGCGGTAAGCACATAGGACTGGTTATTCTTCACAGGACCTCCAAAGGCCCAAGTGACATTGATAGGATATGTCGTGTTTGCTTGTGTTGCGGCACCCAAGTCAACATCTTTTATTCCAAAAATGGAAACCGCAGTTTTTGAAGTGGTTCCTTCTGCAGTGGAACCTACTGATTGTACCAGCAAGGTCGCAGAGACTCCATTGTAAGTTATTGCAGTAGGATAATCCTGGTCTGTGTTAAACTCTCCGGTGAAAATGAATAGCAAATACCGGTTTTGGCCGTAAGCATAAGGCATGGCATAGCTTGCCGAATTGGGCCTCGGATTGGAGGCGTCCGTGTAAACGTCAATTACATTTGTTCCAGCTGAACGCTCAACTTGAGCGAATACGGAAAGGGCAAGAAAGAACAGCCCTGCGAGAGAGAAGAGCTTTTTCATGTGATTGTTTTAAAGGTTTAAGTAATGGCAGGAGGGTAGGCCTGCTTGGGGTTTTTGGGTTTAGGGTTTAAGGTTCTGCTTTATGGTTCAGTTCAAGGGTTCAAATAATACATCGACTTTGAATACCTGGTTATAGGTACAAAAACTTTTAAGTTCTGAACTTGGCCTAATATGCCATTATCAGAAAAATCAGATGGGTTGGTTCAGTAAGTCTAAAGTCCAATACGAGTAAACTCTGGAAAAGTTGGAAGCTGGTTGGGCTGCCGTTTAAGGGTTGTAAGCTAGGGTTTACTAACGCTGGGTCTTATTGTTGGGAGGAGACCTTCGGTTTAGGGTAGTCGAATGATTTCCTGATATAAAGGTATTAAAAGAAGTCGAATTTGCAACATTGATTTTTAAAATTTATTGTTCCACTACAGAATATATAATCAAAATTCGCTTTATTAATTGATAATCAATATTTTACGAGTGAAAAAAATAATTTTCTGTTCAAAGAAAAAAAATAATTTGCTGTTTAAACGCTATAATTCAATACTGTTTTTCGGAAATAATCTTTGGTAAACGACAGGCATTTTGCCTATTGATTTACAGATTTCATATCACCTAAATACTCTTGAAATATTTATTGAACAATAGCGAAAACATCCTTCCTTGAGTTCAGTTTCAGGCTCTTCAATGCAAATAAAGAATGCCCCCTTCGGTCAGCGAAGGGGGCATTCTTTAAATGAATATCAATTCTAGTTCTTAAACTGAGGTATTATATTCTTGGCCAGTTCTACCATTTTCTGAATACCATCATCCGGCAAAGTACCTTTTTTGAATTCAGCAATTACACCTGGTAATTTGTTTTCCATTTCTAGTAGAAAATGGTCCTCAAATGCTTTAATGTTTTTCACGGGTACATCGCGGAGCAGGCCCTGGGTTCCGAGGTAAATAATGGCCACTTGCCTTTCAACAGCATATGGTGAAAACTGGGGTTGCTTCAATATTTCCACGTTACGGGCGCCTTTTTCCAGTACCATTTTGGTAGCTGGGTCCACATCGCCGCCGAACTTAGAGAAGGCCTCCATTTCGCGATAAAGTGCCTGGTCAAGTTTCAAGGTGCCAGCCACTTTTTTCATCGATTTTATTTGGGCATTACCACCTACGCGACTTACGGAAATACCTACGTTGATTGCCGGACGTATACCTGCGTTGAACAGGTTGTTTTCAAGGAATATCTGGCCGTCAGTAATAGAGATAACATTGGTTGGGATGTAAGCCGAAACGTCACCCGCCTGTGTTTCAATAATGGGTAATGCAGTGAGAGAACCACCACCTTTCACCATGTCCTTGATGCTTTCGGGCAAGTCGTTCATTTTCCTGGCAACTTCATCTTTGCTGATGATTTTAGCTGCACGTTCCAGCAGGCGACTATGCAGGTAAAACACGTCACCGGGATAGGCTTCTCGGCCGGGAGGGCGACGCAGCAGTAGACAAACTTCTCTGTAAGAAACAGCCTGTTTGCTCAGGTCATCGAAAATAATGAGAGCAGGACGCCCGGTATCACGGAAAAATTCGCCAATGGCTGCACCGGCAAAGGGTGCATACATCTGCTGAGGTGCAGGGTCGCTGGCAGATGCTGCTACAATTACAGTATAAGGCAACGCACCGTTGTCTTCCAGGGTTTTCATTACACCTGCAATGGTTGACGCCTTTTGGCCGGTGGCCACATAGATGCAATATACCGGTTGGCCGGCCTTATAGAATTCTTTCTGATTGATAATAGTATCAATGGCAATAGCTGTTTTTCCTGTCTGACGGTCACCAATTATCAATTCGCGTTGGCCACGGCCAATAGGAATCATGGCATCAATGGCTTTGATACCAGTCTGAAGTGGTTCTTTTACCGGTTCGCGGAAAATTACACCGGGCGCTTTGCGCTCCAGCGGCATTTCATACAGTTTTCCACTGATGGGGCCTTTACCGTCAATGGGTTCGCCCAGCATATTGATTACACGGCCTAGCAAACCTTCACCTACATTGATGGAGGCAATTCGGCCAGTGCGATGCACTTTGTCGCCTTCCTTGATTTCAGAACTTTCACCCATCAGCACTACGCCGACATTATCTTCTTCGAGGTTGAGCGTAATGGCTCGTACACCATTTTCAAATTCAACCAGCTCGCCACTCTTAACATTATTCAGGCCATAAATGCGGGCAATGCCATCGCCCACCTGGAGCACAGTGCCAACTTCTTCGAGGCTGGCAGCGGAGTCAAAGTTGCTGAGTTGCAGACGCAAAATCGCCGAAATTTCATCTGGCTTAATGTCCACCATAGTTTTATATTGTAATGTGTATTAAATCGTCAGGTGTGGAACAAGTCCACAAATTTTCAGGCGGCAAAAGTAAGGCCGGATTGCTGTGTCAGCAAATGCAATTTTTGTGAATGTTATTCCATTTTTTCCGACCCCAATTCCGGAATGATTTTCAAGCAATATTTTACTCGACTCCCTGCCTATTTTTCGGTAAAAGTGGCAATAACTGACGCACCCATTTACCCAAACAGCCTGAACCAGGCTACCATTGCTGCTAACAAGGCAAGAAAAACCCAAATTGGTTTGATGGCCGGCCTGCTGATGAAAAAATAGGGAAGCATCGAACTCCCCAACACAATTATCCACCAACCTATTCGGCCTTTGAGTCCCAAACCATGATTGTAGGAATCTTCGGAAATGATATCATGGCCACAGCAATTCATTAACAAAACAGCAATTTGTTTGCCGCCATTCACTTTCTGGAAAAGTTGGCTGTTTTGCTGGTCGAGCCACAAGGTCAGCGAATCGCCAATGGATACTTTGGTTTTCAGATATACGGTGTCTGCAGCCTTGAAAGCGAGGTCATCTATCCTGATGAGTTTTTCGCCTTTGTTAACCGGAATAAGAATTGATTAGTATTGGAACCTGCAGTGGGCTGATAAGGCTTACCCGTCACTTCAACTTCAAAGCGGCTTAGTTCGGATTTCGAAACACGCTTGGTTGAAGCAATCAGCAGTATGCCGGTGAGAACAAGTATGGCCACGCCCACTTTGCCAAAGGCGCTGTTCATGTTTTCAAAATTCAGGCCTTCCATCCATTGGTTACGGCTGCTGGCATGCCTATGAGGCGGTGGTGTCATTGTTTACTTTTTTCAAATGAATTGAAAAATTTTTCCAGGACAAATATCCTGATTGCTGTGCGATTGGTCCTGCCTTTGTTCAAATGCTGGATTCCATCTTGTGGTTATGAATGCATCGCTTTGACAAATGGCAAATAATCCTGCATAAATGAAATTAAAACAGAGTTGCAGTTGACATTGCATGACCGTCAGACTAACTTGTGTAGCAGAAATTCTCAGAATGTTACCTGGATCACGCTGTGCTGATTTCTTAGTTCCGGCAGCGTTTTGTTTTCAATCCTCCTGAGATCATTTTTAAGTTCTTCATTTTAGTCATTCATTTCAAACAGTAATTCCTTTCGTTTGATTTCGTGGTACGCATGTTGTTTCTATTCCAACCAAAATCTGTCACTCAAACTATAATTCTTCACCCCTCAAAAAAAACACGCCATGGATGAAATGACATTTGGAATGGGCTGGCTGCCAGATTTGCCAGACTTCCGCGATTTTACAAGCGACCACGACGCTGCTCCTTCCAAGTTGAAAGCACTTGGCCGGAATGAGACTATCAAAGGCATGCTTTCCCAGTTGAAAGTTGGTACTGCAAAAGTGCCCAAACTTGCTGCTACTGCTGATTTGCGCACTTGGTGCTCGCCCATAGAAAACCAGGGTTCCATTGGCAGTTGCACTGCACATGCAGGAGTAGGCATGATTGAGTATTTTGAACGCCGTGCATTCGGCAAGCACCTTGATGCATCAAGATTGTTTTTGTACAAGGTTTCACGGAACCTGCTTGGCTGGACAGGTGACACAGGTGCATACCTCCGCACAGCAATGGGTGCAATGGCCTTGTTTGGTTGCCCGCCAGAATCTTACTGGCCTTATGTTATCAGCAAATTCGACCAGGAACCTAGCGCTTTTCTGTACGCCTTCGGCCAGAGTTTCCAGGCCATTCAGTTTTACAGGCTAGACCCTGCAGGAACCTCGGGTACAAATGTGCTTGCAAACCTGAAGAATCATTTGGCTGCAGGATTGCCTGCCATGTTTGGATTTACATGCTACAGTTCATTGTACTCTGCTTCGGGGAATGCAGGTGCAATTCCATATCCCGCTTCATCCGAGAATGTGGTAGGTGGTCATGCAATTATGACGGTTGGGTACGACGATAATAAAACAATTACCAACCCCAACAACAACAAAAAAACAAAAGGTGCTTTGATGATACGCAACTCATGGAGTACTGGTTGGGGAGAGGCCGGGTATGGCTGGCTGCCATATGATTACGTGCTTAACGGACTTGCCGATGATTTCTGGTGCCTGATAAAAAAAGAATACATCGACACCAAGCAATTCGGTTAGTAAATCAATAATACGCCGGGAGCGTAAAAGGCAACTATCCTGCAGTACGAGGCAGAGACGGTTGCCTTTATTCTTAATTGTTTTCCTTTGACAAAACCAAATCAATGGAAGTTCTAAAGCCTGGCGAGACAAAAATAATTCACCTGGGAAAGGAAGGTGTTGGCGGGTATACTTGGAAGGTAGTGCTTCCATTGCCAGCAGGGGTGGAAGTAACTAAATGCCCGCAACAAGCAAGTTCGCCCAATGTTCCAGGTGCGCCGGGCAGCATTGATTTCTGCATCAAATCTGCCGTGGTTGGGACCTTTAAAATTCAATTTGAATTGTGGCGTGAATGGGAATCAAATGAAAATCCAGCGCAAACAAAAACAGTTGTATTAGAAGTGAAATAGGGATGGTGAATTTTAGCTTTTTAGATAGAAATTGTCTGTACAGAATTTTATCACAATTCATGAAAAAATATCACCTCCAAAAAGGTGATTCTTATCGTCAACCGTCAACTGTTGCTTGTCATCTAATTTCTAATGGGTTTGCCACCCTTCAGCACACTCTGAATCCTTTCGAGTGTTTTCTTTTCACCACACAAACTCAGGAAGGCCTGCCTTTCAATGTCGAGTAAATATTGCTCGCTTACTAATGCAGCTTCGCTCAGGTCGCCGCCGCACATAACGTAGGCAAGTTTGGTAGCAATTTTCTGGTCGTGTTCTGTAATGTAATTTCCAAGTCGCATACCATTCAAACCGGCAAGCATAGCACCCAGGGCACCACGCCCCAGCACTTTTACATCGGTGCGTTGAATGGGTTGAACATAACCTTCATTAAACATTTCCAACACGCTGCGCTTTGCATCAGCTACCCTGCGATTAATATTCATGCTTATTTCATCAATTCCTTTGCGCATGATGCCGAGTTCATAAGCTTCATGTGCACTCGTTGCAACTTTAGCCATTCCGATGGTAAAGAACCGACGCTTGAGTGGCTCTATTTCCAATTCACCATCAAAGTATTCATCGCCGGCTCGCAAAGCAAATTCTTTGGTGCCGCCGCCGCCTGGTATGAGGCCAACACCCATTTCCACCAGGCCGATGTATGTTTCGGCAGCGGCTTGTATTTTATCGGCATGCAAACTGAACTCGCAGCCGCCGCCAAGCGCCATTCCATGTGGTGCAATGACTACAGGCACGCTGCTGTAACGCAGGCGCATGCTGGTGTTTTGGAACATGCGAACGGCCATGTCCAGTTCATCATATTCCTGTTCAATAGCCAGCATGAAAATCATTCCCACATTCGCGCCAAGGCTAAAGTTGCTGCCTTCGTTGGCAATCACCAATCCCTTGTATTTTTCTTCTGCTATGGAAACACTTTTTTGAATACCGCTCAGCACATCACCGCCAATGGTATTCATCTTAGTGCTCCAGCTCAATCCAACCACATCATCACCCATATCAACCAATGTACAGGCATTGTTTTTCCAGACAGTTTTTTCTTTTAAATCAGAAAGAATAATGAAGTTGTCGCCACCTGGTAGAGGCTTGTAAGTTTTGCTTGCCACATCATAACAATGGCGTTTTCCATTTTCAATTTTGTAAAAAGATTTGTTACCCGCTGCAACAAATTCTTCCACCCAGCCTGCAACGGCAAAACCCGCAGTCTTCATGGCTTCCACGGTTTTGGCTACGCCCAGTAAATCCCATGTTTCGAAGGAACCAATTTCCCAGCCAAAGCCGGCCATCATGGCATCATCTACACGATATAGTTCATCACTTATTTCAGGAATACGATGACTGATATAGCTGAATAAATGATGGTGGAATGCACGATAGAATTCTCCAGCTTTGTCGGGCGCAGCATTCAGCATCTTGATGCGTTGCTTCAAATCGTCTATTTGTTTACCTGCTTCAATGCTGTCAAACTTTGGTTTCACCTTTGGCCCATATTCGAATGTCTTCAAATCAAGGGTCAGAATTTCTTTTGTGCCTTCGCCCCGCACCATTTTGAAGAAGCCTTGTTTGGTCTTATCTCCCAGCCAATTGTTATCAACTATTTTTTGCAGCCAGGCAGGAATGGTAAAAATTTCCCTTGCCTCGTCTTGCAGGCAGTTATTGTACACGCCTTGGGCCACTTTTACCATGGTATCAATACCGACAACATCACTGGTGCGGAAGGTGGCACTCTTCGGTCGGCCAATAGCCGGACCGGTCAGAACTTCCACTTCATCAATGCTGAGGCCCAGTTGTTCCATGACTTTAAATATGGCCATGATGCTGAACACACCAATTCGGTTGGCAATGAAGGCTGGTGTGTCTTTGCACAAAACCGTTGTTTTTCCCAGCAGTAAATCCCCATAGTGCATCAGGAAATCAACTACCGCCGGGTCCGTATCGGCTGTAGGAATAATTTCAAGCAGGCGCAGGTAACGTGGCGGGTTAAAGAAGTGAGTGCCGCAAAAGTGATTCCTGAAATCTTGGCTGCGGCCTTCGGCCAGTATGTGGATAGGAATGCCCGAAGTGTTGGTGGTGATGAGTGTTCCGGGCTTGCGATATTTTTCAACTTGCTCGTATACCTGCTGTTTAATGTCGAGGCGCTCCACTACCACTTCAATCACCCAATCGCACTGTGCAATGTCTACCATGTTGTCCTCAAAATTTCCCGTTTTTATCCGCTTCACCACTTCCGTGGTAAACACTGGGCTGGGGTTGCTCTTTACCGCCGCAGCCAGGGCCTCCTCAGCAATTTTGTTGGGGTTGTATTTCACTGCTGATGCAGCAGAGTCGGATGGGATTGGAGTTTTGAGGTCAAGCAAAAGCACCGGCAATCCAATACCTGCAAAATGACAGGCAATGCGGCTACCCATAATGCCACTGCCCAATACGGCTACTTTCCTGATAGAACGGTTCATATGGAAAAATCGGTTTTTGGCTAATTGGAAAAATGCCCAACGAAGTAAGGAGAAAATGGTTGCATAAACAACTAATTTTAATTCTCCTAAATCCATTTTATAAGTTGCGCCTGCAAACCCATCTGTTGGATTCCTGTTTATTATGCCAGCATCGGTAGTGCAGTTGAATATTTGTAGACTTTTGTAAGCATTAATTAGAGCCTATATGATACCTGAAGACATAGCACGAATCCGCAAAGAATACACCCTTCTTTCATTGGACGAAGACTCCGTTTCGCTTACACCCATTGACCAGTTTCATCACTGGTGGAATGAAGTGGCCGATTCGAGTATAGAAGAAATGAACGCCATGATTCTTGCTACCTGTGGTGCCGAAGGAATGCCCGAAGCAAGAACAGTATTGCTGAAAGCCTTCGACGAATCGGGCTTTGTTTTTTTTACAAATTATGACAGTGCGAAAAGCAAACAGCTGGATGAAAACAACAAATGCTCGCTGTTGTTTTTCTGGAAGGAAATGGAAAGGCAGGTGCGTATTGCAGGCTTTGCTGAAAGAATCAGTCACGAAGAAAGCATTGCCTATTTCAACAGCAGGCCCGATGGCAGTAAAATTGGTGCATGGGCTTCGCCACAAAGCCTGGTAGTAGCCGGAAAGGCTTGGCTTAAAGAAACTTTTGATTTTTACCGCGAACGTTTTAAGCACGGGGAAATACCCAAGCCACCACATTGGGGTGGATATCGTGTGAAGCCTGTGAGGATAGAGTTTTGGCAGGGTCGTCCCAACCGTATGCACGACCGGATTTTATATGAAGTGACCAGCACCGGCGAATGGAAAATTTCGAGGTTGGCGCCTTGATCAATTCAATATCATGTAGTTGGGGCCGGCACTGAATCATCAAAACAAACTTTGCAGGCTCGCTTTTTCTCTATCTTCCAATCCAGCTAAAACAATGCTCATGAAGAGAATTTTGACAATTGCCTTTGTCTTTACATTTCCTGTTTTCCATTCCATTGCACAGGACCTTTCTTACTATCTGCCACAGGATGTTCAGTACAATCCTGCTGTGCCAAAACCAAAGGAAATTATTTACCACGAAGTGGGTGAGTGGCATGTGACCCACGACCGCCTGGTAGATTACATGAAAGCCATTGCGCAGGCTTCACCACAACGTGTAAAACTCGAAACCATGGGCTTTACTTATGAAAGCCGGCCACAGGTTTTGCTCATCATTACTTCTCCCAAAAACCAGCAAAGGCTGGAAGAAATACGCCAACAACATCTTTTGTTGAGTGATCCGGGAAAATCGACCTCGGTAAATACTGCCAATATGCCCATCGTGGTGTGGATTGGCCATTCCATTCATGGCAACGAACCAAGCGGGGCCAACGCTGCTTTGCTTACTGCCTATTACCTGGCAGCAGCGCAAGGTAGTTCCATTGATTCTTTGCTCGACAATGTGGTTGTCTTGTTCGACCCCTCTTTCAATCCCGATGGATTGCAGCGCTTCAGCACCTGGGCCAACCAGAACAAAAGCAAAAACCTGGTGACAGATCCTGCCTCGAGGGAATTCAATGAAGTATGGCCTGGCGGCCGTTTCAACCATTACTGGTTCGACCTCAACCGCGACTGGCTTCCTTCTGTTCATGTTGAAAGCCAGAACAGGCTGAAGTGGTTTCATATGTGGAAACCAAATATTCTCACTGACCATCACGAGCAGGGAAGCAATGCCACCTTCTTTTTCCAACCGGGGGTGCCTTCTAGGGTGAACCCGTTAACACCGCAAAAGAACCAGGAATTAACTGCCAAACTCGCAAAGTACCACGCAAAGAATCTTGACAAAATCGGTTCGCTCTATTTCACCAAAGAGAACTACGACGATTTTTATTACGGTAAAGGATCAACCTATCCCGATATCAATGGATGCATCGGTATTTTGTTTGAACAGGCAAGTTCACGGGGCCATGCGCAGGAAACTGCCAATGGTGTGTTGAGGTTTCCATTCACTATCCGAAATCAATTTGTAACAGCGCTGTCTACCCTCGAAGGAGCAATGGCGCTTCGCAAAGAATTTCTTGACTGGCAACGTGATTTTTATGCAAATGCCATGAAGGCTTCAAACCCGGTTGCAGCCTATATTTTCGGCGATAGGCATGACCTCATTCGCACCAATCTTTTTGTGCAAATGCTGCAGCGCAACCAGATTGTGGTAAACGAGTTGGGAGATGGGTATTCGGGTAATGAATATGAAAAAGGAAAAGCATTTGTCGTGGCATTGCAGCAGCCACAAAAGACCCTGATAAAAGCCATTTTTGAAAACATCCCTGAATACAGGGACAGCATTTTTTACGACATCACCGCATGGAATTTCCCGCTGGCATTTGGCCTGCCTTTCACAGGTGTACAAAGTGCATCCGGCATCCTTGGCAGGAAAGTGGACTCTGTTATGATGCCAGTCGGAGAGGTGGTAGGTGGTACATCAAACAGCGGCTACCTGCTGGAGTGGGATGCCTTTACTGCACCGGCTGCATTGTACCAGTTGCTCGATGCAGGCCTGAATGCAAAAGTGGCCACCAATCCCTTTGAAATTCCGGTGTCAGGTGGCAACAAGCGTTTCAGCTATGGCACATTGCTGATTCCGGTGGCCATGCAGAAATGGAGCGCCGCAGAAATATTTACGAAAGTGGATGCTGCTGCAAAAAAATATGGCCTTAAAATTTATGCCTTGCAAACGGCTAATGCAGTAAGTGGCAGCGACCCCGGCTCTTCAAAATTTGCAGCGCTGGCAAAGCCATCAGTTGCTATGCTCGTGGGCACCGGTGTGAATGCTACGGATGCCGGCGAAATATGGTACCTGCTTGACCAACGAATGAATATTCCTTCCACACATCTTGAACAAACTGTTTTTAATAGAGTTGAGATTGGTCGCTATAACACAATTATTATGGTGGGAGGTAATTATGCAGACCTCAACAAAGAAAAGCTGAAATCATGGGTGCAGGCAGGTGGTACACTCATTTTAACGGAGGAGGCAGTAACATGGGCTGCTCAAAATGGCATTACTGATGTGAAATTAAAAAAGGTAAAACCCTACACTGACAGCAGCCAACGCATTGCCTACGCACAGCGTGAACAAATAGAGGGCGCACAGCAAATGTATGGTGCCATATTTGGCGCTATGGCCGACACCTCGCATCCACTTGCCTATGGCTACCACAGCCCCGTAGTGAGCCTGTTTAAGGCCAACAAAGTGTACCCGGAAAAAAGTAAAAATCCTTACGCCACGCCCTTTTATTATACCGACAAACCATTGCAGAGTGGTTGGGTAAGCCAGCAAAACGGTGACGCGGTAAAAAATTCTGCTGCAGTTATTGTTAGCGGAATTGGTAGCGGCCGGGTCATCAACATTGCTGATAATCCCAACTTCCGTGCATTCTGGCTGGGTGGTTCCAAACTCATGATGAATGCCATCTTTTTTGGCAGGATAATTGACCCCGGAAGTGCCAGGTCGGAAGAGGAATAATTTGCATAGGATTGTTCTTTTTTGTCGTCTAAATATTTGCAGTAACCAAACTCCATGAAAATGAAAAAGGTTTTTTTTCTTTTGATTGCGCAGGCTGGATTTTACATGGCTACTGCGCAGATCAAAGAACTTGCAATCGGCAGTATAATGCCCATGGGCGAAACAAAGATGACCGATGTGAGTGGCAAAGAAGTGAGTCTTGCTTCGGCCGCATCCAACAAGGGACTGTTGGTGATGTTCAGTTGCAACACTTGCCCTTATGTGATTAAGAACCAGCAACGGACAAAAGAGATTCTTGGCTATGCGCAATCAAAAGGAATTGGCATAGCTGTTGTTAATTCAAATGAGGCTTATCGTGGCAAAGAGGATAGCTATGAAGCCATGCAGGCTTATGCAAAAGACCAACAATACCAGTGGATCTATTCGGTAGACAAAAACAACGCCATTGCTGATGCTTTTGGTGCCACAAGGACTCCCGAATGTTTTTTGTTTGATGCCGGCAGCATCCTTGTGTATCATGGTGCTATCGATGATAGCCCTGCCGATGCAGCTGCAGTGAAGCGCATTCATCTGAAAGAAGCCATTAATGAAATGCTGGATGGAAAGCAGGTTTCAGTGTCAAATTCAAGGTCCGTTGGTTGCATGATAAAACGTGTGAGCAAACCTTAACAATTGGAAGTTATCAGAAAGAAAGCGATGGTTATTCACCCATCGCTTTCTTTATTTCAGCTTCCAGGGCCGCGGCAGAAAGGCTTGCTTCAAAAAATCTGTAATAACCTTTGGGTGGATTTATAATTACTGTTGCAGGAATGACACCGCTCCATGAAGAATCGACCAAAGGGCAGTAATGGTCGGCATTTGTTTCATTGAGCCAGGCGAAGTTTGTTTTCCATTTTTTCTTTTCAATAAAGCGCTTCAGTTTGCCATTTCGGTATACTGTTTTCGTGTCTTCGCTCACCAATAGGAGATGTACGCCCTTGTCTTTGTATTCATTGGTCACACTAATGAAGTATGGAATTTCTTCGATGCAGGGTTTGCACCATGTGCTCCAAAAATTAACGACCATTACATTACTGGCCGTTTGGTATTGCTTGACCACCTCTTCAATCTTCATGGATGGAATGACACCTTCCTGTGCTAATGAAACGCTGCCGGTAGTTAAAGCCGTAAAAAAAACTGCAAGAGCAATGGCATGTTTTCTAATGATTGTGATAGGCATGGAATAGGAAAGAAATTTCGGGCAGCGAGATGCATGAGTAGGGTTCATCCTGCAAGTTAAAATGCCCATTCAGAATTTTGGCATTTGACTGTTGACCTGTTTGAATTCAATTTACATCCCCAAAAAAAACGGCGCAGTTTTTAGGTGCTGCGCCGCTGATACGGATAGGTTTTCTTATCAGCCCTTCATGGCTTTATTGATAGGTTCGCGGTCAAGGTATTGAATGAACTGATCAATTTTGCCGCTGGTGTTGAAATGCATGTCGGCGTGAATCCACTGCACCATTTCGTTGCCGTTTTTGTATTTGGCATGAACCATGTACCAGCCAAGCAG
>JBBIOQ010000008.1:62731-66992 GCA_037443285.1 Sphingobacteriales bacterium | reverse complement strand
GGCAGTGATTTGATAGCACGCAAAAAACCGGTTTCTGTTGGGCAGGTGCAGGGCAGTGTGGTGGAAATAAAAGCAGGCCTCACTGTTGGCGACAGGCTCATTACTGAAGGTTACCAAAGCCTGTACGATGGACAAAAAGTAACAACAACCATTTAGTTGCACCTGTTGTATTCATCAACTGCATTGCCAACTTACTCCAACATTGCCGAAAGGCATCACGCAAAACTTTAAACAGTGACTGCACTCGAAAAACTGAAAGCGGAACTGGCCAAAATAAAGGAGTTCAAGCCTACCTCCTGGGCTGTTAAAAACAAGACCTCCATTTACCTGATGATTTCCTTCATCTCTATGGCGGGCATTTACCAGTTCCTTACCCTTCCGAAAGAACAATTTCCTGATATTGTTATTCCCACTGTGTATGTGCAAACAGTATATGTGGGCAACTCGCCCAAAGACATTGAAAACCTGGTAACCCGACCTATCGAAAAGCAGTTGAAAGGTTTGAGTGGGGTGAAAGTGAAAAAGATTACCAGCACTTCTGTGCAGGATTTCTCAGCTATCACCATCGAATTTGATACGGATGTTGATGTGGATGTGGCTGTGCAAAAGGTGAAAGATGCCGTCGACAAATCGAAAAAGGACCTGCCCACAAACCTTACACAGCTGCCCGTTGTACAGGAAATTTCCTTCAGTGAATTTCCCATCATGTATGTGAATGTGAGCGGCAACTACGACCTGGTGAAACTGAAGCAATATGCCGACCGCCTGCAGGACCGTATTGAAGAACTTCCCGAAATAACACGGGTGGATTTAGTGGGTGCACCCGAACGTGAAATACAGGTAAACGTTGACAACTTCAAAATGCAGAGTTCCGGTGTAACCTTCTCTGACGTTGAAAATGCGATTGCCCGCGAAAACGCTGATATCAGCGGTGGTTTGCTCGATGTGGGCACCATGAAACGCAACCTTCAGGTGAAAGGCCAATTCAAAAGCGCCTTCGACCTGTACAATGTAGTTGTGCGCAACAATCGGGGCTCTTCTATTTACCTCAAAGACATTGCTGAAATAAAAGACACCATTAAGGAGCGTGAAAGTTTTGCCCGCCTCGGTGACAACAAAACGAAATCGCAACCCGTTGTTACCCTCAACATTATTAAGCGTAGCGGTGAAAACCTTATCAACGCATCGGATGGTGTGAAGGCGGTGGTTGAGCAGTTGAAACAGACGGAATTTCCCAAAGACCTCAACCTTGTGATCACCGGCGATCAAAGCAAAGCTACCCGTGCTTCCTTCACCGACCTGGTAAACACCATTGTACTCGGTTTCATTTTTGTGTTGCTGGTACTCATGTTCTTTATGGGTGTAACCAATGCATTCTTTGTGGCGCTGAGTGTGCCACTCAGCATGTTTGTGGCATTTGTTTTCCTTCCCATAGGTAACGTAGTAGTTGGCACCCAAATCACCCTCAACTTCATTGTACTCTTTGCGCTGCTATTTGGCCTCGGCATTATTGTGGACGATGCTATTGTGGTGATTGAAAACACGCACCGCATTTTCTTCGAAGGAAAGGGCAGCATACCTTCCGACAAGGCTGCACGCTATGCGGCTGGCGAAGTATTTGTACCGGTGCTCACCGGCACACTCACCACACTGGCACCATTCTTTCCCTTGCTGTTTTGGCCGGGTATTATTGGCAAGTTCATGATATACCTGCCTGCCATGCTCATCTTCACCCTCACGGCATCGCTCATTGTAGCGTTCATCATGAACCCTGTTTTTGCAGTGGATTTCATGAACCATGAAGAGCCGGAACACCGCAGACCGAAGAAGGCAGTGTTTACAAAGCCGGTGTTGTGGGTGTTTGCCGGTGCCGGTATTCTGTTTGATTTAATTGGCACGTCGCAAGGAGGTGGTTTGTGGTATTTCTTTGGCAACCTGCTCATCTTCCTGGCATTGCTCATGGTCATTAATGCATACGTGCTCGATAAAATCATTTCGGGATTCCAGCATCGATTTTTGCCGGGCCTCATGCGTCAGTATGAAATGCTGCTGCGCTGGACACTTGCAAAGCACAGGCCGGTGTGGTTGCTCACCGGGTTGATTGCCCTGTTGGTGGTTTCCTTTATGATATTCGGATCGTCTGTAAAAAGTGGACGTGTTCCCATCGTGTTCTTTCCGAAGGGAGATCCCAACTATGTATATGTGTACCTCAAATTGCCGGTAGGCACCGATGTGCGGTATACTGACAGTATTGTGCGAACCATTGAAACCAAAGTGTACAAAATAATTGGCATGGATGGGGGCAAACAGAACCCCATGGTGGAAAGTGTGATTTCGAATGTGGCAGTTGGTGCCAGCGACCCCAACAGTGGCGACCGCAGCACACGTGCCGAACTTGGCCGCATACAAATAAGTTTCGTTGAATTTGAAAAGCGAAATGGCAAATCAACTGCACCATACCTCGATTCTATTCGGGCAGCTATCAAAGGCATTCCGGGTGCTGAAGTTTCCGTTGCACAGGAGAGTTCCGGTCCACCTACACAACCACCTGTGAACATTGAAGTGGCCAGCGAAGATTTTGAATCATTGACAAAAACAGCATTTGCGCTGCGCAATTTCCTCGACACCAATCGCGTCGCAGGTATTGAAGAATTGAAAATGGATGTGGACCTCAACAACCCTGAAATAACCATTTCTGTGGATAGGGAAAGGGCAATGATTGAAGGCATTTCTACCAGCCAGGTGGGTATGGAAATCCGCACCTCCTTGTTTGGTGCAGAAGCAAGCAAACTGAAGCAGGGTGAAGATGAATACAAAATACAAGTGCGAAGCAATGAACTGCAGCGTAAGGACCTCAGCGATTTGCTCAATATGCGCATCACCTTCCGCGATTTCAGTACCGGCCAGATAAAGCAGGTGCCCATTTCGGCAGTCACAAAAATCGATCTCACCAGTACTTACGGAAGTGTGAAGCGCAAAAATCTTAAGAGGGTTATTACGCTTTTCTCAAATGTTTTGTCGGGCTATACACCTACCGATGTGAATGCAAGGCTTGCAAAAACCATTGCACGATTCAGTGAAAAGCCCGATGATGTTACCATCACTCAGACAGGTGAAGGAGAACAGCAGGCCGAAGCTGCAGGCTTCCTCACAAGAGCCTTGTTTATTGCACTTGGGCTCATCTTGTTTATCCTGGTACTTCAGTTCAACAGCATTAGCAAACCTGTAATTATTCTCACCGAAATATTGTTCTCCATTATTGGTGTGTTTCTTGGTTTTTCACTCACAGGCATGGAAGTTTCGGTAGTAATGACGGGTATCGGAATTGTAGGCCTGGCGGGCATTGTGGTGAAAAATGGCATCCTGGTAATTGAGTTTGCCGATGAATTGCGCAAACGTGGAATGAAAACAAGGGAAGCCATTATCCAGGCGGGCAAAACAAGAATCATTCCGGTTTTGCTTACTGCAGTGGCTGCAATACTTGGCCTTATTCCCCTGGCAGTAGGACTGAATATTGATTTCATTTCTATGTTTGAAAAACTCGATCCGGGCATCTATCTCGGTGGCGATAATGCACGCTTCTGGAAACCACTGAGCTGGACCATCATCTTCGGTCTCATCTTCGCATTCTTTATGACATTGGTAGTAGTGCCGGGCATGTACCTGATTGCTGAAAGGCTGAGAAGGCCTATGCGCAAGGCTTTCGGAGGTAAATGGATAAGTTTCCTCGGACTGCCTCCACTTACATTGCTCTTCCTTCCTCTTGCTATTGTTGCCGATGTGCTGCACAGGGTAAAGGTGAACCAACGTAGGAAACGTGCAAAAGCAACTGGCACCAAAGTGGATGAAACATGGATTGGCAGCTGGTTTTAGCCAATTAACAACAACTGACATTAATAACGGATCGCATCATTGTGCGATCCGTTTTCATTGCAGCATTGCATAACATGCATGAAGAACTATGTACATTTTTTCCACTTTCTCACGTAATTGTGTTGATTGATTTTTTTAAACTATAAATTCACAGTACAAAATTTTTTTTAAGATGGCCACCTCTAAAAAATCAACTCCCAAAAAGAAAGCTGCTGTGAAAAAAGCCGTGAAAAAAGCGGTTGCAAAAAAGGCAGTTAAGAAAGCCGTTGTAAAGAAGGCAGTGAAAAAAGCTGTAGTTAAAAAAGCAGTGAAAAAAGCTGTTGTAAAGAAAGCGGTGAAAAAAGCTGTTGTTAAAAAGGCAGTGAAAAAAGCCGCTGTAAAAAGAGCC
>JBBIOQ010000008.1:0-62647 GCA_037443285.1 Sphingobacteriales bacterium | reverse complement strand
AAAGCTGTGAAAAAAGCTGTTGTTAAAAAGGCAGTGAAAAAAGCCGCTGTAAAAAGAGCCATCGTAAGAGCAGCAATTAAGAAGGCCATAGTTGAGAATCTTGGCGGCGCATTACCTGAAGCACCTGTTGTTCCGGGAAATGATGCACCACCTGCAGAATCTTAATGGGAGATGCTACCAAATTGAATGCCTGCTCGATGACAGCAGGCATTTTTGTTTGGTCACAGAGCCGGCTAACAACCGCAATACTGCTGCGTTTCAGGGCTGTTCGCCGTTCATAAAAATTTGTGCAGCATGTTGGTTGTAGGTGTCTGTCTTTGGTAATTTGCAGCCACCAAAAATTTGAAAAATATGCCAGTAGCACATGAAATAGATTATCGCATTTATGGAGAAGAAATGCAGTATGTGGATGTTGAACTTGACCCGGGAGAAACTGCCGTTGCCGAAGCCGGAGCCTTTATGATGATGGACGATGGTATTCAAATGCAAACAATATTCGGTGACGGAAGCCGTGCTTCAGGAAGCAGTGGAGGCTTGCTCGACAAATTGTTTAGTGCAGGCAAGCGCTTACTTACTGGTGAAAGCCTTTTCATGACAGCGTTTACCAACATAGGCAGCGGAAAGAAACGTGTTGCATTTGCCTCGCCGTATCCCGGCAAGATTATTCCGCTCGACCTGGAGCAATTGGGAAATTATGTAGTATGCCAAAAGGATGCATTCCTCTGTGCTGCAAGAGGTGTGAGTATTGGCATAGAGTTTCAGCGCAGGTTGGGTACCGGCTTGTTTGGCGGCGAAGGATTCATTATGCAGAAATTGGAGGGCGATGGCATGGCCTTTATGCATGCAGGTGGTCATGTATTTGAACGCATCCTGCAGCCGGGTGAGTTATTGCGCATTGATACCGGATGTCTTGTAGCATATACGCATACTGTGGAATACGACATTCAGTTTGTTGGGGGCATTCGCAATACCATATTCGGTGGCGAAGGAGTGTTTTTTGCCACCCTGCGTGGGCCGGGCAAAGTTTGGATACAAACGCTTCCGGTGAGCAGGCTGGCAAGCCGGATCCTTTCTTATGGCTCATTTCGCCGCAAAGAGGAAGGGAGCGTTCTTGGTGGCATTGGAAACTTGCTCGATGGAGATGGTATGTAGCAATAATCAGTGAAATACTTTCCTTTCCGATGCCATAAGATTCATTTGTATGCTGTTGCAGGTTTTCTGCTGAATGCTCTTGACGAAGATCATCTTTCATCAGCATCATTGTTCGTAGCTTGACTTTGTATGAAATGGCAAGTCCTTTTTGTTGGGGCATGCTTGTTGTTTCCCTTGGTGTTGCCTGCACAAAGACGGCCTTCTTTTTTCGAAGCGCCTGCTTGTAGGAATTATGTACAGCAACACAAAACAATTGCCATTCTTCCATTCTATGTGTTGCTCGATTCCAACAGGTATGAACAGTGGAAATCAACATCATTTTTCCAATCAAGGCAGGCCGCTGTAGGCTTCTATTTCCAGTTAATGATTTACCGGATGCTGCTAGTGAATAAGGACCGATGCCCTATTGAAATACAGGATGTCTTTGAAACCAACGCTCATCTCGCCGAATTAAAACTGGATGCAGAACATCTCCTGCTATTCAACAAGCAACTATTGGCCGACCAACTTGGAGTAGATGCAGTGCTCTATGGAATGGTAACTGCTGGACAGGAAGATTTCAAAAACAAAGCAGCGCTGGATAGCCTGGTGCAACAAATGTTTCCTGCAAATGAAAAGCCTGACCGTAAAGACTTTTTCATGGCTCTGTTCGATAAGAACAACGGACTGTTTTGGTCTTTGGCTACGCTGCGCGACGAACTCACTGGAACTGTGAACCTGCAATACCTGCAAACATTTTTACTGCTCGATGTTCAATCCATTCCTTACTGGACCGGCAAGAAATTCAAATTATTCTGAATGAAAACGAGCAAGCACCATTCAATACGATGGGTATGTTACCTGCTCACCTTTCAATTTTGCCTGGCAGTATTGCCCGCTTTTGCGCAAGGGGACAAGCCTGGAAAAATTTATGCCGACTACATCAGCCAAAACCTTGATGAACGTGTGAAAACACATCGGGTTATTGCCATACTCCCTGCAGATGTATCCATTGCCTACAAAAAATTGCAGAACAATTTTTCCATCGACTCTACGCTCCAGCAGGAAAAGGAAATTGCATATTTCTGGCAACAGCACTTTTACCTGGCGCTGAAAAACAACTTTGCTGACAGCACTCTGCATGTGCAGCCTGTGGACAGCACCAACCTACTTTTGCTGCAGGCGGGTTTTGTATCCGACAGTTTTCATTATTATAATCGCACCCGACTGGCGGACATGCTGCATGCAGATGCGCTGATTCAAAACGATTTGCTGTTGAGCAAAATGCGCACCGAAACAGAAGCCACTGCGCTTACATTGGCGTCCGTTGCTGGCAGTATCATTACCATGGCAAATGCCGGGTACGCCTATTATTTCCCCTCATATTTTTCAACTTTCGAGGTGGATTTTACTTTGAGTATCTACGATGCAAACGGTGAACTGCTGTGGATGGCAAGGCCGGCGCAGCAATACGAAAAACCAAAGGCAAAGGGGAAAGATGAAAAGGAAAAAAGGAGATTTCCTTATGTAAAACCCTGAATGGCTTTTGGTCATTTTCTGCCATTCATGTTTGGAGGACAGGCAAGTGCATCCATCTTGCCAAGACCTATAATCAATCCAATGCTGTAGCCATAGTAGTGGTCCATGGAACTAGAATTGGCCGCCTTGCTGAAGCCATCCAGATAATCGTTACTAAATGAAAAACGATAGGCTGCCTCTGCAAAAACACCTATGCGTTTTGTAATCGTGTAGCGAAGACCTGCGCCCACAGGAACTATCATCATGCCCCGCGGCATTCGTGTGGTTGTATCTGTTGCAAGTCCCTGTAGCATTTCGTTGCTTGATGCAAAGTATTCACTGTTCATCTTGCTCCAGCTTCGGTGTACGTGCAGCCAGCTATAACCCAGTCCGCCAAACAAATACGGGCTGAGTGTTCCCGGTTTGCGTTGCAGTTGTTGACCGGTGAAATCCCAGTTACCGGTAAGCATGAGTTCACGCACACGGGTGTTGGCATTGAAGTTTCGCTGCTGCCGCCAGTCGGGTTGGTTGTAGGCTGCATCATCTGCCAATAGATGACCTGCATTGTATTGCAACCGAACGGCAAGGTTTGGACTCATCAGGCGTGTGATATGCACGCCGCCATTCCATTTAAGCGTGTTGTAGCTGCCCATCCAAATGGGCGTCAGGTCGCCCTGGTAAACATAAGTACCCAACTGTGCCCCCACTTCATAATTTCGCCAAAAACCCTGCGCATGTAAGTAGGTAGTTGCAAAGTCGGTTAACAAAAGGAAAATGATTTTGGAAAGACGATTGACTGTTGATCTGCGATTGCTGTACATGTGAATTGGTTGATGATGATGAATACAATATGGGTAAGTACAGCAAGGAATGGAGTAATATGCCATGGCATTAACCAAAGCAATCACTTTTATGAATGCTCATGTTGGATGAATTATTTTACCTGCGGTTGAATCCCGTCGGAAATGCTCAGATTTTGTAAAATGTTTGCGCAAACAAATGCGAAAGTGTGAGGCGTATGCAATAACGAAGCCGCAGTATGAGTTGCAGCGATTCACGCAATGCTGGAAAGTTGGAGCAATAAAAAAATCCCGTGGAATCTTGCATGATTCTCCGGGATTTTCACCTCATGATATTGGTCAATTACATTTTGAGCCAATCAACTTTTCTGATTATTCACTAACAGTAAACCAGCGGTATCCATTTGCAGGAATAGTCACTTGAAAATCTATACTGTAATCCCTGTTCAGTTTATACTTTTTAGCTTTTTCATCCTCCGATTTTACATACGCAAATTCAGTAAGGCCTGTGTAATACAACGGCACTTTGATGGTGCGTGTAATGCTTTGCTGCGTTGGATTGTACAACAGCATCATGCCTTTCACCGGCAGTGCAGGATTCACATGCAGGATGCCATCCCAGTCTCGGCCATCGGCACGGCGCAGGTGAATGATATCGCTGTTTAAAATGTCGCGGTATTGTTTGTACCATTTCACCACCTCCTGCACCACTTGTTTGGTCTGTTCCGTATCGTACAGGCGGGGGCCGCGGTAGCATGCCTGCACCCCGGCGCCGTAGTACTGTACCATCAGTTGTTTGTAGTCAGGGAGGTGTTCGCTCAGCGGCTCAAGAATAGACTCAGGGCCACCGCCATGGTAGCGGGTGAGTGGCACAAAACCCCAATTCATGCCGGGCGTTTTTTCCCACAGGCCATCAAAAATATTTTGCCTGTTCAGAATTTTCTGTTGTTCACGGCTGAGTGAAAAATTTACTTCTCTGTACCCTATTGCAATCTTGTTGGTGCCATCCAGGAAGTACCAATCAGGCGCATTGATGTAGACGCCGCGTTCATTCAGCCATTGATACAGTTCTTTCTGGATGAGCATTTGCTTCCATTGCGAATCTTTCAATCCTTTGTGTCCGGGGTGTGTGGTGCTGGCACAAACATCACCGGGATAGGGTCCGTCATTTTCCCAGATATCGAATCCCGTGGTAGCAAAGAAGTATTTGATTTTGTCGCGGTATGCCAAGCCCCATGCGCTGCCAAAACAGGGTGCATTTCCAAAATTTGCGCCGCCAGGCTTGCCGGTTTTGGGATCCACCACATCGGTACTGTCGTTGATGCGCCGGCTGCTGAACAACGAATAGCCTCCGATGCTGATGCCTTTGCCATGCGCATAATCAGCTAGTGATTTCCATTTTGCAATATTGGCGGCACTGCTGTCTTCCATGTTCAGATGGCTGCCAAAACTCAAAATCAACGCCTCGTATCCTGTAGCCACGCATTGGTCAATGGCAGTGCGCACCTGGTCATCGTTGCTGCTCACCAGGTGCATAAAAATGGGGTTGGTAGTTGTCCATGGTGCAATGGCACGATACATTTTCCTTACTGCAAGTCCGCGCCTTTCACGGTCGTAACTGTCCTGCAATAATTCCCAGGTGCGTATTGAGGTAAATGAATCGTTAGCCGCCAGTTCAATGCCCGGCGCTTTTTCTGGATAAATCTCCAGCATGCAAGGAGTTTGGTAATCGTAATTCACTTGTGAAGTATAGCTGCGGTCAGCTTTCCAGTGCGTGGTTTGGTCGCTGATGCGGTAGCGCATGGCATTGTTGAAGGCATAATTGCTTTCAATGTAAATGCCCTGCGGCGGGTACATGAGGCGTGTATCGCCCACCACAGCGCTTTCTTCTTCTACCATGTGTATGATTTCATGCACCACACTGTCTAGTGCAAAACTGTGCCGACTATGGTTGCGGATGGTGAGCCATTTGCTGATGAGGGGCATGCCGTCATACAACGCATAATGTACCTGCACTTCCAAACCTTCAAGCTCAGGATTAGAGGCTTTATACAGGAAGTTCACTTGTTTGCCGCTAGCATGTTGCGTGTTAGCCGCCCACCAATGGCCAGCCTTCCACGGAAGCAGGGGCGACAGTTCTTCGACTGTATAGTTTTCGAAACGAAAATCATTGCTGCCTGCTTGCAAAGTATCCACCCATGCAGGAAGCAAATAGGCTTTTTCACGCTGGCCATAGAGGCCACCAACGTTGTATGGTTTGCCGTTAATTACCAGTCTTGCCTCAGCACTCACAGCACGCAGCAATTGTTGCCCGTTTACCAGGTTGGTAAAGTCAACACAGGCCACATTGGGCTGCAAGCGAAAGGTGCGCTGCAAGAGCCCGTTGTTCAGCACCAGGTTTTTTCCTTCTAAGCGCACCATTGCTTTCTGCGCCACCGGATGCACCAGCCAATCGCCTGGTGCTTTTTGTGAGGATGCATACAAAAATGAAATGGCCAGTAATGTGCTGATGACTGCTTTGTTCATGGGTGAAATGATTCGATTATTTTTCCAGTAATGATTCGTCAATCTTGTAGGCCTGCACTTCGGCGATGGTGGTTGCAAAATGTTGACTATTGATGGAGAGTTCTATTTCCGCAACGTCTGTGGAAGGGAATGTGAGAATGCGTTTGCGTCCAATGGTTGTACCCTCAATGGTTCGGATAGCTTGTTTGTTGCTGTTGAGCAATCGTAAAGTGAAGCTGCTGCAGGCCTGTCCCTGTTTGATTTCTTCGCACAGGGTGATTGCATTGATGGAAGTTGGATTTGCAAATGACAGGTACACTGAACCTGCTTCTGGTATAACAATACCTGTCGACAGGTTTCCATCCACCAATTGCTTGCTGGCCTTTTGCGTATTGCCAGTTTGCAAAAATGCCTTTGCCTTTGCAGCCAGGTTATTGCTGAATTGTTCACGCAGCTTTTTGAAGCCCATCAATGCTGCAGAATCATTGGGACTGATGAGGCCGCGAGGGTCAGGTGGTACATTCAGGTTCAGGTTGGCTCCGCGCCCAACTGATTTGAGGTATAGTTGAAACAACTGCTCCGGTGATTTTACTTTGTCATCTTCTTCTTTGTGGTAAAACCAGCCCGGCCTGATGCTTACATCACATTCCGCAGGAATCCAGTTTTTGCCAAACGCATTGCCCTGGTTCAAAGAGTCAACAGAAGGTCCGCCTGCACCGCGTTTGAAGCCTGCTGTATCCAATGTGTTCCAGTTGGTAGTGCCGGCAATGCCACGTTCGTTGCCTACCCAGCGGATGTCTGGTCCAATGTCGCTAAAAATGACCGTATTGGGCGAAATGGTACGGATGGTTTTCTCAAAGCGGGTGAAATCATACTGCTGTTTTTTGCCATTAGGTCCTTCGCCGTTGGCGCCATCCCACCACAGTTCCCAAATGGGGCCGTAGTTGGCAAACAGTTCCTTCATGGTATTTAGGTACACATCATTGTATTGGTCAGTGCCGTAGGCAGGATGGTTCCTGTCCCAGGGTGAAATGTATACGCCGAATTTGAGACCATATTTTTTGCAACTCGCCCAAAGGTCTTTCACCACATCACCCTTGCCATCTTTCCATTTGCTTTCACGTACAGTATGTGTGCTGTATTTGCTGGGGAACAGGCAGAAACCATCGTGGTGTTTGGCAGTGATAATAATGCCTTTGGCACCTGCTGCTTTGGCTATGCGGCACCATTGGTCTGTATTGAGATTCGATGGGTTGAAGATTTCCTCCTTCTCGTCACCATGGCCCCATTCCTTGCCGGTGAAGGTGTTTGGGCCAAAATGGGCGAAGAGATAGAATTCCTGTTGCTCCCAATCATATTGCGCTGGAGTGGGCTTTGGCCGCTGGGTTGCCTGTGCATGCACAGCTGATGGCGCAGCTGAAACAAGGGCTAAAACCAGCAATGGTAAAAAGAACTTTTTCATCATTGAATCGATTTGATACGAAAGTAATTTAGGTTTATGCCTGTTGAAAATAAAGTTTCTTAGAAAGGGGTTGTCTTAAGGTGATGGCACAAGACATTGGAGGAATACAAGGCCAATTCCTTTTTTTGGTGGCAAAATGCCTGTTCAAATTGGCCTGCGAAAAAAAATATCGGGAGAAAAGTTGGCAGGCTGGGCCTTCATCGTATTTTTGCGATTAATAAAGCGGTTCGCCGCTTTTGTTTTGGATTTATTCATCGTAAATGTACGATTATGGCTATTGCAAAGACGGCAGCATTTTCACAAAAAGAGCAGGACCTGGCAGCTTTCGCCAAGGCTTTGTCGCATCCGGCAAGGGTGGCAATCCTCAAGACGCTGGCGGGTAAAACCGAATGTGTGTGCGGGCATATTGTGGATGTGCTGCCACTGGCACAGAGCACCGTGAGCCAGCACCTCAAAGAACTGAAGGAAGCCGGCCTCATCAACGGAACAGTTGAAGGACCACGCAGTTGTTACTGCATCAACTGGGAAGCATTCGAAAAATTCAAAACAGAATTCAACTCATTATTCGACACCCTGAAAGTGAAGGACAGTAATAATTGCTGTTAACAAATTATCTATTTAAAAAGAATATGTCATGACACAGGAACAGGAATTGAAAGCGATCGTCAAGGAAAAATATTCGCAAATAGCCTTGCAGGACAAAGAATACAATGCAGCCAGTTGTTGTGGCGCAACCGGTTGCTGCGGGGGCGATGAAGTTTACAACATCATGTCCGAAGACTATACGCAACTGGCAGGTTATAACGCCGATGCAGACCTTGGTCTTGGCTGTGGCGTACCTACTGCCTTTGCAAAAATGAAATCAGGCGACACAGTGATTGACCTTGGCAGCGGTGCAGGAAACGATGCGTTTGTGGCCAGGAAAATAGTTGGTGAAACCGGAAAAGTAATCGGTATTGATTTCAGTAAAGCCATGCTGGAGAAGGCGAGGGCCAATGCAGATAAAGTGGGATTCAACAATGTAGAATTCAGGTTGGGCGATATTGAAAAATTGCCGGTTACTGCCAATCGTGCCGATGTGGTACTGAGCAATTGTGTGCTCAACCTTGTACCCAACAAACGGGCGGTGTTTGGTGAAATAATCAGGGTTTTGAAACCTGGCGGCCATTTCTCCATCAGCGATATAGTGCTGCAGGGCGAACTGCCCGGCAAGTGGAAGCAGGTAGCTGAATTGTATGCCGGATGTGTGAGCGGCGCCATCCAAAAAGATGAATATCTCGGTATCATTAATGAAACAGGTTTCAAAAATGTAACGGTTCAAAAGGAAAAGGCTATTCATATTCCGGACGACCTGCTGAAGGAATACCTGAACGAAGAAGAAATAGCCGAATACAAATTGGGAAACGTTCAAATCTTAAGCGTTACTGTGTATGCTGAAAAGCCTGCAAGTTGTTGTGAACCGGGGAGTGGCTGTTGTTAGTTGAAGATCAAAGGCTGCGGAGAAAATATTGATGATGATAATGAACCTGCTTAGGTTATGAACTAAAAAAAACACTAACAAAAAACCACGAAAACACGAATGCAAAAACGTTTGTCATTTTTAGACCGTTACCTTACTCTTTGGATTTTTACAGCAATGGCTGTGGGTGTCGGGCTTGGATATTTCGTTCCGGGCACTGAACAATTTATCAATAGCTTTCAATCGGGCTCCACCAATATCCCCATTGCAATTGGCCTGGTACTGATGATGTATCCTCCGCTGGCAAAGGTGAAATATGAAGAACTGCCCAAGGTGTTTCAGAACAAAAAAATACTGGCACTTTCCCTTGTTCAAAATTGGCTGGTGGGACCATTGCTCATGTTTGTGCTGGCCATTGTGTTTTTGCGCAATCAGCCGGAATACATGACAGGCCTCATTCTCATTGGCATTGCCCGCTGCATTGCCATGGTCATTGTGTGGAACGACCTGGCCAGCGGTGACCGCCTGTACGCCGCAGGTCTCGTGGCTTTCAATTCCATTTTCCAGGTGTTGTTTTACAGCGTGTATGCATGGGTGTTCATCACCAAACTGCCACCATTATTTGGATTGAAAGGATATGAAGTGAACATCACCATCGGGCAGGTGGCTCAAAGTGTTTTCATCTACCTCGGCATTCCTTTTCTTGCGGGTATGATAAGCCGCTGGCTACTGGTGAAATGGAAAGGCGCCGATTGGTATGAACATAAATTCCTGCCGGCAGTGAGTCCTGTAACACTTGTTGCCTTATTGTTTACGATTGTGGTTATGTTCAGCCTGAAAGGAAAACTGATTGTGCAGATACCAACGCATGTGCTGCAGATAGCATTGCCGCTCACTATTTATTTTATCATCATGTTTTTCTCTGCCTTTTACCTGAGCAAAAAGGCCGGCACCGATTATGCAAAATCTACTTCGCTGGCATTTACTGCAGCGGGCAACAATTTCGAACTGGGTATTGCTGTGGCCATTGCGGTGTTTGGCATCAACAGCGGTGCAGCATTTGCAGCGGTGGTGGGGCCTTTGATTGAAGTGCCCGTTTTGATTCTGTTGGTACGGTTTGCACTTAGGCAACAGACCAAATTTCTAAAGCCGATTTGTGAGTAGGGAAAGCCTCAAAGCAGCAGCGGCGTTGAACGGTGCCATCGCCAATGAAGTTCAATAGAAGTACCGAAGCACGGACACAAAAAAAACTCCATCCATTTTTTTATGAGCGAAAAAATCAAATTGCTATTCGTATGCGTTGAAAACGCAAACCGCAGCCAGATGAGCCAGGCCTTTGCACGCCTGCATGGAGGCGAAAAAGTTGAAGCCTTCAGTGCTGGCAGCAAGCCGAGTGGCGTTGTGAACCCCAAGGCCATTGCAGCCATGAAGGAATTGGGGTACGATCTTAGTTCACACGACAGCAAAAGCCTTGCTGATGTGGAGAAGTATGCTCCGTTTGATGCAGTGGTAACTATGGGTTGCGGTGATGCATGCCCCTGGATGCCCGCAAAGAAATTTATCGACTGGCAGATACCTGACCCAAACACATGGAGCCGGCACAGTTCAATGAAGTGCGTGATTTTATCAGCGGCAAAGTGAAGGCGTTGCTGCAGGAATTGGGCGTTTGAATTTGTGATTTCGGTTTTGTGATTTTTGGTTCTTCGCAATTCAGAATGTAGCATTTATGAAATATGCAAAACGCAGGGAACAAAAAAACTACAAACAAAAAACCCAAAACTATCTCGGTCCCATTATCATCATACGTTGCCCGCCACCCATGGCCGCACCGCCAAACTTGCTGAGGTTGTAAGTGAATGAAAGCATGAAGTAACGCTTCAGCACGGTGTAGCGTGTGTCTTCCACATAGTTGCCGCTGGTCACACGGCTGAGGCCAGTGTTCTGGTTCAGCAGGTCGTTAGCACGGAAGCGAATTTCACCACGTTTGTTTTTCATGATACTCTTTGCCAGGTAGGCATTCCACAAGGTATACAACTGGTTGTAACCTGCGGCACGGCCTGTTTGTGCAGTGAACGTTACATCAGTTCCCAGGGTAAAGTTTTTGGGCAGGTACCAGTTGTTTTCAAAATTGGCATTGTATGTAAAGTAGTTGGTATTCTGTGCGGGCTGCAAGGAATATTTTGCATTGTTCCATAATACACTGCCACCAAAACCAATATCGAAAAGTTCCTTGTAAGGATAGTTGAAGTTGATGCCTTGCGACAAGTTGATATTGTGAATGGTGTTTTGCTCATTGTTGAGCAGGTTAATGTTTTGATTGTAGCCTGCGCCGGTACTCAGGTTCATGTTGGCCCTGGTAGAACCAAACTTAATGGGAAGGCCAATATTCATGTTGGCGTTGGTGCTGTAAACACCATTTACATTTTCGTAGGTGGTGTAGCGTCCGCCAAATGCACCCACACTATCGCTGTTCACAATGGCATTAAAACTTTGCCTTGCATTTACAAACAGGAAGAAACTCTTCATGGTGTATGGGTCGAAGCTGTTGTAATTCACACGGAAGTTGTTGGTGAATGCCTGTTTCAGTTCGGGATTACCTTTTGTAATGTTGAGCGGGTCGCTGATATCTTCAATAGGTTGCAGTTGAGCAACTGATGGGTTGGTTACAGAGCCATTGTAATAGAACCTGAAATTGCGGTAGCGGTTCTTGCCAATCTGCAACTGTGCTGTGGGCAACACATTCAGGAACGACTGGCTGATGGGTTCTGTTTTTCCCTGCAACAAACTTGACAAAGTTGCCTGCTGCAATTTGGCACCAATGCTGTAATTCCACCCGGTTCTGTTTTCCTTAAATGTAAGTCCGCCACCGGCGTAGGTGTACGAGTTATCAAAGAGGTTGGTGAGGCGTGTATTCAGAATATCGTACTCACCGGTAGCCTTGTTGTAGTTGTATGTCTTCTTGTCGTTGGTGTTGTCGTTGTAACGGTAGTAGCCATTCAATTCTATGAGCGAACGCTTGCTCATAGGTTCAGTGTAACTGGCATCAACACCATAGCTGTTTGCATCGGAAAGGGTTTTGTTTATTTGGTTGAGGGTATCGCTGCGGTACACATTGCCCGTAGTGTATTGCGTGTTGATGGTGTACTGGTTTCCATTGGCATCGCTTTCATTGCGGCCGTAATTGATTTGAGTGCTGAAGGTGCGGCCCTTGCGTGCAAATTTGTGACGCCACAATGCGGTGGTGCCAAAATTGTAGCCTGTGTTGTCGCTGCCGGTGGTGCTCATTCCGTCGGTCAGTACACCACCTTTGGTACCATAGGTGGTGTACTGTTTTTGTGTGGTGGTGTTGGTGTTTTGATAAGTGAATGACGGAACCACTTTAATGGAGTTGAAAGTGTCGATTTTGAAATCGGCTGCTACATTAAATCGGTGGTTGTAATTGTCCCTGATGCTGCTGCCGGGTTCAACATACTGTTGTGTGGTGTCGCCTACATACGTTACACGCTGCAGGTTATAGTCGTTGGAGAATTGTGTGCCATTGAAGAAATAACTGCTGTTGAGATCGAGTTTGTTTGATTTGAAATTGTTGTAGTTAACGCCTGCAGCCTGCGTGTTGGTAATACCCTGCTGATTGCCGCCCATACCGGCGATGGAAACACCGGAACTACCGCCACCACTGCGTCCTCCACCTGTTGCGCCGCCACTAAAACTCAATGCATCCATGAGGCTGAAGCCTTGCTGGTTTACATTATTGGCCTGACCAATAAAAGACAACTGTTCGCCTTGCTTGAAGCTGTTTACATTGGCATTGGCCTGGTAGCGATTGTCGGTGCCGTAGCCTGCAGCAGCCTTGCCAAACACACCGGTGCGTTTATCGTTTTTGAGGGTGAGGTTAATGGTTGGTTCGCTGTTGCCATCATCAAAGCCGGTGAATTCACTCTTATCACTTTTCTTGTCAAATACCTGCACTTTGTTTACCATATCAGCCTGCAGGTTCTTGGTGGCAAGTTTTGGGTCGTTGCCAAAAAACTGTTTGCCATCCACCAGTATTCTTTTTACATCCTGGCCATTGGCTTTAATGTTGCCGTCTTTATCTACTTCAACGCCCGGAAGTTTCTTCAGCAGGTCTTCCACCACTGCGTTGGGTTTTGCCACTTTAAAAGAGGCAGCATTGAATTCAACGGTATCACCTTTGATGGTTACGGGTGCAGCAACTACTGTTACATCTTCGAGTGAGGAATTACTGGCCATTGCAATTACCGGAAAATCTGCAACCGGGTTATCTGTGGTGATGGTAAACGGCTGGCTGTTTTTTGCAAACCCTGTGTAGCTCACCATCAGGATGTATTTTCCTGCACTGAGCCTTGTAATTTCAAACGAACCATTTTCCTTGCTTCTTGCAAAACTTACCAGCGTGCTGTCCTTTGCATCGAGTACGTTGATGGTAGCGCTGGGCAAAAATTTCTTTGATGCGGTATCCACCACATTTCCTTTTACTGTTCCAATGCGTGATTGTGCTGAGGCTGCAAGGAAAGTGAAAACAGTAATACAAAAACTGAGTAAAATTTTATTGACCATAATGGTGTCCTGCATTTTCATTTGCTGGAGCAAAACTATACATACCCAAATGCCTTTGCAGTTAAGTGGAGTGGAAGGATTGTTAATGAAGGTTAAAGTTGTTAGGAATGGTTGGGTATTTGGACCAACGGAGGCATACAGGAAATTTTAGAGGCACTTCATTTAGGCTTAATTTAACTGGGGACATCGGCTACTTTTATATCAATGGGAAAATGGCAGATAATAGGGACTAAAATTCAGAATCGGTTCAAGCTATTCAGTAACGAAAAGATGAGGCGAAATGTATTGCAGGCATTGCCATTTTGGTTGGCTTCGCTTCTTACAGGTCTTGTTGCGGTGTTGTACACCAGGTTGTTTGCCGGTGCGGAATCGTTGTTGTATATGCTCATAAGTTGGCATTGGTGGGTACTATTTGTCACAACCCCAGTCTTCTTTTTCATAGCATGGTGGCTGGTCCTTCGTTTTGCACCCTTCGCCCGTGGTAGTGGTATCCCGCAGGTGATGGCGGGCATTGAATTAGCAACTCCCAAACACAATGCTGTTGTCAGGCATTTGTTGTCGCTAAAAGTGGCAGTGATCAAAATATTATCGAGTTTGCTCATGGTGATGGGTGGTGGCGCCGTTGGACGCGAAGGACCCACCATTCAAATTGCCGGTTCCATTTTCCGGTTTGTACACAACCTGGTGCCTTCCAGTTGGCCGGTAACGCCGCGACGAAACATGATCATTACAGGTGCCGCTGCGGGATTGGCTGCCGCATTCAATACACCCCTGGGTGGCCTGGTGTTTGCCATGGAAGAACTGGCTAAAAATCACTTGCGATTTTTCCGGACCGCACTTTTTTCGGCAGTAATCATCGCCGGCCTCACTGCACAGGCTTTACTGGGTCCTTATTTGTACCTCGGTTATCCCAAGGTGGACAATCCAGCCTGGTATGTTTTGCTCCTTGTGGCTTTGATTGCAATTGTAACTGGAATCGCCGGCGCCATTTTAGCCAGGATAATATTGCGCATTATGCATTGGCGGAAGAATTTTTCCGTGAGTGCTCAAATTGTTTTTCTGATTACCTCGGCCATGATTATGGCAACTATGGGCACCTTAATTTCTCATTTCGCCTTAGGTTCAGGTAAAGAATTGATGAACGCTGTATTGTTTGGGAAGGCTGCAGAGATGCATTGGTATTTGCCGGTTCTACGTGTGTTGGGGCCTGTTGTTTCATTTACTTCCGGCGCAGCAGGAGGTATTTTCGCACCTGCGCTCAGCGCAGGCGCTTCCATGGGTGCGTTGATGGCCAATCTGCTTCAACTCACTGGGAGCAACGCCAATATTCTGATACTCGCAGGTATGGTGGGATTTCTTACTGGGGTTACAAGGAGTCCGTTCACCTGCGCCATACTGGTGCTTGAAATGACAGACAGGCACTCCGTTATTTTTCATCTCTTGCTCGCTGGCATGGCTGCCGGAATGGTGTCACTGATCATCGACCAAAAATCGTTGTACGATCATTTGAAAGAAGACTACATCGAAGCTGCATTGCTGATGGAAAAACAAAATGAAATTCCAGCTTTGACAGAATCAGAAAGCCGGCAAGACTAAAAGGACATCATGCCGGCTTGCACCCAAAGGCAATGGAGTTATTAGCTGAACAGGTATGCAATGTCATCTCTCGTCAGCTTCTTCACAAAGCCTTCATCATCGGAGATGAGTTCTTTTGCCAGAAGCCTTTTCTTTTCCTGCAGTTGAATGATTTTGTCTTCCACCGTATCGCGGCAAATCATGCGGTAGGCAAAAATATTGCGTGTCTGGCCAATGCGGTGCGTACGGTCGATGGCTTGCTGCTCTACTGCAGGATTCCACCATGGATCAACAATGTACACATAGTCTGCAGCGGTTAGGTTGAGGCCTACGCCACCTGCTTTCAACGAAATGAGGAATACACGGCATGCCGGGTTGTTCTGAAAATTGTCGATGGCTTTTTGCCTGTCCTGCACAGAAGTGCTTCCGTCGAAATACTCAAACTCAACATTCAGATGTTTCAGTTTGTCTTTGATGAGTGCCAGCATGCCAAGGAACTGTGAGAACACCAATGCCTTGTGGTCGCTGATGTTTTCCGTAATCTCCCTCGAAAGTTCTTCCAGTTTGATGGAATGGTTTGGAAATTTTTCGTCTTCATTCAAAATAGCGGGACTGTCGCAAATCTGCCGCAGTTTCATGAGGCCCTGCAATATGGTGAGTTGACTGCGTTCCATGCCCTGTGTATCGATAGCGCCCAATACTTTGTCGCGATAGTCATTGCGATAGGCATCGTAAATTCTGCGCTGGTCCGAACTCATTTCGCAGTAGAGCACTGTTTCCGTTTTTTCCGGAAGGTCCTTGGCTACTTGCTCCTTGGTACGACGTAGTATGAAGGGATAAATGAGTTTGCGTAAATGCTCCTTCTGCTCCTTTTCTCCAAACTTGTCGATAGGTGTTGCAAATTCATTCCTGAAAAACTCGCTGCTGCCCAGTAATCCCGGGTTCAGGAAATTCATTTGCGCATAAATGTCGAATGTATTGTTCTGCAATGGCGTGCCACTCATGCACAGCCTGTGCTTGCTGTTGAGCAGGCAGGATGCACGTGCCACTTTGCTGTTAGGATTCTTGATAGCCTGGCTTTCATCGAGAATCACAAAATCAAAGGGAATTTCTTTGAGGAGCAAAATATCACTGCGCAATGTGCCGAAGGTGGTGATGATAATGTGATGGGGATCAAGGTCAGCTATCGAACGTGAACGTTGCCCACCGTGATGAATGAAATATTCCAACGTAGGCGTGAATTTTTTGATTTCATTTTCCCAGTTGTACAACAAAGTAGTGGGGCAAACCACCAATGCTTTTAGTCGCCCCATCTTCTTTTCAAAATATTCCATCATGGAAAGCGCCTGCACGGTTTTACCCAAACCCATGTCATCGGCTAGTATGCCGCCGCATTCATTTTCCTGCAAGAAATTCAGCCAGTGAAAACCTGTGACCTGGTAGGGCCTCAGTATATGTTTCAAGTGTGCTGGTGGAGCAGTTTTCCTGATGTGTTTGAAATTGCGAAGCCTGTCAAACTTCTCTTCCAGTTCTATCTCCAGTTCTTCAGAATCTCGTTGTTCGTATAGTTCATCGATTACGCAAAACTGGTAGCGGCTCAGGCGCAAGTGCCCTCCAGAACCTTCGCCCACTTTAAAGAGCAGTGAATATTTTTTGAGCCATTCTTCGGGAAGTATGCCAAGTGTGCCATCCTGCAGGTGTACAAATGCTTGCTTGTTATTGAGCGCCTTTTTGATGTCGGCCACCCGAACTTTCTGGTCACCAAAATGCACATCCACTTTGGCATCAAACCAGTCCATGCCACTGCTTACTCGGATTTGTGTAGTAGGCCTTGCAGCATTGAACCTGAAGTTGCGCAGTGTTTCAAAACCAATAACAGGCACTTGCATTTCCTGCATGGTTTCCATAAACAAAAAGAACCAGTTGTTCTTCAGTACTTCACTGCCTTTCAGCACCAGTTGCCTTGTTCTTTCTGGCCTGATAAAATTGGTATGCAGGTTATTGAGTTTGTCAAAAAACTGCCGCTCTTTGTCGAGCATGCGGTGAATGATAGTGATGTGCCCGTTTTGAACGGTAGTCACTGTTCCTTGTTCATTGGCAGGAGCCAGCACATGCCCGTAGCGGAACTGTGGAATGAAGGCAAGAAATTCGTTTTTCTCCATCAGTTGCACACTTATTTCAGGTGCCTGGTTTCTTACCTGCTGCGTTATGGATTTGTCGAAAAGAATTTCATACTCAGCAGCCAGCGGAATCATGTGTTTTGATGCAAATTCCTGCCATGCTGATGCACTAACGGTGAATGACTTGCTGTAGTAAGCGGCAACATTTACATCTTCCGGTTTCTGCCAGCAATAAAGGGTTTCATCCTTCAGCAACAATAGTGGCGATTCCCATTCATTGTCGCTCAGTGGCCACATGCTTCGGCCTGTACTTGCCATGCAGCTAATTTCAAAGTCTTCGCCAACAGCACTCACACTTACCACTGGCCTGATGTATTTTTCCTCCAGGTGGGCTAATTGCAGGTTAGCTGTAACAAACTTCTTTCCCGGTGGTAAAACAAAGGCCGGAACATACGCATGCTCCTCCCATATTTTAAGCAGTTTGGGGTGCAGGTATTCATGAATTAAAACCTTTGTCTCCTCGGGCAGATCGCTGCCGTTCGTTTGTACAATATTGTCCCAAATACCACTGAAGGGTGAGTTGCGGTTGAGGTACTTGTTTACCTCAGCATCATTCAGTTTGCGCAGTAATTGAATCAACTGTTTGTCTTCTTCGCAGAAATGCTCTGTATCCACAAATTTGCCAAGGTCTATCCGTTCTGACTTGCCAATTAAAGTGCCTTCTTCATCGGCGGTTCCCTGCACGGCGTCCACCTCAAAATATGGATAGTTATGCGTGTCGCCTCTGAATACGATCGCCAGCCTTTTGAGGTCCTGGGTTTGTATTTCAACATGTTTTGCTTCAGGCTCTGCTACAGTCACAGGTGAGCCATAGCTGGCTGCTGTTGCCAGCGGAATATTTACTTTCTTGATGGTAGGGTCCAGCACCCGCAGAAAGGGTTTGCCGTCTTTGTAGGCAAATTCAAACTTGCCTTTCAGATCATCGGAAAGCGAGTAGCCATAGGCTCCCAGTAATCTTTCTTTTTCACGATCATAGTTGCGGATGCTGTCGAAATAATTTGCACCATAGCCATTGAGTAATTGCAGGAAAAGCGCTGTTTTATGCTGGCATAAAATATGGCTGCTTTCGCTGCAGTTGCAACTGGTATCAAAATAGCGTTCATCATTCTTGCGGATTACCAGGTGGTATCTTGTTCCTTCAAAAACCAGTTCAGCTTCCACTTTTTCATTGGCAGCAGATATGATAGTGGCAGAATGTGTACGCAATATTTCTTCAGCGGCTTCATAATTTTCGGAACCGGCTAGCATGCGAATCATTTTAAGATCAATGTGCCGGATTTTTATGAGTGTATGCGCCTGGTTGTATTTCATGGATTGCCCGCCAAGCAAACCCTGTTCGCTCATTTCCTGCAGTTGAATAAGGGCCGCAGCTTTGTGGCGACAAACTTCCGTGAGGTTGTATGGGCAGGTGCATCGGAGTGTGAGGGAGCGTGGATTGCTGTAGTTCTCAATTTTCACCTTATACCACATATTGTACATATCATCCTTCACCCTGAACCCAATGGTTTCAAGAATAGGATTGTGATCCAGCAAATCGAGTTGGCCCGACATGTGAATGCGCTTGCCACGCTTGATAACCTCTTCGCTGGCGTTGTTGTAAATGTGTTTTATGTAGAAAGGAAGCGACATGGATATGGTGTAGTAAAAGTGTGCCTATAGTACTTGTTGTTATTTTTTGTGTTGGCTATTTTCAACTGCTGAGATGCCAAAAAAGGAGCAATAAAATCTCAATCGGTTAAGTCGAGGCCAATCTGCAAAAGTAACGGAAAAAGGAGGGTATTAGCAAATGCGGATCTTGTTAAGATTGCTAATGTGCAGCCATTTTGTCGCCTAAGCCCAGCATGCATTGAAGCCTTAGCAGCAGCAGGTGTTGCCTAAAAAAATACCCGCTTCGTTAGCGGGCATTTTTTCTTTTCTTTCTTGATAAACCTATCGGTTCATGCTGGCAAGGAACTCGTAGTTGTCCTTGGTACCACGCATACGTTTCATTAAATCATTCATCGCTTCATCGGGGTTCATGTCGGCCAGGTAATTGCGAAGTAGGTACATGCGGCTTAGCACATCCCTGTCCAGCAGCAAATCATCGCGGCGTGTAGATGATGCCACAAGGTCGATGGCAGGGAATACACGCTTATTGGCAAGCCTGCGGTCCAGTTGCAATTCCATATTGCCGGTACCCTTGAATTCTTCAAAGATCACTTCGTCCATGCGGCTGCCGGTGTCAATAAGAGCCGTAGCAAGTATGGTGAGCGAACCACCGTTTTCAATTTTACGGGCGGCGCCAAAAAACTGCTTTGGTTTTTGCATGGCGTTGGCTTCCACACCACCGCTCAGCACTTTGCCGCTTGCAGGCGCCACTGTATTGTGGGCACGGGCCAAACGCGTAATACTGTCGAGCAAAATGACTACATCGTGCCCGCATTCAACAAGTCGCTTTGCTTTTTGCAGGGCGATGGCGCTCACTTTCACATGTTTTTCTGCAGGCTCATCAAAGGTGCTGGCCAGTACTTCGGCACGAACGCTGCGTTCCATATCGGTTACTTCCTCAGGGCGTTCATCTATCAGCACTACCATCATGTACACTTCCGGGTGGTTTTCCGATATAGCATTGGCCACCTCTTTCAGCAGCATTGTTTTACCCGTTTTGGGCTGTGCTACAATCAAACCACGCTGTCCTTTACCTATGGGGGTAAATAGGTCCATGATGCGGGTGCTCAGGTTGGACGGACTGTTGAACAGGTTGAGTTTTTCGTAGGGAAAAAGTGGCGTGAGGTAGTCAAAGGGTATACGGTCGCGTACTTCATCAGGCGACTTACCATTGATACTGTCAACTTTAACCAGGGCGAAATATTTTTCACCTTCCTTGGGTGGGCGAACTGTTCCGAAAACAGTGTCGCCTGTTTTAAGGCCGAAGAGTTTTATCTGGCTGGGGCTCACGTACACATCATCGGGACTGCTGAGGTAGTTGTAATCGCTGCTGCGCAGAAAGCCATAGCCATCGGGCATCATTTCCAGTACCCCTTCTCCATTTACAATGCCGTCGAATTCAACGCTGAAAGCAGGTTCCTTTGGTTTCTGGAAACGTTGCGGCTGTCCCAGGTTCATTGGGCGCCCGGGCGTTTCTGCTACTGTTTCCTGCTCTCCTTGCTCTACACCTTCCTCAATATCTTCAATGCTTATTTCTTCGCCATCAACCACATTGTCGAGGCTGCTGAGGGCATCGCGGAATATGGATTCAACAGTTTCGCCTTCCTCAAGAATGGATGAGCCTGTAATTTTTTTAGGCTTCGCCAAATCCTCTGCTGGTGGAGGGGTGGGAGTCTCCTCTTTTTTCAGCAATGGTTTCCGGGTCATCTTTTTTACAGGTTTTCCGGGGTGCTTTTTTTCTTCCACCTGCACCGGGGGAGCCTCGGTTTCAGCAGGGGCCGATGGTTCCATCACTTCGGCTTCCTCTGTCATATTGGGAGTAGTAGCTTTTATGAGGCGCTTGCGCTTTGGTTTATCGGTGCTTTTGCCTTCCTTTTGGGCGCTGCCCATCAAGGCCTGCTTGTCCAGGATTTTGTAAATCAAATCCTGCTTTTCAAGTTTCCGGGCGTTTGGTATTTTCAGTTGGTCAGCAATATCTGCCAATTCGGGAACGAGCATGTCGTTCAGTTGCAAAATGTCGTACATACAACAAGTAATGTGATAAAAGAATAGAGCCTAAGCAATTGAAATAAAAAAGATGGTTTTGTTGGGAAAACAGCCTCGAAGTGCGGATTACTCGAATGGGCTGTAGCTCGATTTGTACTGCAATGTTAGGACTTATTTGGAAAAACCAAAAAATGTATTCAATTCACAGAAAAAAATGAGATTAGGCAGAAGCAGGGTTTGTTAATTTATTTTATTTACCACTCCTATTCCCGTATTTCTAAACAAGACCTATTTTGGCCTGAATCTGAAATAGAAGCATTTCTGTATCAGTCAAAAAAAATAGGCAGTGATAATGACAGGAATAAAACAACCGATTGTTCCATCCTTAAGATTGCAGGAGCTGTTCAATAAAAACAAAAAAATTATGTATCCCGCTTTTACCAATCGCCTTATAGGGTTGTGCATGAAATGCCTGATGCTTTTTTCATTCTTTTTGCTGAGTGCCGGACAGTTAGGCGCACAAAAGGCAAAGAACATTATTGTTTTGTACAGTGATGATCAAACCTACAACACGATACATGCTTGGGGCAATCATGGAATTAGAACTCCCAACCTTGACAAACTTGCTGCTGCGGGCCTGAGTTTCATGCAGGCGCATGTGATGGGCGGGCACCAGGGCGCTGTTTGTATACCCAGCCGAATAATGATGCTGACAGGCAGATATGTTAATCGCCTGCCACAAGATGGCGCTGTAGTGCCTGATAGTCTCGTCAGCCTGCCCGAAGTGATGAGAAGCAAAGGTTATACCACCTTTCATACCGGCAAGTGGCACAGCGACCGTGTTTCGCACGACCGTATGTTCAATGCCGGCGACGATATTTTTTTTGGCGGCATGCACACGGATAAGGACAGTGGCCAGTTCCATCCCCTGGTTTATCATTACAGTGGAAATGGAAATTATCCTGCAAGCGCAGCCTGGCACAGCGATACTTTTAGTACAGAATTGTTTGCAGATGCTGCCATTCATTTCCTTGAAAGCAAGGAGGCAAAATCCAAACCATTTTTCTGCTATGTTGCTTTTACTTCCCCCCACGATCCACGAACACCACCACCTGCTTTTGCTGAAAAATACAAGCCCACTGAAATGATGTTGCCTCCCAATTTTTTGCCTCAGCATCCTTTCGATAATGGCGACCTCAATGTCCGGGACGAAATGCTTTTGCCTCATCCCAGGACACCCGAAGCCGTTAAGGAGCAAATTGCATTGTACTATGATATGATCACTGAAATGGATGCGCAGGTTGGACGCATCCTGGATGCGCTTGACAGAACATGGTTGAGGGAAAACACACTTATTGTTTTTGCCGGTGACAATGGTCTGGCCGTTGGACAGCATGGCTTGCTGGGAAAGCAAAGCCTGTATGAGCACAGCATTAAAGTGCCCATGATTATAGCTGGCCCCGGAGTGCCTGCCAACAAGAAAACAAATGCATTTGTATACCTCAGCGACATTGCTCCTACTATTTATCATTACCTGGGTTTAGAAGCTCCCTCCATAGTAGAAGCAAAAAGTCTTGTACCGCTGTTCAGGAATCCTAAAGTCACCGTACGTGATAATATTTACAATGTTTACGGACATTGGAGCAGAAGCATTAAATCGCCCGATGGATATAAATTGATTGCTTACAATGTAAAGGGCGTGAAGACCATACAACTATTCAACCTGAATAAGGATCCCTGGGAAACAACAAATCTTGCAGGTAAACCAGAACAGCAGGAACGACTGCAAAAAATGTGGCGGCAACTGAAAGAAGAAATGGCTGCTGCACACGATGACCTTGATATTGATTTGCCCGATTGGGGCAGGAAGCCTGGGCAGAAAGCTTTTGGCAGTTGAGCCAATAACAGCGCTGTTGCTTAAGGCCTTTTTTCACTTTTTAAAAAAAGGCTGAGTGCCTGGTTGCATAATCGTGGATAATGCTGTTATCTTAACGGCTAAACCATTTTTCATGAATAAAAAGTTCAAGCTCTTCGTATTTTTTGTTTCACTGCTGCTGCCAACTCTTGCGATTTGCAGGCCAACACCAACTCCTGGAAATAACGATTCGGCAAGGATGGCATACTTCCTTTCCATTGCAAAATATCCGCTCATTACTTCGGCAAAAATGTCGGGGGTGGTTCCGGTAGAAAATCCAACCGAAAAGCCTGACCCCACTATGGAGTACAAGTTGCTTTTCGAACTTACCTACAACAACCCCGACTCCATGGCTAAGGAGTTGAATGATGGGTTGGCAGAAATAGGTAGGGTCATAAACCTGCATGTAGCTTCGGGCATTCCTGCAGAAAAAATAATACCAGTAGTGGTTGTGCACGGGTCAGCATTGTATAGTGTTATGAACAATGAAGCGTACCAGAAAAAATATGCATGCGAAAATCCAAACCTGCAACTCATTGCTGAACTGGAGCAAAAGGCAGTTGTAAAATTTATTGCCTGCGGCCAGGCTATGGCTTTCTTCCAGGTAGATAGAAGCACCTTGCCGCCTGAATTCAAAGTTTCGCTAACTGCGCAAACCGTGCTGAGCAATTATCAAACAAAAAACTATGTTTTGTATGTGATTAACACGGTGAAATGATTCTCTTTGCAATAGGTTTTTGTAACACTAAAATAATGCAGGATGAAACTTGTTGTGGCTCGTATCCTGATTTCAGCAGTTGTCATCCTCTTCCTGGGGTGGCTGCTCCCCGGTGTTGAAGTAGCCAGCAGTTGGAAAGCATTGGTGGCCGCCCTGGTGCTTGCACTCATTAATGCCATCATTCGCCCCGTGCTTATCCTGCTTACCCTGCCTGTTACCATTGTTACCCTTGGCCTTTTTCTTTTTGTCATCAATGCCTTTATGGTGTTGCTTGCCTCAAAGTGGGTAGAAGGATTCAGGGTTGATGGATTTTGGTGGGCCTTGCTGTTCAGTTTTTTGCTGGCCATACTTAACTCATGGCTGCAGAATCTGCTGCTCAAAGATTACAAGCAGGATTACAACCGCTAAGTTGCATGTCCTTTTTTTCGCTGCGCTATTACAGGTAAATTGCAGCTAAATATTGCTTAGCTGTATGTTTTACATTCGCAAACATCTATCCGATGATGAATTGATAGATATATACAAACACCTGCTGCTGTCTCGCATGGTGGAAGAAAAAATGCTGGTGTTGCTCCGGCAGGGAAAAATTTCGAAATGGTTCAGCGGCATTGGTCAGGAGGCGATTTCTGTTGGTGTAACGTATGCACTGCAAAAAGATGAATGGATAATGCCCATGCACCGAAATCTTGGTGTGTTCACCGGCAGAGATATGCCCTTGTATAAACTCTTCATGCAGTGGCAGGGCAACAAGGATGGCTACACCAAAGGCAGGGAGAGAAGTTTTCATTTTGGCAGCGCGGAACATTTTATTTGTGGCATGATCAGCCACTTAGGGCCGCAACTGTCCATTGCCGATGGCGCAGCACTTGCAAATCAACTAAAAGGTGAGGAAAAAATTGCAGTAGCATTCACAGGCGAAGGTGGTACCAGCGAAGGCGATTTTCATGAAGCGCTGAATGTGGCTGCCGTTTGGAACCTGCCGGTGATATTCATTATTGAAAACAACGGTTACGGGTTGAGCACACCTGTAAACGAACAATACAAGTGCCAGCAACTGAGTGATCGGGCCAAAGGCTATGGCATGGAGGGCATAACCATTGATGGCAATAATATCCTTACTGTAATTGATACCATCAGTGGTGTTCGTGATTATTGTATTAAAAACCAGAAGCCTTACCTCATTGAATGCATGACGTTCAGGATGCGTGGTCACGAGGAGGCGAGTGGAACGAAGTATGTGCCGGCGCAGCTCTTTGAAGATTGGAAGAAGAAGGATCCCGTGGAGAATTTCGGATTCTATCTCGTTCATTCAGGAATTATTTCCGGCGAAACAGATGCCAGTATCAAGCAAACAACCCGGGAGTATATTGAAAGGGAACTTGCGATGGCATTCGATGTTTCTGAAATAATGCCTGATGAAACAGAAGAATTGCAGGATGTATATGCGCCTGCCATCAATGCACAACAGTTTAGTTTATTGGCGCAGCAGCAGCCGTCATCGTTGATTGAAGATGAACAGGACAGCCGGTTCATTGATGGAATCAGGGATGGCCTTCACCAGAGTATGCAGGTGCATAAGGACCTTGTTCTGATGGGGCAGGATATTGCCGAGTATGGTGGTGCATTTAAAGTGACGGAAGGTTTTGTTGAAAATTTTGGCAAGGATCGGGTGCGCAATACACCACTGTGCGAAAGTGCCATTGTTGGAACGGCCCTCGGCTTGTCGCTACAGGGAATGAAGAGTGTGGTGGAAATGCAGTTTGCCGATTTTGTTTCAGTTGGTTTCAACCAGGTTGTCAATAACCTTGCAAAGATTTATTACAGGTGGGGACAGCCAGCCGATGTGGTCATACGCATGCCTACAGGTGCAGGTGTTGGGGCCGGTCCGTTTCACAGCCAGAGCAATGAAGCCTGGTTTACACATATACCGGGGTTGAAGGTGGTTTATCCTTCAACACCGGCCGATGCCAAGGGATTGATGATTGCTGCCATCAACGATCCCAACCCCATCATGTTCTTCGAACACAAGGCTTTGTACCGCAGTATTAGCGGAGAAATTTCGCCGGCTTATTACGAAGTGGAAATTGGTAAGGCAAGGATAGTACAAGAAGGCAGTGACCTCACCATCATCAGTTACGGAATGGGCGTGCATTGGGCAATGGAATATCAGCAACGACACGCAAACCTTTCGTTATACATTCTTGATTTGCGCACTCTTCTTCCGCTGGATTATGAAGCCATCCGACAGTCGGTGGCAGCCACCGGCAAAGTACTGGTGCTGCACGAAGACACGATGTTTGGCGGCATTGGCGGTGAAATCAGTGCCTGGATTGGCGAGCATTGTTTTGAAATACTGGATGCACCTGTTGTGCGTTGCGCCAGCCTTGATACACCAGTGCCGTTCAACCTGGAACTTGAACAGCAGTTTCTGGCCAGCCGCCGACTGGACAATGCTGTAAAAAAATTGATGAAGTACTAAAAGGGAAAGCATGATATAGCAACGTGGCACTGCTTCTCATGCTTAATTCCCCGGTTTATAAGTTCGCTCTGCGTGCTGTATTACATCTGCTTTGTAATACAGCACATCCTTAAACCTTCCGTTGGCATACATGTCAGCCTGGTCGGCAAAATGTTTGGAAGAGGGGTTGTTGCTGTTTCCGCCTGCGAGCAATGATTTTGCTTTCACCTTGTCGCCAAATTCAACAGCGCAAATGAAACTGTTTCCACTCACGCCGTAGCGACGGATGGATCCATTCATTGTTTTGCTCACATAACTGGGCAGTGCACCCCATGTAGCGGCTGCAAAATTCACAGGCAGCGATGGTTTTCTGTCATCAAATATTTCCTGCAGTTTGCCTGTGAGGCGCTGGTAGCGGTTGGTTTCACCCCATGGCACTTTCCATGTTTGAAACCTGCTTTTCAAATCATTCAGCGTCAGGATAAATGGTTGCAGCAATTCGGCCGCCGTTGCTTTGTCGGAAAATGCAAATGTTTTTTCAACGAAGCCGGTGCCGGGCAAAGTGCCGGTTTTTTGAATTGCAGGTAATAAATGTTGTGCCCATTCCACTGCCAGTGTTGTTGGCACCGACCGTGCATCTGATTTCAAGTCCCATTGTTCAAGCATGCTAAGCGCCTCATCCAATTGCTGGCGAATAGAGTCGGGGATAAACCCAGACTGTTTTCTTGCACGCAAAAGCGATGGCAATAGTTTTTCAAACGCAGGCAAATAACGTGTATAAGCAAGTGAGGTTACTTTTTCCAGGGTAAGTGAATCGGCATTGCTCCAAATTTTTGCAGCATTGATGCCACGAAAATTTTCTGCATCCGGAGCCATGTATGCCGGGTAGTTTTCTTTTTTCGGACTGCTGCTCCCCGATGAGGTGAAGGGCGTTGAATTACAATTTTGAATCCACCCGCTTTCAGGATTCAGCAGATGCACAGTTTCATCTGTTTTGTGCAGGCCCTGCCATTCGGTGGCTGATGTGCTGCCATCCACCGGTTGGCTCCAATCGAGTGCTGCATTGCGTTTGGGCATAAAGTTGCTATGCCAGTATGCGATGTTGCCTTCCTTATCGGCATACACGGTGTTGTTGGAAGTATTTTCCCGCATGGCCATCACTTTGTTGAATTCAGCAAAGGATTTTGCCTTGGTGCGCATCCAGCTTTGTATCAGCGATTGCATGGAACGGTTGTGATGTTTCAATGCAAGCCATGCTCCGTCCCGCCTGGCAATCACTGGTCCGTGGTGGGTGTAATAGGCAGTAAATTGCTTTTGTTGTACAGAGCTATTATTGGCAATGTTCAAGGTGATTTTTTTCTGAAGAACCTGGCGTTGTTTTCCATCACAGGTATAGGTAAATTGTCCGTTGCCGCTGCTGATTTTTTCAGCATACAAGTCCGATACATCGGCCTGGCTGCTGGTGTGCATCCACCCACAATGCTCGTTGAATCCCTGGTACACAAAAAATTGTCCCCATGTTACTGCGCCGTAAGCATTGAGTCCTTCGTTGCTTACCATGTGTACCTCCGGCCTGAAGTACAATGTTACATGCGGGTTGATGTAAAGAATTGCTTTGCCAGAAGCTGTGCGCTTTGGAGCAAATGCAAAACCGTTGGAGCCGAGTTCGTTATCATCGCCCAGTTTTGGTGAAGCCATTGCCATTGGCTCGTTTGAATAAAACGATTGCAGTTCTTCCATGGTAGCACCCCCGGTACTAATGGCGCCAATGCTGCCATCTGTCCACATGAGCGGCCACCAGGGCTGAAAGCGATTCAGCAAAGCGGGTTTTGTTTCAGGATGTTTGTATAGATAGAAGTTTACCCCATCGGCAAAGGCAATGCACAGTTTTTTCAGCCATGCAGGTGCGTTTGCAAAGTCCCGCTTTGCTTCAGCAGAATCAAGAACCAATCGATTGAGCAAATCTTCGTACAGTTTTGTGCTTCCTTGTACTTCCGATTGGCGGCCTAATTTTTCAATATAGTTTGCTTCTACTCTTGGAAAATCATCTTCACATTGTGCATACAGCAATCCGAAAACAGCATCGGCATCTCTGTTGCCATACACATGTGGGATGCCCCAGTTGTCGCGGATGATGGTTACATGCTGTGCCTCCTGTTTCCATTTCGATATTTCTGCAGCAGTAAATTTCTGTGCCTGCATTTGAAAGCAAACTGTGCAGGTAATAGCCAGAAGAATGATCTTATTCATGAAATTCTTTTTCATCAATGTTTCAATGCATCAAAAACTGTTTTGCCTCCCACCACTGTTCTCAACACTTTTATATCTTTAATTGTAGCGGGGTCAATTTTGCGCAGGTCCTTTTCGAGCAGTACAAAGTCAGCAAGTTTACCTTTTTCCAGTGTGCCACGGTCATTTTCCTGGAACCCTGCAAACGCAGCATTTTTAGTGTATGCTTTCAAGGCTTCCTCCACTGTTATCTTTTGCTCAGGCACCCATCCATCCGGGTGTTTGTCATCCAATGTTCGGCGGGTAACTGCAGCATAAATGCCTTCAAGCGGCGTGGGTGGCGCTACAAACCAATCGCTGCCAAAGGCAAGAGTGGCATGCGTGTCAATTAATGAACGGAATGCATACGTAGTTTTGATCCGTTCACTGCCAATAAGTTTCTCAGCCCATCTTCCATCATCAATGCAATGGTAGGGCTGCATGCTTGCTACTACACCGAGTTGTGAAAAACGAACAATGTCCTGTGGTGCAATATGCTGAGCATGTTCAATGCGAAACCTGCGATCTCGCAATCCATTTTGTTTAATCGCGTATTCAAAAATATTGAGGATGGTGTTGATGGCTTTGTCGCCAATAGCATGAATGGCACATTGTAACCCGGCAGCATCGGCTTGTGTAATCCATTGCCGCAAACTATCTTGGTTACTGATGAGGAATCCAGAATCCTTCGGCGAATCGGAAAATGGTTTGAAGAATGCAGCAGTATGCGAACCAAGACTACCATCAGCATACCCTTTCAGTACCCCAATGCTTACCCACTTATTGCCCCGGCCCTGCTTTGCAATTGTTTGTGAAAGAAAAGGCCATTGGTTTAGCGGCATGGAAACATAGGCCCTTGTAATGCTGGTTTTGTTTTTTGCTGCACGATCAAATACTTCCATGTCTTTTGCTCCACCATAGTCACCCATGTTGTGAACAGTAGTTACACCTTTAGATGCTACAAATTGCATGGCTGCCTGCAATGCCCGGTCGAGCATTTCGGGTTCGGGAAAAGGTATTGCTTTTGAAACGAGGTCCATGGCATTGTCCTTAAAGATGCCTGTTGGATTGCCTGCCGCATCACGCACGATGGTGCCACCTGCAACGTTGAGCGTGTGAGCATCTACACCCGCCAGTTTCAATGCAGCACTGTTGGCTAGTGCCATGTGTCCGTCGAGACGGTTGAGGAGCACTGGGTTGTCTTTTGTAACCGAATCAATCCAGCTTCTTTCGGGCAATTGGCCGCCCCAGTTCTGGTGGTCCCATTCACCCACCAGTACCCACGTACCCGGTTTGACGGTGCGAACAAATTTTGCAATGCTGTCGATAAATGCCTGCTGCGTTTGCGCATGGCGTAATTGTACTGATGCAAGGCCAAGCCCACCGGTAAGGAAATGTACATGTGCATCAATAAACCCCGGTACGATAAATTTTCCTCCTGCATCAAGCACTTCCGTGTTGGTGTTGCTCCAATCCTTCACTTCATCCCATGTGCCAATGGCGGCAATGGTATCATCAACAATGGCCATGGCATCGGCCTGTGGCATGGAGTCGTTTCCTGTCCAGATAACGGCATTCTTAACTATCAGGTTTGCAATCGGATGCTTTTTGCAAGCTGTTGCAAACAAGACCGCGACCATTATCGGCAATAGGATTTTTTTCATAGCAAAGTTTTCAAACAATTAATGCTGTTTACCCGGCCCATAAAGCACGGTTCCGGGTCTTGCTCCTGTGTGTTGTTCATTGGCAATCACAACGGCGCCGTTCACCAGCACATAATGAAATCCTGTGCTGTACTGATGCGGATTATCGTAGGTCGATTTGTCGGCAACCGTTACCGGGTCAAATACAACAATGTCTGCTGCCATACCTACCTTCAACAATCCGCGGTCTTTGAGCTTGAATTTTTGCGCAGGAAGTGAGGTCATTCGCCTGATGGCTTCCTCAAGGCTGATTACATTTTCTTCACGAACGTATTTTCCCAGCACTCTTGCATTGGTGCCATATCCGCGAGGATGCGGAACGCCACTCTTGTACACCCTGATGCTTGCGTCGCTGGCAAACATGTTGAAAGGGTAACGCATGATGTTCTTCACATCCTCCTCACTCATACCATGAAACACCATGCTTGCACCACCTTTCATCACTATGTCCATAATGGTTTCAGCTTCCTGGGCCGCCTTGTGTTTTCTACCTGCCAGCAGGTTGGCTTCTTCTATGTTTTTACCATTCCATGTAGTGTCTGTTTTGTAATAAGCAATCTGGCAATAGGTGAAATGTTTTTGTTTGCGCTTCTTCAATCGTGCAAGCATATAATCTTTCACCTGCTTGCGTATAGCAGGGTTTGAAAGTCGTGCATTGATGGAATCCTGTCCATCGCTCAGTATTTCATCGGGCAACAATGTGCTGAGCCCTGTGCTGCTTGCTGTGTAAGGATATTGGTCAATGGTTACTTCCATACCTTCTTCCCTGGCTTTTTTTACCATACCCAGTGTTTCATTGCTTCTTCCCCAGTTATTCTGTCCACTGAGTTTGAAGTGAGATATTTCAACAGGCATTTTTGCTTCTCTGCCAATGGTGAGGGCCTCATTTATGGCCGCTGTTATTTCATCGCCTTCGCTGCGCATGTGCGTAGCATATACACCGTTGTATTGTGCTGCCACTTTAGCAAGACCAACTACTTCCGGCGTTTGTGAATAGGTGCCGGGAATGTAAATAAGACCGGTACTCAATCCTACCGCGCCATCCTGCATCGCTTTAGCCACCAGTGCTTCCATTTTCTGCTGTTCCTCGGGTGTAGTCTGGCGGTTGGCTGTGCCCATTACCTGCCTGCGCACTGTATTGTGCCCTACCAGCGAAGCCACGTTGATGGAAAGCTTGATGCTGTCGAGTTTTGCGAAATAGGCAGCCATGTCTTCAGCCGAACCGCCACAGTTTCCTGTGACCACTGTGGTTACGCCATCGAACAAAAAGCTGGCTGCATCGGGGCTCCTGCTTTCATCGCCTTCAATATGCGTATGCACATCTATAAAGCCGGGTGCAACTATCATTCCGCTTGCATCAATGGTTTTTCCGGCAGTGATGTTGTTGCAGCGACCGATGCAAATTATTTTACCATCCTTCACTGCAACATCCGCATAATACCAACTGTTGCCTGTGCCATCAAGCACACGCCCATTGCGGATTACAATATCAGCCTGCTGTGCATGAATGCCGGAGGCAGCAATCAGTAAGAAAAGTTGAAGTAAATGGCGTTTCAAGCGATTCGTGTTTGAAGTTTATCGTTGTGTCTATGCACCATTATTACAACATTTATTTCATTGTAATAAATGTGCCGGCTATATAGCATTTACCTTAGTTTGTTTGGCTTGTTTTTCTAATGTTTTCAAACTGCTTTATTGCCTCCTTCACTTCTGCAATCATTTGTGTGGTGGGTGGCACATCAGCATCCTGCAGGGTGTTCATGAGGCTTTGAAAACTGCGCTGCAATTTCTGCAAATCGTTGATGCGTGTGTTGTTGCCGGCATTCGCTTGCATCATTTGTTTGCACGCAAGTATGTTAGTGTAGCATTGCAAAGAAAGGTCGTGCTGTAATTGCAATTGCTTTTTGCTGGTAGTCACCCTTGGGTCCAAGCGCACTGTAAAGGTCTGTGTCCATTGCTGGCCGTTGGCATTGAGTTTGGCAGTGTAGTTACCGGGCATCACCCACGGGCTTGTAAAATCGGGTGCCGTGTTGTGATAGGTTGCAGCAATGGGAAAACCTATCTGTCCTTCGAGTGGCGCATAGTGCATATCCCATAAAAAGCGATGACTGCCTTTTTTGCCAGAAAGTATTTGCTGTGGCCTTATCCAGTAGGGTGGTGTATTGTCGGCAGGTAAAGTGTATGGTTTGTCGTTGCTGCTATGGCGGCGAATGACCTTGCCTGCTGCATCACTGATTTCAAGCGTTACTTCGCCCGTTGCATCTTCCGCAAGATAATAATCGATCATCGCTCCATCGGGTGGGTTTTGTCCTGCAGGCTCTTCTTGAGGCAGTGGTGTGTCGGTATTCATGTTCCACCGGATGCGTGTAGCAGTTTGTGGTTTGTACAACTGCGAACCGGTATTCGATTTTGCTACCTGCCTCAATGCACTGATGTTGTCCAAAATCCAAAAGCTTCTGCCATGTGTGCCTACCACAATATCATCAACCTTTATCACAAGGTCCCTGATGGAAGTAGCCGGCATGTTGAGACGTAGACTTTGCCAGTGTTCACCATCATCGAAAGAAACATACACGGCACGTTCGCTACCTGCAAACAACAATCCTTTGCGAACAGGATCTTCACGCACTGTGTTTATCGGATCATTCGGCAAACCTGTGATGATTTCCTTCCAGGATTGGTTTTGAAAATATGCGGCCGCATGTCATCGCAACGGATACTGTTCACTGCTGCATAAGCGGTGTTTACATCAAAATGACTTGCTTCCATCATGGATATCTTATTCCATGAATCAATGCCTGCTGGCGTTACATTCTTCCAGTTCTTTCCGCCATCGCGGGTTACATGCATCAGGCCGTCATCGGTGCCTGCCAAAATGGTGTTGGAATCTTTGAAAGATGGCGCAATGGTGTAAATCACGCCACGTCGCGGCATTTGCTTTAACTCATCTGTTGTGTAGATGCCCACACTTTGCGGAATATCCCATGTTTCTCTTGTCAAATCGGGGCTGATGATTTTCCAGCTCTGTCCGCCATCCCTTGTTTTGAAAATAACATTACCTGCATAGAAGAGCGTTTTAGGATCAACGGGTGAAAACAGTACTGGCGCTGTACGCAGGAAGCGGTATTTTCCACTGCGCACTATTTCAGGTGAAATGTTTTGTACCTGCCCCGTACGCTTGTCAAAGCGTGTTATTTTTCCCCCATAAATGATGTTGGGGTCCAGCGGATCAGCGGCTACATACCCATATTCTTCCACGCCTACCGGGTGCCATTCCCTGAACGTTATCTGTCCATCGTTTCCACGGCTAGCAATGCCTACTGAACCACTTTCCTGCTGGCCACCATACACGTTGTAAGGAAAAGCATTGTCGGTGCTCACATGGTAAAACTGTGCAGTGGGCTGGTTGTACCACGATGAAAAAGTAGCGCCGCCATTCACAGTAATGATGGCGCCCTGGTCGTTGGCGATGATGAGAATATCTGAATTGTTGGGGTTGATCCAAACGCGGTGGTAGTCGTCGCCGCCAGGTGCGCCACGAAAGGCATTCCAGGTGTTTCCGCCATCGGTCGATTTCCACGTCACCACATTGGCAGAGTAAACAATGTTTTCATTTTTCGGATCGGCCGTTACTTCGGCAAAATCGCTGCCACGGCCCCAGAGCCTGCCATCGGTTTGAATGCGTGCCCAACTTTCGCCGGCATCATTGCTGCGGTAAACGCCTCCTTCGGCACCTGCATCCACGGTAGCATACATTCTTGCAGAGTTAGAAGGAGCAATGCAGAAACCAATGCGTCCCAGGCCTTGTGCAGGCGTGGGTAAACCCCTGGTTATTTTTTTCCAGGTATTGCCACCATCGGTTGATTTATACAAACCGCTTTCGGGTCCGTTCCAGGCACCGTTTTCCCATGGTCCCTGCCTGCCTGCCCACATGTCGGCAAAAATGATGTTGGGGTTGTTGGGATCAATGGCTACCTGTATAGCGCCGGTGTTTTCATCGATGTACAGCACTTGTTGCCAGGTAGCGCCGCCATCGGTGGTGCGATAGACACCCCGTTCTTTATTCGGTCCGTAAGGATGCCCGAGTGCCGCTACGAAAACCCTGTTTTCATTGGTTGGATCAATGGCAAGGCGGCCAATTTGCTGCGCATCTTTCAGCCCGGTATTTTTCCATGTTTTGCCTCCATCGGTTGATTTGTACATGCCATCGCCTACCGACAGGTCGGGGCGCTGCAATCCTTCGCCACTGCCCACATACAGCACGTTGGGGTTGGATGGAGCCACGCCCACATCGCCAATGGAACCGGTTGGCTGGTCATCGAAAATGGGAAACCAGGTGCGGCCGTAATCGGTGGTTTTCCAGACGCCGCCATTGTTGACGCCGATGTAAAAAACATTGGGCTGCTGCGGCACACCTACAGCGCCTACTGTGCGTCCGCCACGGTGCGGGCCAATGCAGCGCCACTGCATGGCATTGAACAGGTTGGGGTCAATGGTTTGTGAAAATGCCACTGCCTGGAATAAGGAAAGCAGGAGTAAAAATGAAATGCGATGGATGGTCATGAGTAGCCTATTGTTGGAATGATGAAACAATTACATGTGACGTTCAATGATGCTGAACCTCTTTGAAAAGTCGCAGGAAATTTCCGCCAAGAATTTTCTGTATATCCTTTTTGCTGTAGCCTCTTGCAAGCAGGGCTTCGGTAATCACAGGAAAATCTTCCACGCCATTCAGTTGCTGCGGCGCTGAACTGATACCGTCAAAATCGCTGCCAAGTCCAACGTGATCAATGCCTGCCAGTTTCACAATGTAATCAAGATGGTCGAGCAGGGCGCTCAGCGGTGGACGCACGTTTTGCGCTTCGGTGGCATATTTTTCAAACAGCATGATGCTGATGTAATCCTTATCCTGGGCGGGATTGGCTGCCTGCATCGAATCCATTTCAGGTTTGTGTTTTTCCATGAAGGCATTGTAGCGTGGCATGAAATTGCTGTCGATAAATCCTGAGAAAAAATTGAGGTGAATAACGCCGCCGTTTTTTGCAATGGCTTTTATCTGGTCATCTTTCAGGTTGCGAAACACGGGGCAAAGATTGTACACACAGCTATGCGAAACCAACACTGGTTTTGTAGTTGTGGTGATTACATCATAAAAAGTTTGTTCACCCACATGACTCAGGTCAATCATCATGCCCAGTTCGTTCATCTTCTTCACCACTTGAGTTCCAAAATTGGTGAGGCCTTTTTTTCTTGATGAATCATTCGAAGTTTCGAACATGGCGGAAGTGGCCCAAGGCGTCGAATTGTTCCAGGTGAGTGTCATATAGCGAACGCCGCGGTCATATAGTTGCCGCAGTTTCTGCAGATCATTTTCCATCATGTGGCCACCTTCCACACCCATCATGGCCGCCAGTTTTTTTTCTTTCGCTGCTCTGTTTATATCGGCCGGAGTTTTTGCAAGTAGCATGCGTTGCGAATTGCGTGCAGCCCATGCATACACGCTGTCAATTTCGCGGTTGGCCCATGCAAAAGGGTTTTGTTTTTCACCATCGCACCAAATGGAAAATACCTGCACATCCACGCCGCCCTCCTGCAGGCGCTGCAGGTCGGTGTGCGTTTGTCCCAGCAGGTTTTGGTCGAGCGATACATTTTTGTTGATGGCTGCCGATGGGAAATCGTTGTGCGTATCCACTACAATGGCTTTGTTGTGAATGTTGGCAGCACGTTGCGCCTGCACTGTTGCGCAGGTAAAAGCCAGGGAAGCAAGGCAAAGGCAGGTATTCAGGAAATGATGGTTCATACATGTTTTTGGAGCTGATGAATCTATGAAACCTTTTGAAATAAGGAATAAAATTCAGGAAGCGGACTTTCGGCTCATGCATCCTTTGCGGCTATTGACATTGGCCTGGCTGTTTTGTAGCTTCAACGGACTAAAACCTTCAACCATGTACATCATCCGCGACATCTTTCACCTGCAATTTGGCCATTATCGTCCTGCAAAAGTGCTGATTGATGAAGCCTTTAAGACCGGCCTGATGCCTGAAAACAAACATGCCCGTGTGCTGAGCGATTTCACCGGTGCTGCCTACCGCCTTGTTCTGGAAATGGGATTTGAAACGCTTGCTGAGTTCGAAACTTCGCTGGGTAGCAACCTGCGTGCATCGGAATGGCAGCAGTGGTATGAAAAATTCAAACCACATGTGGTCAGTTCAGAGCGGGAGATTCTGAAACTGGTGATTTGAAAAAGGAAAGCCCGGCATGTCCGGGCTTTTTGTTGGCGATGATTAGGCAGCCATGTTGTTGCCCATGCAGTGCTGCATTTTTCAGTAACTTCCATCCATCAACGATTCATGTATGCCATCATTTTCATTGACAATAAACGGAGAGCAAAAGCAGGTGGATGTGCCAGCCGATATGCCCCTGCTATGGGTGCTGCGAGATATGCTCAACCTCACCGGAACCAAGTACGGCTGCGGGGTGGGCAGTTGCGGCGGATGCACTGTTTTGGTGGAAGGAAAGGCCATGTTTAGCTGCCTGCTTCCCATGAGTTTTTGTTCAGGAAAAAAGATAACAACTATCGAGGGCCTGAGCGCCGATGCCAACCATCCTGTGCAAATTGCCTGGCAGGAAATCAATGTGCCGCAATGCGGCTTCTGTCAGCCCGGGCAGATAATGGCTGCGGTAGATTTATTGCAAACGCATCCGCAACCCACCGATGAACAAATAGATGAGGCCATGGGCAAGGTAGTTTGCCGTTGCGGTACTTACTACCGCATTCGCAAGGCCATTCATAAGGCTGCGGAATTGATGCATAAATAGGCGGAGTGCACAGGGCATCTTTTTTTCTGAGGCAACCACCATTCAATCCTTCAAACATGAAACGCAGAAATTTCATTCGCATATCCTCCCTTTCCACCACCGGTTGGGTGCTTGTTCAAATGCTTCCGTTGAAAGGGTTTGCTGAGAATGCAGAGCCTGCCTGTTTCCAGCCATCACCACTCATTAAAATGTGCGATGACGGAAAAATTATTATTTACGTGCAGAAGCAGGAGAGTGGCCAGGGCGTTCAAACATCGCTGCCATTGATTATTGCAGAAGAGTTGGAGGCCGATCCAAAAGATATAGTGGTGCAGCCTTTGCCATTTGACAACAACCCCAAAGAAGGCGGCAAGTACGAAACAGGAGGAAGCACCAGTGTCCCATTTGGTTACGATGCATTGCGCAAGGCAGGAGCTACTGCACGTGAAATGCTGATTGCTGCTGCGGCAGCCACCTGGAAGGTGCCGACCGAAAACCTGAAAGCTGAGCGCAGCAAAGTAGTGAATACCGTGTCGGGGCAGGAGCTAAGCTTCAAGGAGTTGTATGCAACAGCTGCCAAAATGGAAGTACCCAAAAATCCGCCACTAAAAAACTACAAAGACTTTCGGTTGATTGGTAAGCCAGGTCAAAAGAAAACCAACCTGAAAGATGTACTCACCGGCCACATGAAGTTCAGCCTGGATGTAAAAGTGGAAGGGATGCTTTATGGCGCGGTGCTCCATTGCCCGGTATATGGCGGCAAGCCTGTCAGTTGGGATGAATCTTCGATCAAGAGCATAGAAGGCATTGTGAAAATTGTGGAGGTAAAACAGATGGGCGATGCGGTGAGCAATCACGGCGGTGTTGGAATTATTGCCACAAATCGATGGAGTGCTTTGAAGGCACAACAAAAGCTGGTGGTGAAGTGGAATCTCGGCCCCAATGCCACAGCAGCTTCAGATACTTACAACAAACAGTTGGTACAGGCATCGCAACAAAAGGGTGATTTGATCAGGGACGTGAACGACAAGCCGGGTACGTTGCAGTCAACCACCTCCGCTGGTTGGGTCAAGGCAAGTTATGCTATCCCTTTCCTTGCGCATGCAGCCATGGAACCTGTAAACTGCATCGCGCAATACAAAAACGGGAAATTTGAATTGTGGGGTGGCACTCAGAATCCCGGGAAAGTAACCAACGACTGCGCAGCATTTTTCGGCATTCAGCCGCAGGATATTTTCATCAACCTCGCCATGATGGGTGGCGCATTCGGCCGCAGGCTCAATGTGGATTATATGGGCGAAGCCATGCAATTGGCGAAGGCAGTTGACAAACCTGTTCAATTGATGTACACCCGTTTCGATGACATCAAATACGGTACATTCCGGCCGGCATCAGCACACCTGCTTTCTGCAAAACTGAAGGCAGATGGATTGCCGGAAGTATTGCAGCATCAAATGGGCATGACACCGGTGAGTGATTTTTTTGATGGAAACAAATCATTGGAAAATCTCACCTATGGCCTCAACGGCGGTTTTGAGGGCGATATGTATTATGCCATTCCTACAGTGAATGGAAGCGTCAAGCGGACACCGTCGGCCCTGCCAACAGGGTGGTGGCGTGCTGTAAACTTCACCCATAATGCCTGGGTGATTGAGGCATTCATGGATGAGCTGGCTGCAAAGGCAAAAATGGATCCGCTGCAGTACCGGCTGAAATTGCTTGCGCCATTGCAGCCCATGACCATGAAGGGATTTATTCATTATAATCCACGACGCCTGGAGAATGTGCTGAAGAAAGCCGCTGAAATGATTGAATGGGACAAGAAGCGTGAACCCGGCACCGGCGTTGGCATTGCCTGTTGTTTTTACAATCACGCAAAGGCTTACACAGCGCATGCTTTTGAAGTGAGCGTAAACAAAGCGAAAGAAGTAAAAATGCACCGTGCAGCAGTGGCAACGGATATCGGTATTGTTATTGACCCCGATGGACTTCGCAACCAAATTGAAGGCGGTTTTGTTTGGGGCATGAGTGCTGCAGTAAAAAGTGAAATCACTTTCAGTGCAGGCACTGTTGAACAAAGCAACTATTTCGATTATGAAGTGATGCGCATGGGCGAATTGCCTCCGCTGGAAATTCATGTGGTGGAAAGTGGTGAAGAGCCTGGTGGTGCCGGCGAAACCAGCGTGCCCAGTGTGTTTGCTGCATTCACCAATGCTATTGCGGCAGCATCAGGCCTGTGGGTTCGCCAACTGCCTGTAAAATCTGCGGGCTTTGCTGTTTCTGCGTAATTAAGCAGGATTGCGTGTTTGCCGATTCAATACCTACGAAAGATCATGCCTTGTAGTGACTGGTGTCACCGAGGCAATTTGCAGGCGCCAAATATCTTTACCTATGAAAAGCAAATGGCTACGGTTGTCGGTGGTGTGCATTGCCTGCATTACGATTGCCTGGCTGATTGCAAAACTTGTACAGTCTTTGTAAACCAGTCATTATACCTCCATCAAAACAATCAGACCATGAAAAAAAACATTGGCACAGCTGACCGCGTTATTCGTGTAATTCTCGCAGTTTTATTTGCAGTACTGTATTTCACACACACCGTTACCGGCACATTAGGTTTGGTGTTGCTCATATTGGGCGGCGTTTTTCTTTTCACCAGCATTTTGGGTTTTTGCCCATTGTATGCCATTGTAGGTTTGAGTACCTGCCCGAAAGAAAAGTAGGACTACAATAGTGTAGAGGGCTTTATATTCACTCTTAGCTGGTGCGGCGTTTTGTGCCGCACTATTTTTTTTATGCTGATTCTCTGAATCAATAAAAGTAGTTCAACGCTACAGTTGCCCTTTCTGGATTGGATTCCTTTTTGTTTTACTGCCCAACTGCTTCGGTGATTACTTTTTCAATTACCGAAGCAAAATGTGCATGTTCAAGTTGATGGATGCGTTCAGCAAGCGAGTCGGGCGTATCAGTTTCATGCACCGGGCACTTTGCCTGGAAGATAGTGGCTCCATGATCATATTGCTCGTCAACAAAATGGATGGTAATGCCGCTTTCCTTGTCGCCTGCGGCTATTACGGCCTTATGAACAAATTTTCCATACATGCCTTTGCCGCCATACTTAGGTAGCAAGGCCGGGTGTATATTGATCATCCTGTGTGGATAGGCCGTAACAAGGGCGGAGGGAATTTTCCAAAGAAAGCCGGCAAGTATTATGTAATCAATGCCTGCCGCTTCAAGTTCGGGCAGGTAGGCATCGCCCCTGAAGAATTGTTCCTTTTCAATAATGAGGGTAGAAATGCCAAAGTCGGCTGCATGGTGCAGGGCTCCGGCTCCGGGTTTGTTGGATACCAGCAACCCCACTTTGATGAGCGGGTGTTTTTGAAAACGCTCCATGATTTTTCGGGCATTGCTGCCTGAGCCACTTGCAAAAATGGCAACGGTTACTATGGTTTGACCTTTGTCCTGTTTGATGCTCATTCCAAGTCGGTTTCTTATTCTTTTTAAATAATTGCTGAAGAACCTGTACTGCCCAAGCGGGATGCTGATTAGCAACACACTAAACGGCCATAGAATGGTGAGGCAAAGGAAATAGAGTGTGCCGAAAATAAAATCGTTCTCAATGGTGAATTGTCTCAGCAACTCCCGGGTAATGAATCCGCAGAGGCTGCCACCCAAGGCAAAAGTGCCCAACACGAGCACCAACTGCCAGCCACTTACCTTCCATTTTTTTTGCAGACGATGCAACATGGCCGCGAAGATGCATCAAAAAATCAGCATGAGTTGTACAGGCCATACCACCGATTGCAGACGGGCCTGAGGCTGAAGAATTTCTTCATTCATCTTCAATGTGGTTCCTGCAACAGGGTTCTGAGGTCAAGCATTACCTGGTGCTGTTCCTCCAATTTGATAAAGCCCCTGCGCGGCCGGTCAAGGTCGATGGTGATGTAGATAACGAATACGGTAAGCAGGCAAAAAATAATAGACACCGGCTTATTGATGATTTCCTTGTGCGATGAATAGCCGGCAAAAAAGGCACTGGTAATGGCCAGCAGAAACAGCAGGTATACAATTACCTCGGGAACTTTTGCAATGGCCAGGTAATTCCTGGTTGTGGCGGAGTCGAATGCGTCATTCAATGCCTGAATCATTTGCCTGTAGGCACAATGGTATTTGTGGCCCTCGCATAGGTGGTGGCCGTGGCCCATAGTTTTTTGCCGGCAGCCTCACTTTGGGACATCCAATACCTGGCTGAATCAAACTGAGGCCCAACCGTATAGAAGGAAATCCGTGCTTCCAGGTATTCATTGAAACCCCTGCGTAATTCCTTTCTGACGGAATCGGGGTAAAGGTCGGCCCTGAGGATGGCAGTGCCAATGGCGTTGGCCTCTGATATTAGGGCTTCCCTCCTGGCATCATACCGGGTGCCACTCATATTAAAAGCGAAAACAAGCAGGAAAGCCGTTAATGCAAATACCGCCGCCGCAAGAGGCTTAGCGTTATCCTGGGCATCGCCGGTTTTCAACGAAATGAAAACGCCCACCTTCCTTCCCAGGACCAATGCAACAAGCATCAACAACAGCAAGACAAAAACGATTAGCCATCCCGAGGCCATGTTCAGCATGGAAGTGAGGTTGAGCAAAATGATTGGGTGCATATCAAAAAGGATAAACTTAAATGTACAACCCAAACAGGGTTATTTGCCGCGAACCGCGATCCATTCAGTCACTAGAATTCTTTGGATGGAACTGCATCTTCGCTAATTCCTGTATTCTTATAGTATAAACCGCACCAATTCCCGCAATGGGTTCTTGTGCAGCCAGTCATTGATTAATTTCTTTATTAATGAACAGGGGGCTGCATGGAGGCTCATTTTTCAGGGACAGCAATTTTAGCAGGCAGCCTGCAAATCCGCTGAAACCCTTGCCAGACAAGGGTAAAAAATTTTTTTCCATTAAGGACAATTGTCACGCCTACATCATATTTTTGCCCGCCCAATAGCGGACATCATTCCAAGTGCTATTCAATTTCAGTCATTTATGATCAAGAAGAGCCAAGCCAGCCGAATCATCCTATTAAGTAGTTTACTAATTGCAATCTTGAGTTTTGCAAGGGTTAGTGCCCAGGATGGAAAGGCGCTTTTCAATGCCAATTGTGCTTCATGCCACAAGATTGACAAAGACCTCACCGGCCCTGCCCTGAAAGGCGTGGAAGACCGCTGGCCTAGCAAGGATCTGCTGAAGATGTGGATCAAAAACTGGCCTTCAGCAGTGGCCACCGGCGATCCTTACCCGGTGAAATTGAAAGATTGGAGTCCTGCAGCTATGCTTCAGTTTCCTAACCTGTCTGATGCTGAAATTGAGGCAATCCTTGGATATATCAAAGATTGGAAGCCTGCTGCTCCGGCAGGAGGCGTAGGCGTTGGTGCAACGGCAAGTGCACCCAAAGAAGAAGGCGACAATTCGCTGCTGTATGGCATTGTAACCTTGGTGTTGGCCATCGTAGCCCTGATATTGTTGCAGGTGAACAGTAACCTTCGCAAACTGGCCGACGAAAGGGAAGGTTTCCATACTCCTGAGCCTGTGCCTTTCTGGAAAAACAAAACCTACCTCGCTTTTACTTCTATACTTCTTTTCATAGTTGCAGGTTTTTACCTGTCCAAAGCTGCGGTAGGATTAGGCCGTTCCAAAGACTACGAACCCGTTCAGCCTATCTTCTATAGCCACAAAGTACATGCCGGTACTAACCAGATAAATTGTCTCTACTGCCATGGTGGTGCGCAGGATGGAAAGCATTCGAATATCCCTTCCATTAATATTTGTATGAATTGTCATATGGCCATTAATGAATACAAGGGTGGTCCCATTTACGCCGCCGATGGTTCGGAGGTGAATGGTACAAACGAAATCAAGAAGTTGTATGATTATGCAGGCTTCACCCCAGGTTCTGCCTGGGATCCTTCCAAAGCAAAGCCTATCGAGTGGACCCGCATTCACAACCTGCCCGACCATGTTTACTTCAATCACTCGCAGCACGTAAGGGCCGGCCAGGTAGCATGCCAAACCTGCCACGGCGAAATTCAGAAGATGGATGAAGTGAAACAATTTGCCGACCTGAGCATGGGTTGGTGCGTAAACTGCCACCGTACTACCAAGGTTCAATTTGCCGATAATGGTTTCTACAGTATTTATGAGAAGTTTCATGAAGACCTGAAAAGCGGTAAACTGGACAGCGTGACAGTTGAAAAAATAGGTGGAACAGAGTGCCAGAAATGTCACTACTAATTTGAAAATAGAGCAATGTGAAAATTGCTTTCAGGTTTTCAAATAGCATAGAACACTAGTTGACATTTTCAAATTTTCAAATTTTCAAATTCTCACATTAGTATAGATATGAGTAATAAAATCTGGCAAAGTTTCGGGGCCCTCAACAAAACTGAAAGCCACAAGGCAAATGTTGATGACGAATTCAGGGAGGAACTGCCATTTGAAGCTGACGACAAAGGATTGCTGCAGGCAACAACACCGCGCCGCGACTTTTTGAAGTACCTGGGTTTCAGCACTGCTGCCGCTACTATTGCTGCCAGTTGCGAAATGCCGGTAAAAAAAGCAATTCCGTATACCAACAAGCCAGATAATCTCATCCCCGGCATTGCTAACTATTACGCAACCACGTATGTACAGGACGGCGATGTGGTAAGCGTAGTGGCCAAAGTGCGTGACGGCCGTCCGATCAAAATAGAAGGCAATGAACTTAGCCCGATAACACTCGGAGGCACAAGTGCCCGTGCCCAGGCTTCTGTGCTCGATTTGTACGATACAAGCCGCCTCCGCTTTCCTGCACAGATAAAGGATGGTAAACTGGTTGAGGTTTCCACCTTCGAAGCCTTTGACAAAATGATTGGAGAAGCCATGGGTACCCTGGGCGGTGCTCCCATTGTCATTTTGAGTTCTACTATCACTTCGCCTTCAACCAAACAACTCATTGGTGAATTCCTGGCAAAAAATCCGGGAAGCCGCCACGTTACATACGATGCGGTAAGCTACAGCGCCATGCTGCAGGCAAATGAAGCCTCTTACGGAAAAAGGGTGCTGCCTTCCTACCATTTCGACAAGGCAAAAGTGATTGTAAGCCTGGGTGCCGATTTCCTGGGTACCTGGCTGAGCCCTGTAGAATTTTCAAAGCAGTATTCATCCGGAAGAAAAATTGACGAGAAAAATATTGGACTGAACAAGCATTACCAGTTCGAGAGCATCCTGAGCATGACGGGTGCCAACTCGGATGAGCGTTTTGTACACAGGCCTTCCGAAGCAGGTGCAGTTGCTGCAGCTCTGCTCAGTGCATTGACTGGCGGTTCTATTTCCGTAGGCGATGAAAAACTCAAAGCAGGCATTGCAAAAGTGGCCAAAGACCTGAAAGCCAATGCCGGTGCGGCTTTGGTGGTAAGTGGCAGCAACGATGTGAATGTTCAGTTGGTGGTAAATGCCATCAACGAAGCTATTGGCGCCAACGGCACTACCATCAATTGGGCCGTAACCAGCAACTACCGCCAGGGCATTGATGCCGACATGGACCAGTTGGTTGCCGACATGAATGGTGGCAAAGTGGGTGCCTTGTTTGTGGTGAGTGCAAACCCTGCATATACTTATTACGCTGCCGACAAGTTCAAAGCGGGCCTGGCCAAAGTGAAACTCAGCGTTTCGTTCAACGCCCGGTTCGATGAAACTACAGAACTCTGCAAGTATGTAATTCCAGACCACCACTACCTCGAAAGCTGGGGTGATGCCGAAGCAAAAACTGGTTATATCTCATTTATACAGCCTACCATTTACCCGCTGTTCAAGACCCGCCAATGGCAGGACAGCCTGATTAAGTGGAGCGGCGATACTTCAGGTGATTACCTCACCTATCTCAAAAATTTCTGGATGACCAAGCTAGGTGGCCAGAATATGTGGGATGCTGCGCTGCGCGACGGTGTTGTATCACCGGCCTCTCTTGCTGTTGGAACGGCTGCCTTTAACGGAAGTGGGGTAACTGCTGCAGTGGCTGCCATTGGCACGCCCAAGGCTGGCGGCAATTGGGAACTGGTGTTGTATGAAAAAACCAGCATTGGAAGTGGCGCACAGGCTACCAACCCATGGCTGCAGGAAATGCCCGACCCGGTTACCAAAGCTACCTGGGATAACTACGCTATGCTTTCGGTTGCATCGGCCAAGGAACTTCTTGGTATCGACCTCTCAAAAAATACTGACGTAGATAGCTATGAGGTAAATCCGAAAAAGCCTGTTGTAAAAATCAAGGCAAACGGTAAAGAGATTGACCTTCCTGTAATCATAGTGCCTGGTACACAGAAGAACACCATTGGTGTGGCGCTTGGTTATGGCCGCAGCGAGAAGATTGGTATTGCTGTGAAAAATGCCGGAAAAAATGCATACATCTTTAGCGGAAGCAGTAATGGCAATGTGAGTTACGCAGTAGCTGATGTTTCCATTAGCACCACCGGAGAAACATATGAGATTGCGCAAAACCAGGTGCACAATACCTACGAAGGCCGTACTGAGGTAGTTAAAGAAACCTCACTGGCAACTTTCAAGCAGCACCCTGAAATGTTCAAGGTGGAGCGTGATGAATTGGTAGAAGACTATGCAAAGAACACCGGTGATTATCGCAACGAAGGTTCTTTATATGACCCAAGGTTGAATGACCGTCCGGGCATTCACTGGGGAATGAGCATCGACCTGAACAGCTGTACCGGTTGTGGTGCCTGTATTGTTTCGTGTAATGCCGAAAACAATATTCCGGTGGTGGGTAAGCACGAAGTTCTGCGCGGCCACGACATGCACTGGATTCGTATTGACCGCTACTATGTGAGCGATGCCAAGAACCCGGATGATCTGAAAGATGTGGTGTTCATGCCGATGATATGTCAGCATTGCGACAACGCACCTTGCGAAAACGTTTGCCCGGTAGCTGCCACCAACCACAGCACCGAAGGCCTGAATCAAATGACCTATAACCGTTGTATTGGCACCCGTTATTGCGCCAACAACTGTCCTTATAAAGTTCGTCGCTTCAATTGGGCCGATTATACCGGCGCCGACAGCTTCCCCAACAACCAGGAAGGTGTGGTAAGCGATGTAACCATTATGATGACCGATGACCTCACCCGCATGGTGCTGAACCCTGACGTAACTGTGCGCAGCCGTGGTGTTATTGAAAAATGTTCCTTCTGCGTACAGCGCCTGCAAGCCGGCAAACTGGAAGCCAAGAAGCAAAGCCGCCCTGTGAAGGATGGTGAAATCAAAACAGCTTGCCAGACAGCCTGCCCGACCAACGCTATTGTGTTTGGTGATGCCAACGACAAGAAGAGTGCAATCACCAATATGCGTGAGCACAGCCCACTGCGTATGTACTATGCCCTTGAGCAGTTGCACGTGTTGCCGAATGTGAACTACCTGGCCAAGGTGAGAAATACTGACGAAATAGTTGAAGTGGAATCCATGCATACTGCGGCAGACAAGGAACATGCCCCTTCATGAGGAATGGGGTTAGGCCTTGGCCGAAAGGGGCTTGAATAGTTGAAGTGAGTGACACAACGATGTTCGGTAGACGCACATTGGCTTGTCAAAAAAAATAAAAAGGAAAAGGCAGAAAGCGGAATGCCACATGCAGAACGCCGAAGCGAAAAGCGAAGAAAAATATGTCTGTATTAAAGTATGAAAGCGCCGTAAGGCCACCACTTGTTGATGGTAAGAAGGATTACCACCAGGTTACTGAAGACATCATTAGGCCTATTGAAACCACCCCGTCGAGGTTGTGGTACATTGGATTCAGTGTTTCTGTGGCGCTGCTGCTGTTTGGTGTGTACAGCGTATACCGCGATGTGGCTTATGGTATTGGCCAGTGGAACCTGAACAAAACCATTGGATGGGGTTGGGACATCACCAACTTCGTGTGGTGGGTAGGTATTGGTCACGCCGGAACGCTTATCTCGGCCATCCTGCTGCTCTTCCGCCAGGGCTGGCGTACGGGGGTAAACCGTGCTGCGGAGGCCATGACTATTTTCGCAGTAATGTGTGCCGGTCAGTTTCCCATCTGGCACATGGGTCGTGTGTGGATGGCCTTTTTTGTGCTGCCTTATCCTAACACCCGCGGGCCTCTTTGGGTAAACTTTACCTCACCGCTGCTTTGGGACGTATTCGCGATTTCAACTTATTTCACAGTATCACTTCTGTTCTGGTACTCCGGCCTGTTGCCTGACCTTGCCACCGTTCGGGATCGTGCCAAGCTGAAATGGCGTAAGAAAATGTACGGTGTACTGGCATTTGGCTGGAATGGCAGTACCAAGCACTGGCAGCGTCATGAAAGCCTTTCGCTGGTATTGGCAGGTTTGAGTACACCGCTGGTACTTTCGGTACACACCATTGTATCCTTCGACTTCGCTACTTCGGTTATTCCTGGCTGGCATACCACCATCTTCCCTCCCTACTTCGTTGCCGGTGCCATCTTCTCGGGCTTTGCCATGGTGCAAACCCTGATGCTGGTAACCCGAAAAGTGCTCAGCCTGCAGGATTACATAACGCTGGAGCACATTGAAGTAATGAATAAGGTAATTGTGCTCACCGGTTCAATAGTAGGTATTGCGTATCTCACCGAATTGTTTATGGCCTGGTATAGCCAGAATCCATACGAAGGATATACTTTCTGGTACAGCCGAGCCAATCTTTTCAGCCCTTATGGCTGGAGCTATTGGGGTATGATGGCCTGCAACGTATTGAGCCCGCAGATTTTCTGGTTCAAAAAACTGCGCCGCAACATTTTCGTGACCTTCTTCATGAGTGTAATTGTAAACATTGGTATGTGGTTCGAGCGTTTTGTAATCATCGTTACCTCGCTGTACCGCGATTACCTGCCATCCAGCTGGAGCTACTATTACAGCCCTACTATTTGGGAAATTGGATTTTACCTCGGAACGTTTGGATTGTTCTTTACCTGCTATTTCCTTTTTGCAAAATGGTTCCCTGTAATTGCTGTTGCAGAAATCAAACACATCCTGAAGCGCAGCGGTGAAAACTACAAGCACGACCAGGATACATTGGAGCAGCAGAGCCTTGAAGAATTTGAACACGTGATGGCGCACTAAACCATGGTGCATTCTGCAATGTGCAGGTTGCAAATGGTTGAGGTGATAAAATATTTGATTTAGATAATAGTAGGCTTTGCAAATTGCAAACTGTCTACTGCCAACTGAAAAATATGGATGTAAGAAAATTTGTTGTAGCACTGTTTGATGACGAGAAGGTGCTTTTTCCAGCAGTGAAAAAGGTACGCAAAGGCGGTTATCGCATTCATGATGTGTACACTCCTTTCCCGGTTCATGGCCTCGATAAGGCAATGGGCCTTCGCGAAACAAGCCTGCATACTGCCGGTTTCATCTATGGCATCACAGGAACGACTATTGCATTGAGTTTCATGAGTTGGGTGTTCACAGCCGACTGGCCTTTGAATATTGGCGGTAAGCCGCACCTGCCATTGCCCGGTTTTATACCGGTAACTTTTGAGTTTACAGTATTGTGTGCTGCGGTAGGTATGGTACTCACTTTTTGCTATCTGTGCCAGATGGCACCCGGAGTAAAGAAGCATCATTTTCACTTGCGTGCCACCGATGACAAATTTGTAATGGTAGTGGAATGTACCGGCCCTACTGTTGAAGCGGATGTTACTGCCCTGCTCAACGAAGCGGGTGCTCATGATGTGCATACCCAGATTGCAGAAACAGGCTGGTGGTTTGGTACTTATGACAAAGAGCAAAAGCTGTATGACGAGTCATTTATCAAAGTGCCCCATTAATAAAATATTGACGACCAGAAATAATTGAAATGAAGAAATTTTCATTCATACTTACTGCCGCAGCCGGTTTGGTGCTGGTGGCTTGCAGCGATGTAAAACGCGACAGGGGTAGTGTTTATATGCCTGACATGGCCGACAGCCGGGCTTACGAAACCTATGCCGACCACAGCAACCTGAAAGACAAGGGTATCAATTACACCAATATGCCGGTGGCCGGTACAGTAAGCCGCTCCGAAACTTATGTGTACCATCTTGCCAAAGACAATGCAGGTGATACCACTAATTATTTCGCAAGCCGGCTGGTGGAAAACCCGGTCGATTCACTCTCCGAAAAAGATTTGAAAGAGACGGAACGCCTGTACCTGGTGAATTGCGGCATATGTCACGGTGAAAAGCTGGATGGCAACGGCCCGCTGTGGAAAGGGGGTGATGGACCATTCCCTGCGAAACCTGCTACCCTGGTGGGTGATGCGAAATACGTGGCTATGGCTCCGGGAACTATGTTCTACAGCGTTACTTACGGTCGTAACCTGATGGGTTCTTATGCATCGCAGCTTTCTGCCATGCAACGCTGGAATATTATTTATTACATCAAGAAGAAGCAAGGAAAAGTTGCTGCTCCCGTGACTGCACCTGTAGCTGATTCGGTGAAGAAAAAATAGTCACACAAGGGAAACCAAAGATTTGAACTGCACTTTTCAACAAGCATTTACTAAGAGCATTAACCTGATAATATTTTAATAATGGCTGCATCATTTAGTAACCAATTTGTTCAACCCGCCGGCATGAAAAAGTGGGGGATGGGTCTTACCGCGGTAGGTGTACTTGCCATAGTTGCCGGCATTGCCTTTTTGGCACTTAGCAAGGAACAACACGATGTTACCCGCTTTTGGGCTGTGCTGCTTCAAAACAGTGTGTATTGGCTGCTGGTGGTAAATGCTTCCATGTTCTTTTTGTGCGCAACTACATTGGCATGGGGCGGCTGGCAGGTTTCCTTCCGTCGCATCCCGGAAGCCATTTCCATGCTGGTTATTCCCTTCGGTATTCTCGCATTTATTGTGCTGATGGGTTTGGTGTACGGCAACCAGCATCACATTTATCATTGGCTCACACCTGAAGGCGACAAGATTCTTCTGGCAAAAAGCGGATTCCTCAATCCTAAGTTTTTCACCGTTTGGACTATTATCACTATTGGTGGTTGGATTTTCCTTGGCCGCAATATGCGGAAACTTGGCCGCGAAGTAGATGAGAATGAGTTGAATGCTGAAGAAGCAAAAAAATGGATTCACAAAAATACCGTTCATGCTGCCTTTTATATCATACTGTTTGCACTCACTGTCACATCTTCCATTCCCTGGTTGTGGCTAATGAGTATTGATGCGCATTGGTATAGCACCATGTACAGCTGGTACACGTTTGCAAGCACTTTTGTAGCTGGCATGGCATTGATTTCATTGTTCATCATTTATGTAAAAAATCAGGGCTACCTGCCTTATACAACTGAGGAACACCTTCACGATGTGGCCAAGTTCATGTTTGCTTTCTCTGTGTTCTGGACTTACCTGTGGTTCAGCCAGTACATGCTCATCTGGTATGCAAATATTCCTGAGGAGACCACCTATTTCAAATCAAGGTTATGGGGCGAATTCCGCGGATTGTTTTATCTGAACCTTGTACTCAACTTTGTAAGCCCATTGTTGGTACTGATGAAAGCCGGGGCCAAACGTAACTATGCGATTGTAACTTTCATGGCAATCCTGATCATCTTTGGCCACTGGGTAGACTTTTACCTGATGGTAATGCCAGGCACACTGGGAGAACATGCCAAACTGAGCTGGTTTGAATTGGGAATTCCGGTTGGATATGTTGGTATGATTATCTGGTTGGGTGGCCGTGCCCTGGAAAAAGCGCCATTGGTTCCCATGCACCATCCGTTCCTGAAGGAGAGCATTATTCACCACACCTGACCTGCTGATTTCGATATTTTTAGATGGTCAATGCACCTTTAACACTCGACAAGTGTATTAGTGAATTCTTTTGTCCTATAAATTTGAATCTTATCCCAAGAAACTGAGACTATGAATATCTGGTTGTTATTGTTGGTTGTAGCAATGATTTTCCTGGTTATTTTCCAAATAGCCAAGGCAAGTGAATATGTGAGTGTGCTGAAAGGTGAGAAGAAAGCACAGGAACAAAACAACCGTATCAATGCATTTCTGATGCTTGCTTTCCTGATTGTGGGATTGATTGCTGCCTATTGGTGCAATGAAAAACTGAAGGGTGATACTCTTTTTGCACAAGGGTCTTCATCGGTGGAAGGTGAGAAGATTGACAGCATGTTTATGCTGACTCTTGCCGTAACTGGAGTCGTGTTTGTCATCACACAGGTGCTGTTGTTTTGGTTTGGTTTCAAATACCAGGCAAGGGAGGGACAAAAGGCATTCTATTTTCCGCACAATACCAAATTGGAATTAATCTGGACCATAATACCTGCCATTACACTTACTGTGCTGGTTGTTTTTGGTTTGCGCCACTGGTTCAAAATAACAGGCGACCCTCCGAAAGATGCCATGGTTGTTGAAATTACCGGTCAGCAGTTTGGATGGACCTATCGCTACCCAGGTGTAGATGGCGTTTTGGGAAAAAGAAGCTACAAGCTGATTAACCCGGAAGCCAACAATGCACTGGGCCAGGATTGGGAAGACAAGGCGAACTTCGATGACCTTTTGCCAACGGTAATGTACCTGGTGAAGGAAAAGCCTGTAAAACTTGTTATTGGAAGCAAGGACGTGATTCATGATGTGGGTTTGCCGCATTTCAGGATGAAGATGGACGCAGTTCCGGGCATACCAACCACATTGTGGTTTACACCAAAATGGACTACCGAAGAAATGCGTAAGCGCACCGGCAATCCTGATTTCGAATTTGAAATTGTGTGCGACCAGCTGTGCGGCGCAAGCCATTATGCGATGCGTGGTGTTATTAAAGTGGTTACACAAGAAGAGTTTGATATGGAAATGGCAAAACTGAAGCCCAATTATTTTGTAGCATTTCCAGACAAAGACCCATCGAACAAACCACAGGCTGCACCAGCTGCCGATAGCAGCAAACCCGCTGCCACTGCCTTGTTGACAACAAACCAGGCAAAATCAAAAATCTGATAATTGGTCAAGGAATCGTCCGGTTGTTAAATAATTGAACAAACGAATTATGAGCGAATTAGTGTTAGACCCACATGTTGCCCATGGAGCCCACCAGGAGGCGCATCATGCTCATCACCATGAGCAGAGTTTTGTGTCCAAGTACATTTTTAGCCAGGACCACAAAACCATTTCCAAACAATTCCTGATTACCGGTATTGTCTGGGCAATTATTGGCGGATTGTTTTCCGTGTTGTTCCGCCTGCAATTAGGGTATCCAGACCAGACATTTCCCTGGCTGGAGGACATTCTTGGCCGTTGGGCTGAGGGTGGAAAAATAAAACAGGAGTTCTATTACGCATTAGTGACCATGCATGGCACGGTGCTGGTATTTTTTGTACTGACCGCAGGCCTTAGTGGTACTTTTTCCAACCTGCTCATTCCTCTGCAGGTGGGTGCTCGTGATATGGCCAGTCCCATGCTGAACATGCTGAGCTACTGGTTCTTCTTCCTGGCCAGTGTCATCATGATTTCTTCCTTGTTTATTCAAACTGGTCCTTTCAGCGGTGGCTGGACTGCCTATCCGCCGTTAAGCGCAGTACACGAAGCCTCACCCGGCTCCAAACTTGGTGCTGACCTGTGGATTTCAGCTATGGCCATGTTTGTGGTTTCGTCTTTGTTAGGAGGCCTCAACTACATCGCTACAATCCTGAATATGCGTACCAAAGGAATGAGCATGACGAGATTACCTCTGACCATCTGGGCATTCTTCTTCACTGCAGTTTTGGGAGTGTTGAGCTTCCCTGTATTGTTCAGCGGCTTCATTTTGCTGCTTTTCGATCGCAACCTTGGCACCAGTTTTTACCTGAGTGAAATATATGTACAGGCTACCCAGCAGGCGTTGCCAAATGAAGGTGGTTCTGCCATCCTCTATCAGCATCTGTTCTGGTTCCTGGGCCACCCTGAAGTATATATTATCCTTTTGCCTGCTATGGGTATGGCATCTGAAATATTGTCGACCAATGCTCGTAAGCCCATCTTTGGATATATGGCCATGGTGGGTTCTATGTTCGCCATTGCGGTACTTGCCTTCCTGGTTTGGGCTCACCACATGTTTGTAACCGGCCTTAATCCTTTCCTCGGTGCATTCTTTGTGTTGCTTACCCTGCTCATTGCGGTGCCATCGGCTATTAAAGTATTCAACTGGCTTACCACCATCTGGCGAGGCAACATTCGTTTCACTCCAGCTATGCTTTTTACACTTGGTTTTGTGAGCCTGTTCATCAGCGGTGGTCTTACCGGAATTTTCTTGGGCAACTCGTCGCTCGATATTCACCTGCATGATACTTATTTCGTAATAGCCCACTTCCACATTGTGATGGGTGTTGCCAGTTTCTTCGGCATGTTTGCGGGTGTGTATCATTGGTGTCCGAAAATGTTTGGCCGCTATCTGAACAATACTTTAGGCTACATTCATTTCTGGGGTACCATTGTTTGCGCCTATGTGATTTTCTGGCCCATGCACTATGAAGGTCTGGCCGGTATGCCACGTAGGTACTTTGACTACAGCCAGTGGCAATCATTCAAACAATTTGGTCCATTGAATGAAGTGATTACTATTGCTGCCATCATCAGCTTTGCGCTGCAGTTGGTATTTGTTTTCAATTTCTTCTACAGCATTTTCAAAGGTCGCCGACTCACCACCGAAAATCCATGGGGTTCCAACACGCTGGAATGGACTACGCCCATTAATCCGGGACATGGCAACTGGCCTGGCGATATTCCTGAAGTTCACCGTTGGGCTTATGATTACGGCAAAGATGGTCAGGACTTTATTCCGCAAACTGTTCCTATTGGTGCCCACGAATCTACCGACCACTAACAGATTAGAATATTTTCAGAAAATAGCTCCGCATAAAACCGGGGCTATTTTTTTGCCGGTACATTTGCCGCTCTTTATACATGGCTGCTTCTACCAAAATCAAAGATTATTTCCAGCTCATCAAGTTTACACTCAACATCACTGTTGTTTTTTCGAGTGTGATGAGTTACCTGTTGGTTCCCAATGTTGGGTTCAACCTAAAAATGGTGCTGCTGTTAGCTATTGGCGGATTGCTGGTTACTGGCAGTGCCAATACCATTAACCAGATTTACGAAAAGGAATCGGATGCCAGGATGAAGCGCACAGGCAGAAGGCCAATTGCAGCTGGCAGAATGGATACTGGTGAAGCCTGGTTCTTTGCCATTGTGGCTGGTGCTACAGGGGTTTGGATCATGTACAGTTTTTTCAATCTTTCATCGGCCCTTCTTTCGCTGCTGAGCTTGTTCATTTATGGATTTATATACACACCGCTAAAGAAAGTAAGTGCCATATCGGTGCTCGTGGGTGCTTTTCCAGGAGCCTTTCCGTGCCTGATTGGCTGGGTGGCAGGAGCTGATTCGTTCAGTGCCGGTGGATGGATATTATTCGCCATTCAATTCATTTGGCAGTTCCCGCATTTTTGGGCCATAGCGTGGGTGGCCCACAGGGATTACGACCTCGCAGGGTTTAAACTGCTGCCCAACCAGAATGAGCCTACCAGGAACACAGCCCTTCAAGCCATTGGATATGCCATCATCATGATACCACTTGGTTTTTTGCCAAACATGATTGGCATGACAGGTGTTTACAGTAAGTGGTTTTTACTGGCGGCCAACCTGGCCATGGTGGTGCAGTGCATAAGGCTGTACAAGGATATGGATGTGAAGGCAGCAAGAAGAGTAATGTTCAGCAGCTATATTTATTTGCCGGTAGTATTGATAAGTTTGCTGGCAGATAAGCTGAACTAAACAGGCTTTCAAAATATCGGGTTATCAAATCGGACGTTCTGGATTATGGAATCATCTATTATGGCTACAAGCAAAAAAATACATCCTTACAAATTCACTTTATGGGTGGCCATGGGCAGCATCATCATGATGTTTGCCGGGCTTACCAGTGCATATATTGTGAAGCGCAACCAAACCAACTGGCAGGGATTTGACCTACCGGTCATTTTTACCTACAGCACTGCAGTTATCCTCCTGAGCAGCGTCACCATACAACTTGCGCTCCGGAGCTTCAGGCAACGAAACATGGCCGCCTACCGGCAGTTTCTGATAGTGACTGCCGCGTTGGGCTTGCTGTTCATCGGCATGCAATGGACAGGGTTCACGCAATTGAATGAGAGAGGCATTAAGCTGCTTGGCCATGGCAGCAACGTTTCAGGTTCTTTTTTGGCAGTAATTGCAGGACTGCACTTGCTGCATGTGCTTGGTGGCGTCATTGCCTTGACCCTTATTGTTCGCCGAGCCATTGGTAGCAAATCGCGTAATGAAACTGCGTTGCCTGTAGAAGTCATCACGCAATACTGGCATTTTGTTGATTTCCTTTGGCTTTACCTGTTTTTCTTTTTGCAGATGGTGGGATAGAACCGGCAGAATATAATACCCCAAACTCAATAGTAACAGGCTTTAAAATTCTTTTTTCTATTCAGTAACTTTTATTGACTGTCCGCTTATTTTTGCGACGATCAATTTTCAGTTTAACTCACAATATGGCAACAGCAGCAATTCCGGCAGGAACCAAGTGGTGGTATGGTGGCAAAAGTCCATTCAACCTCAGTTATGGCAAAATGATGATGTGGTACTTCCTGATGAGTGATGCCTTCACCTTCGGAGCATTCCTTATCAGCTACGGCACCATTCGTTTCAGCCAAAACTACTGGCCCGACCCCAACCATGTATTCAATGCATTTCCCGGTTTTGGCCACATGAATCTGCCGCTTGCATTTGTGAGCCTCATGACTTTTATCCTCATCATTAGTTCGGTTACCATGGTGCTGGCTGTGCACGAAGGCCACAACATGAACCGCAAAGGTGTAGAAAAATACATGCTATGGACTATACTCGGGGGGCTTGCGTTCCTTGGCTGCCAGGCCTGGGAATGGACGCACCTTATCACCGGTGACCATCCCGTATTGGTTAACGGGAGCATACAGGAAATAGCTACTACTGTGAAAGGAAATCCATGGGGTGCTATTGTCCCGGGCATGATGCATGATGGACACCAGGTGACTACTGCTGGTCCTATTGCCTTTGGCGGATTCTTCTTCGGTATTACCGGTTTTCACGGTTTCCACGTATTGAGCGGTGTGGTTATCAACCTGGTCATGTATATCAAAACCCGCCTTGGCCATTTTGAGCAGCGCGGTCATTACGAAATGATTGAAAAGGCTGGTTTGTACTGGCACTTTGTAGACTTGGTTTGGGTATTTGTATTCCTTTGCTTCTACCTGATCTAAATGAATACCTGATAACCTACTGTCAACTGTCATCGTTAACTGATAACTGAATTTACCATGAGTCATTCTCCTATTTCGGCCGAAATTTCATTTCCTCATGAGCATCATGATGATGCCGGTTTTATAAAAACAATTAAGAAGGTTACCATCATTTTGTCGGTTGTGACCATAATCGAATTGGCATTGGGCCTTACTATTTATACTGTTGGCCATGGCAATCATACTGCTGTGATGATGATTAAAGGCATTATCACCATTTTGTCGCTTGCAAAAGCGTTTTACATTGTATCCTACTTCATGCACTTGGGCGATGAAATCAGGAATTTCATTATGACCATTGTAGTGCCCCTGATGCTCTTCATTTGGTTTATTGCAGCCTTCCTGATTGATGGCAACAGTTGGCGCAACCTGCGCAATACGAAGGCTGGATCAGTGCCTGCCCCAACCGAGCAGGTAGAAAAAGCTGTGAAGCCGGGTGCTGAAAAATAATTTTCATTTGCACAACAAATACGAAACAGAAAGGCGGTTGCAACAGCAGCCGCTTTTCTGTTTTTTAAAACTCAGGTAAAAAATTTTCAGCCTGATGCTGAAAGGTGCAGCACAACTACTTTTGCTGCCATGAACAAAACAGCGTGGCGTGGATTGCTGATTGCTTTATTTCTTCCTATTGGGAGTTACTTCATCGTAAAACTATTGGGCCAGGATGCGGTGGACATGCCCCGCAGAATGTTTGCCGATTCTGTTGTTACCAAAGTGAAGGACGGCAAAACCACTTATGATACAGCCTGGCACCAGATTCCTGAGTTCACTTTTACCAACCAATTGGGCCAGCACTTTTCACTGTCGGATACCCGCGGTAAAATTGTGGTGCTCAACACCTTTTTTACTCATTGCCCTAACATTTGCCCTGGACTCACCCGCAATATCCGCAAGCTGCAATCATCTTTTGAAAATCCCAAGCGTAAACAGTTCGGAGACACTGCCATTGTCTATTTCCTTTCGCTGAGTATTGACCCGCAAAGAGACAGTGTGCAGGCTTTAAAGAAATGGGCCGATCGTTTTCATGTAAACAGCGATAACTGGAGTCTGCTCACCGGGCCAAAAAAGGAAATCTATGATTTGATGCTTAATGAATTCAAATTGGCTACCCAGGACGGCGATAATGTGGATTCCAATTTCATTCACTCGCAAAAAGTAATGCTGATTGACCGGGACCATATAGTGCGTGGTTACTACAATGGCCTCGACAGTGTAGAGCTTGCAAGTCTTGCAGAAGACATTGGTAAACTGTATCTGGAAAAGGATCGTAACAAGCCATCCATTTTCCGCGAATACATTCCATTGTTGCCGGTACTGGCAGCTATTCCGTTTATTGTTTTTATCGGCATGTGGTTTTTAAACAGAACAAGGAAACGTGAACAGTTTTGATTATGCAGCGTTGAAACATTCCGGATTCATTCCCCCCCCCTTTACCAAAAGAAAATACATGCTATCTGCTTCTCTTCGTAAAAACGACAAACAGGCAAGTCTTCTTATTATTGTTTTTTCGGTAGTAGTTTTTGCAGCAGTAGTGTTGCTCACCCGCGTAAAACTCAATGTGGACCTGGGTTTCAACATTCACATCTTTGCGGCTGTGAATGCAATGTTGAATTCTTTCATTGCATTGCTGCTGATTGCTGCATTGGTTGCAATAAGAAAGGGTCATCAGCTTTTGCATAAAAAAATAATGCTCACTGCTTTGGTGCTGAGTGTCGTGTTTCTTGTTTCCTACATTGCCCATCACCTGCTTGCCGGTGAAGCCCGCTTTGGTGACGCAAATTTTGACGGTGTGGTAGATGATGCAGAAAAGGCAGCAGTGGGTTCCATGCGTGTAGTGTACTTGCTGGTGTTGTTCACGCATATTTTCCTGGCAGCCATCATCTTGCCCTTTATTCTTTTTACAGCTTATAGGGCTTTGATTGCTGAATTTCCGCAGCACAAAAAACTGGCACGCATTACATGGCCTCTATGGCTGTATGTTTCCATCAGCGGTCCGGTGGTATATCTCATGATAAGTCCTTATTATCATTAGGGAATTCAGATTCAGCTTTGAGATTTTGATAGCAAAGTGTTGCATGCAATTATCAATTCGTAAATGAAGCGCCTGTTCACACTTCCAATTCTTTTGCCGGATCCCAGTATCGTTTTTCAAAGTCAACCACGCAATCATTCTTTACCGGTACGCCATCGGCTTCAAGCAGTTCCTGCATTCGGGTGGGTGTGCCGAAATGCGCTTTGCCACTGAGCATGCCCATGCGGTTCAGCACACGTTGCGCAGGCACATCATGCTGGGTATGTGCTGCATTCATAGCCCAGCCCACCATGCGGGCACTCATGCGGCTGCCCAGGTAGGCCGCAATAGCGCCGTAGGTGGTAACGCGGCCGCGTGGAATGAGGCGAACAACTGCCCACACATCTTCAAAAAAGTTGTGCGACGGTGGCCGGCTTGACGGCAGTTTGTCCTGCCTGGTTTTAGTTGATGGAGTCTTGCTGCGAACGGGTTTCCTGCTGCTCATGGCGTAAAGATAATAACTGGCTGCGCCTCGGTTCGGCTACGCGGTCATAATCGTACGGGCAATGCATGCAGCCGTTGCCACAGCAGTAGCCGCGGCTCAGGTGGTAGCTTTCTGTGAATACCAAATAACCCTGCTGATTGTAGTAGAAATCTTTGCCTTCGTTACATGCCGGTTTCATGCTGCTGCTCTGTGATGGTTATCGGTTGCTCCAGTTGTTTCACACGTTCTTTGAAGGTTTCATCTAATGATGGATCAAGGGTTGGCGGCAGCTTGAAACACAAGTAATGAATCTTGCCACTTTCAGCAATGTCCAGCCCTTCGTAATGTGTTTGTATGTTCAGCAATTCGGGTTCGCTAGCCTGAGCATACACATCGTTGTAGCTCTTAACGAGTGTGCAGCCATAATGTTCAATCACCAGCAGGGTGAATTGGAATAAAACGGGTGAATCGGTTTTGAGATGTATAAGAGCATTCGGTTTCAGAAAACGTTGGTACTTGCGCAGGAAGTTGGGATGCGTAAGGCGCTTGCGTGCATGCCCGGTGCGCAGTTGCGGGTCGGGGAAGGTGAGCCAGATTTCATTCACTTCGTGGGGGGCAAAATATTGTTCAATCCGGTCGATTTGAGTACGCATGAAACCCACATTGGTGAGACCTTCCTCCAGCGCTTTTTTTGCGCCCACAAAAATGCGGTTGCCTTTTACATCCACGCCCAGCAAATTTTTTTCGGGATGCATACGGCCAAGGCCTACCGCATATTCCCCTTTGCCACAGGCCAGTTCCAACGTGAGGGCATTTTCATTGTTGAAAAACGATGCCCAACGCCCCGGCATATTTTCGGGGTACTCCAGCACATTGGGAAATGTTTTGATAGCTGCAAAACGGATGAGTTTTTTTTGGCCCATAGGGCGGCAAAAATAAGGTAAGGTTCCAGACTCAGCAGGTTAGGAAATGCGGGAATTGGTTAATTAGGAATTTGGTATACAAAGTTTGTGGGAAACTCATTTCAGATTTTCCACTCAACTATTTAACTAGCTACCCAATCAACCAAACCCCTAATTTGCCCCATGCTCAAAGCTGCTTCCCTCGCCGAAATCAAATCCGAATTGCAAACGCTGCCGCAGGAAGAACTGCTGGCTATTTGCCTGAGGCTGGCACGGTTCAAACGCGACAACAAGGAGTTGATAGGCTTCCTGCTGTTTGAAGCACACAACATTGACAGCTACACGGCGCAGCTGAAAGAGATGATGGAACAGGAGTTTGCCACAGTAAACACCACCAATGTGTGGTTTGCCAAAAAGACTATCCGCAAAATATTGCGGATGGCCAACAAGTATGCAAGGTTTGCAGGCAATAAAGAACTGGAAGCGGCACTACATATCCATTTCCTGGCCGAATTGAAGAAACTGCCGGCTCACATCACCAGCACTCCCGTCATGGACAAACTGGCCCGTTCGCAGCACCAGAAAGCCAGGAAACTAATCAAAGGCCTGCACGAAGACTTACAGCACGATTATTTGCGGAAGTTGGATGGGCTGTAGCTGGTTTTTGAAGCCTTACTCTTTTTGGCCGCGGATGATAAAAAATCTCTACTGCGGAATAGCCATTACGGTGGCAGTTGAAAGCCTCACCCTCACCTCATAGCCATTGGTTCTTTTGGCGTAGAAGCGAATGGTGTGGTCTCCGGCTGCTACATCCCAAAACATATCGGGTTGTGCCATGGTAATTCTTGAGCCCGTAACGTGGCTGTAATACACATTGTATGGCTGGTTCGAATTTCCATCCACGGTGAAATAGATTTCGCCATTGGTTTCGCAGCCAAGGCCACAGAAAATAAAAACAGAATAGAGTGCATTGATCACCAGCCTGGAGTTCTGCGCAACATTAAGAGTTATTGCAGTATTGGGTATTTCGAGTGTCTGGTTGTCGGCAGTAAGACCGGCAAAATTGTTATCGCTTAAACTATGGTACACGTACCATGTCTGAAGCATATTGCTCATAGGCTGCCATGCTGCAATACCGGATGCGTTGGTGGCAAGTGCCCACCGGCTGCCGCCCGTCGAATTGTTTACCGCTACTACACCATCGCCACGCAGGCTCAAAATGTTTTGGTTGCTGCCACTGTTGAAAAAATTAAGGTAGTCGCCATTTTGTGTTCCGCTTCCTGAAGCGATGAAACTGGCCAAATCCCAATACCGGCTGTTGCCGGCTGAATTGCCATTCCGATATCGCAGCCTCGCATAATCGCCGGTTGAAGTTTGGTACAAGGAAAGCTGTGGGCTGGAAATATTTCCCGATGATCTTACTTCCAGTTTCCCTTCCGGATTATCGGTACCGATACCAACTTTGTTGAGCGTTCCGTTCAGTTGCAGCATATAGTTGCCCTGTGCACCAAGCGACAACACGTTGTACCCTCCACCTGCCCCATATTGCATGATGCCGGCAGCGCCAGCGCCTCCGCCACCCAGTGCAATGCCAAACTTAATACGGTAGGTGCCATTGCCAATGCGCATATCGCCCTCCCCATTTGCAAGGTCCCAACCATTGATGCCGGCTACGTCCAGCCTTGTAGCCGGCGATGGGGTGCCTATGCCTACATTTTGTGCCTGGGAAAACATAGTAGCTGCAGTACATACCGAAACAAGTAAAGAATTTTTCATAGCAAGGATTTAAGCATTAAGATAAGGCATAATGAGTCCTTATCATTTTTCTAATTTTTTGTCCCTGCTTGCAATGTGGTACTTGGCTGGAACATAGAGATTCGTTTCTTCTTGCGATGGACCTTGAAGTCACACAGCGAGTCGGCAGCACAAAAGCGCCGTGTCCTCATTAGAAGGCACGACTGTAACAGAATGCAGAAAATAAATCCGCCGAATGTCCTTCGACATTACTATTGTTGAAGAGCAGAAGGTTCGTTATAAATAATGCGGTTTTATAACTAGTCGTCCTCTTTATAAAAAGCATTCTTAATAACAGGCAAAAAATATTCATACCATTTTTTTCTTTCTGCAATACTCATTTGCACTTTATTGAATCTGGTATATTTTGTCACCATGAAAAAATATTGCATCGCAATATCTTTTTCATTTTTTTTAAACCGGGTTGTATTGAAAAAGGCAATAGAATAGCCGTTTTCATCTTCCAGATAAGATGCTATTATGGAGAATTTGCGGTTGCCAATACTAGTAAGCGTATCAACAAACAAATAGCAACTGTCATATAGCGATTTAATTTTTTGCTGCTGTAGTTTCAATTCTTCAACATTGGAAGAAGGGCGGATGTCAATATGATGCTCTCTGTATAAAGGATTTAACACCTGCTCCATGATGAATTTTCGTGTATATAGCATGGAAGAACGCTCATCACTGTTTCCTTTTGAGAGATAGCTGAAAGAAAACATTACTGTGTCTTTGGTAACAACAGCAGGATTAAATCCTCCAACAGGTGCATTCTTAAAGAACTTTTTAAATCTCTCGCTACCGCCCAACCAGAAGAATACATTTGGAGCTTGATAATTTTGAAGATTCACATTTGGATTATTCACGCCATAAACAACACCCGCCTGATTACCGTAAAACTTTTGCCCGGTAATGGGCTCAGTATATTGTTTGTCGAATAGAAGTTGCCTGGAAATTAATTCTTGCCAACTTCTGTATACCGGGAAGGATAAATTGTCAATCTTAAGCGTGTCAAATTGTGAAATATTATTTGTAGGAGTCTTTTGAGAATGTGACTCTGAAATAAAAATCAGCAAGAAAATCGGAATTAGAATTTGTTTCATTATTGAGAGTTTGAAATTTTGTTTAAATCAGTTTGAAATGACCGCCAGCCTTGCGGCTGACCTTTTGTGAGCAGTGATTTTTTAGCCAGCTATTTCACTTTTCTTGAATTGTGTTAATAGCCCTACTCCTAACCAATACAATAATAAAAATGGTATTCCTGGAATAAAGAATAGGAATAAGATTTCAAAACCTTTCGGAATGTTCATTTGGGTAACATAGACTACTATTGCTGAGCTAATTCCTATTAAACTGAATATTATAGTTATGATGGGGCTCCAGATTTTGATATGACGCAATTTGTAT
>JBBIOQ010000007.1:0-69188 GCA_037443285.1 Sphingobacteriales bacterium | reverse complement strand
ACTGGGACGGATTTAACCAACGCCTGCAAAGCCAGTTCAGGATGTTTGACCAAAAAGGATTTCACTACAGCAAGGGAAATTTTAAAGTGGATATCAAACCCGTTGCGGAAAATGGCAAAATCACCGTTTCCATGTCGACCGAAGCATTGAACGGCACTATTTACTACACAACAGATGGCAGTGAGCCTACTATCGCGGCCAACAAATATGAATCGCCAATTGCAGTGCAAGGAAAAATGACCATCAAGGCTGCCACTGCAGTGAATGGAGAGATAATGGGTGCAAAGGCAGCCGAACAAAGTTTTGTGTTGCATAAGGCCTCAGGCCGCCCGGTTACCTATGCCAACCCTATTAGCCGCTACTACCAGGCCGATGGCCCCAACACCCTGACCAATGGAGTGCGTGGCACCCTGGCTGCAGGAAAAAACTGGCACGGCATCAGCGGCAAAGACCTGGTGGCAACCGTTGACCTACAATCGGTACAGGCTGTGCAACGCATTGCCATTGGATGCCTGCAACGATACAGCGATTGGATTTTCCTGCCGCAATCAGTTACGTTTGAATACTCTGCCGATGGGGTGAATTACACAAACCTCGGCACTGTTGCCAACAACATAGCCGCCAGTTCGCCAGCGCCGGTCATTAAAGATTTCAGTGTTCAGATGACTCCGGTTAATGCACGATACATAAGGGTAACTGCCAAAGTAATTGACACCTGTCCTCCGGGCCACCCAGGCGCAGGAAAACCAGGCTGGGTGTTTGCCGATGAACTGGTGGTGGAATAGAAGTTGAAAGGGTTTGACGGTTGAGATTCGACAATAAACAAAGACGCCTGGCTATATAAAAGTCAGGCGTCTTTGTTTGTTCGGTAATTGCCTTTGGCTACGTGCGTCTTTTCAGAAAATGCATTAGGCCGAAAAGGCCAATCGAAAAGCAAAAACTAGAATGGGCTGTTTTCATTGGCCGACTTTGCAGGTACTGCTTCGGCTACTTTCCAGGCCTCCACAATCTTACCATTTGCTACCCTGAAAATGGCAACCCTGGCATACACTTTGCCATTGGGGGCCACATCCCTAACATGCAACCAAACCATGTCTCCATCGGCTGCAATATGGACAATGTCGACTTTGGTTTTCTCGATATTGGGGTTTGACAGAAAGGGTCTTAGTGTAGATTTCAACCACTCTTTGCCATCCTGAAAAAGAGGATTGTGTTGTTTAATACTGTCATCAACAAATCTATCGATAGCCGTTGAGTCTTTGTCACCCATAAGTGACTGATAAAAATCTGTAACCAACTTCTTATTGGTTTCCAGTTTATCCATACTGCTACTGTCTTCCGTTTTGGCCTTGGCTGCCGGTTGATTATCAGATGCGCCGTTACTGCAGGCCGTGAACACGGTGCTAATGGATAATGCAGCTGCGATTAGGTACATGGAGGATTTCATTGACATTTCGTTTTTTAGGATGAGGCAAATTTTTCGCCATTAAATATAAGCATCTTAACCTGTTGCACTCCAGACGGCTCTCATTGTTTGGCTTGCTGCCGGGGAGAATTGAAATAGAAAAATATTTCCTACTTACTTGCCCTCCACCCTTAAAGTGAAATCGATTTTGAGCAGGCTTATGTGAGGGTATGAAAAAAAAGACTGACGAGAGTTTTGCCCGGTAGAAGTAGTGGCGGCTGTCCCGAAATGTTTGCATGGGTGGGATAGTTGGAGTAAACCTAAACCGCATCATTGCTAGGGTGATTAATTTTCACAGGAAAGTGCCTTCAAAAAAGCGCCAAAAAAAGAGAAATAGAAGAATAAAAAAACGCCTAACTAATTAATAGTTAAGCGCTTTTGTTTGTTTAGGTTGTGGTGTGGGCCGGAATCGAACCGGCGACACAAGGATTTTCAGTCCTTTGCTCTACCAACTGAGCTACCGCACCTCCTTTCCCTTTCGGGGCTGCAAATATAGGAGCTATCCTAAATCAGCAAAAACAAAATTCCCGGCTGTAAAAAGTTAATATATACCTCCGTGTTTCAAGGAGATGCCAGATAGACATTTATTTCGATGTTAAAACATTATAAAAATTCCTAATCCTTTTCTTTTGAAAAATAGAGGATTGGCGTACATTGTATCGAGACCTTAAACCCTGAACACCTGAACCCTAAACACGCCTGATTTTGTGAATCTTCCGGGTGTTTAGAAAGCAACCCGGAGCTTAAGCGGGGTAAACCAATGTTTACCCCGCTTTATTTTTTCATCATCCTGAAACATTGCTTGCTGACCCATCTAATGCATCAACCCTTTAGGCTACAGGAACTGCTGAAGATACCTGTAGCTGGAGCAACAGAATATATACAGGCTTCATGTGGTAAAGCGTTCCTATAGATCAGGCCCCGCCGATGGCGAGGCCTTTCTTTCTGATTTTGAAAACCTGTGCTTTCCGACCTAATCATAGCTATCAGAAATCACAATTCTTCGGAGTCCTTGCAAAGGCAATCACATCGCGGATGTTGGTCATGCCGGTAACAAACTGCACCATGCGTTCGAAGCCGAGGCCGAAGCCACTGTGCGGGCAACCGCCAAAACGGCGGGTATCGAGGAACCATTCCATTTCTTCCACCGGCACTCCCATGGATTCCATACGGGCTACCAACTTGTCGTAGCGCTCTTCCCTTTGCGAACCACCTACAATTTCACCAATGCCGGGTGCGAGGATATCCATGGCGGCCACGGTTTCCTTACCGGGCTCGCAGCCATCGTTCATGCGCATATAGAAGGCTTTGATGGCAGCGGGGTATCCGGTCACAATCACCGGCTTCTTAAAATGCTTTTCCACCAGGTAACGTTCGTGTTCGCTTTGAAGGTCGATGCCCCATTTCACATCGTACTGAAACTTCTTCTTTTTGTAGGCAGGGCTGTTGAGCAGTATGTCTATGGCCTGGGTATAGGTAATGCGTTCAAACTTATTATCGAGCACAAACTGCAGTTTGTCGATGAGGCCCAATTCGCTTCGCTTGTCCTGGGGTAAAGATTTTTCTTCATCCTTCAATCGGTCATCCAGGAATTTGAGGTCATCGGCATTATGCTCCATGGCATATCGGATGAGGTACTGGATGAATTCTTCGGCAAGGTTCTGGTTGTCTTCAATATCGTAAAAAGCCATCTCAGGTTCAATCATCCAGAACTCGGCCAGGTGGCGTGCTGTGTTGCTGTTTTCGGCACGGAATGTGGGGCCAAAGGTGTAAATCTCACTGAAAGCCATGGCACCCAGTTCACCTTCAAGCTGTCCACTCACTGTTAGGTTGGTGCTTTTGCCAAAAAAGTCTTCCTTGTAATTGATGCTGCCGTCTTCGTTGCGGGGTGCAGTGCCATCCAGCGGAAGGGTGGTTACCCGAAACATTTCACCGGCGCCTTCAGCATCGCTGGCGGTAATGATGGGACTATGCCAGTACACAAAGCCCTTGCTTTGGAAGAACTCATGAACGGCAGCGGCCAGGGCATTGCGCACACGAAACACCGCACCGAAAGTGTTGGTGCGCATACGCAGGTGGGCAATCTCCCGCAGGAATTCGAGGCTGTGCTTTTTGGGTTGCAGCGGAAATTTCTCGGGGTCGCTATCGCCCAGAATTTCAATAGTCTCGGCCTTGATTTCAACCTTTTGCCCGCTACCTACACTTTCCACCAGCAGGCCGGTCACCTTGATGCAAGCCCCGGTGGTAATGCGTTTCAGCAGTTCTTCAGGTGTATTCTCAAAGTCGACTACCACTTGAATATTGTTGATGGTACTGCCATCGTTGAGGGCGATGAAACGGTTGCTGCGGAAGGTGCGCACCCAGCCCATGATGATAATTGGTTGACTGGCGGGTTGGTTTGCCAGTGCGTCCTTGATTTTTGTTCGAATGTTGAAAGCCATAATTAGTTCGCTTTTGGCCGCAGCCTGCACTGCGGATGAAGTGATTGCGACGCAACGATGATGCCAGAAGCACCTGCGCTGGTATCACAAATAAAAAAGCCCCGTTGGCGGGGCCGCAAAGATAGTAGAATGAGGCGTTGGCGAATAGGAGGTAACGAACGGGAGGAGATTTTGTGAAAGATAAACTGCCCATTCACCCGCCTATTAAAGCGCATTTCCAATAACGAGAGTGGGCATTATTGCCAGGATGATCCTTCCATCATAATGGGTACACCTGCCAAACCAGGTGAGAACTATACGCATAGTCCAGGATTTTGGTCGAATTCCCATTGCTTCTTAACGCCACTTTAAAGGAGTAATCGCCGGGCTGAATATCAACCACAATAGGACCTGAATCAAAATCTGATTCGGCACCGTTTGGGATAAAAAACTTCTTTTCACTTACATCAGAAGTCACCCCCCCTACCACTTTTTTCAGCACGCCTTTGACTAAGTTATCGCCACAGCCGAAGCATCCAATGTTGCCAAATGAAAGCGAAAACTGGAATACCACTCTTGTGTTGGCAGTTACACTGATATTGGCTGTAACTCCGGGCAAATCATAATCTGCGAAATTGCCTTCCAATACTGGCGAAGCCACACTTTGCCTGGCAATATTGGCGAATCCGGGCAGGTTAGCCCAAGTGGCTGCACTGCCCGATCCGGCGCTGGTGATAACCTGGCCAGGCTGCCCGGTATTCCCTACAACAGCTAAGGCGCCATTCGGCTTCACTGCGAACCGCTCATTAAACACACCCGCTGCATCATAGCCAAAAGCCACATCAGCATTGGAGTTGTCGCTGTAGAGGTACAGGCGGTTGCCCGAAACGCCAATGCCTACATCGCCGGTAGCGCCAGGGTACAACGTTATTTTTTTGCCAAGCGTTGCGGGAAATGCCAGTGGTGCATTGGGCGAGCTATTACCACCGATGCCCACCCGGCTGTTGACGGCATCATACACAAAGCCCCAACCCGCAGACCCACCATAAAAACCAAGATTTTGGTTGTTTTGGGTACCCATAAAACCAAGCGGCCCACTGTTGTCGGCTTTGTAGAGCCAAACCCCTGCGCCATAATTCGCATCAAGGGGGCTTGTGCCATTCTTCATAACCATACGGCCGGAGAGATTGATACCATCAGAACCATTGTTGATGACACGCATTCGTTCAGAAAACGCGCTGCTGCGACCACTGCCAAAAAGGATAACATCATTTGCTGAAGCCGTGTACATCTGCAATTGGCCCGTTTGGAAACCAATTCCAAAGTGTGAAGTATTACCATCGCCCGACAGTACTATTTTGTTGCCGGCACTGGCGTTGAAAGTGAGCGGACCTGTAGGTGTATTGGTACCGATTCCCACGTTTTGCCCCATGCACATGCCCGTGATGGTCAAAGACGCAAGAGGTACTATAACATGTTTCAGTAGATGAATTTCAGCAGGTAGTTTCATAGGACATGAATTTCAAGCAGGATTTCAAGCTACTGAAAAAACAGGGATGATTCAATAGCCCCGAATCGGAATCTTCAGAAAATATGCCGGCACTCTACTTTTCATCTTACATGCAGTTTCATTACCCGTGTAAGGGATTGCATTGTTTACCACAGGATTTTGGAGTAAGGGAACACTATCTGCCCAAATCAAAATTCATGATATGAAACTGAAGAAAATGACTGGTAATTCCACATAAAAAGATTGCCGCTATTATTGCATGCAAGTGTTTATTGAAACATAACGCAACGGATTTCCTTTGATGCTGAAACAGAATAAAACTTAGAAGATTGTAGAAGTTTAATGTCGTTCAAATAGGCAATGGTTGTTAGCACATATCTTAAAAGTCGTTTCTCATTACAAAGATGCAAAGAAGGCACAAGGAGCTCTAAGAAAAATACATAAAAACAGGCTACTGTGCTTTCCGGTGCCATGGTTGTTATTCAAAGCCTTGCACTCCTGCGATATGTTATTGCAAAGGAATAATAGGAATAATACTTCCATTGAAATACATATCGCCACAAACCCAGCAGAATCTTAGATTTAGGAAGTTGTGCATTTTCAAATGAAGGCCCGCCTCACAAGATTTTTGCCCGATGGGCTTACATCAAACCACCACCAATTCATAGAACATTTCCGGCTGCAGGTATTGGTTAGCCAACTCCTGCAAACGAAGTGGCGAAATGGTTTTGATGTTTTCGATAGCGCTGTAGAAATAGCGTTCATCAACACCTGATAGAATATAGTTTTTCCAGCGACCAATGACCTGGAACGGACCATCGAGGTCGCCCAGCAGCGAACCCAGCATATAGTTTCGCACCAGTAGAAGTTCCTCCTCATCCACAGGTTCATTGCGCAGTATTTCCATTTCCTTGTATACTTCTTCAATAGTGGCTTCGCAGACTTCCCTACCGGCTTCGGTGCTAATGAGCCATGCAGATTGTTCAATATGGTTTTGCAGGCCACTGTAAATGCCATAGGTGTATCCCTTTTCTTCGCGGATATTGCTCATGAGCCTGCTGCCAAAAAAACCGCCCAACAAGGTATTTAAAACCTGTACACCCTGAAAATCGGGGTGATGCCTGTTGCCGAAATTCCTCGCGATGCGAATGGCTCCCTGCACACCATTGGCATCGTTGATGATGCGTTTTTGCCGGTCCTGCAATGGAGTATTGCTGAATGGCAAAACAGGAGCAGGTTCTACCAAGGCAGGCTGCAGGCGCAGGTGGCCAAAATAGTGGTTGAGTTGTTGTTGCAGGTCGGCAGGCAGTTTGCCGGCAACAAACATGATGCAACGACCATGGTGGTAATATTTATCGTAAAAGGCAGCAATTTCCTCGCGGTTGAGTGCATCAATATCTTCCATGGTGCTGTAGCGGCCATAGGGATGATTTTTTCCATACACCAACACATCAATTTCGCGACTGGCCACAAAATCACATTTCTGTAGATTGACAGACAGGCGTTGCTTGCTGTTCTGTACAAAAATGTCGAGCTCTTCCTGGGGAAAATTTGCATCGGTAAGCAGTTCCTGCACCACAGGGAGCAAATGGTTCAGGTGCCTGGATAAAGCATGCAACGTGATATTGCTGGTTTCGTTGTGGCAATTTCGATTGAGGTAACTGCCGTAAAACTCGAAGTGTTCGTTTATTTCAAATGCCGATCGTGTGGTGGTGCCATTTTTCACCAGGAAATTGGCGGCAGCAGCCACCAGGTTTTTTTCTTCCCATGTATTGCCCGCAAAAAATACCCACTCCAACTGTATCACTTCTTCTTCGCCGGCATGAAGGGCAAATACTTCCACTCCATTGTCGAGCGTCCATTTTTCCAGGGGCTTCAATGAAAATTCAAAATCGACGGCATTCTTTATTTCGGGGGCAATTGTTCTATTTATCATGCGCTGGATTGAGGGCCACAAATGTAGTGTATCAGCATGGGCCGCAAGAAGGGAAAGACGATGAAAAAAACGGCTTGCTGCCTGGATTCGAATTGAACCACACCAGCGCCTTCACGGTAATGCAGAAAGATTATAAAATATTCAGATCAAGTATGCCAAAGCCTCCTTTGGCAAGTGCGTACCAGCTATTATCGTTCAGGCATTGCACCAATACTGCACATTTGGGCTTTTTGCTGAGTTGTAAAAATTGTGTAGCCAACGCTTTTATTTCCGGGGTAATGCCTTCTGCGCCAAACCATTGTTCCGCATCCTCAAAATACAAAATGGCACTGCCATCTTCCGCCTTTTTGAAAACGGCGGCTATTGTACTGCTGTCTTTTCCAAAATACTTATCACTTTTTGGATTGAAACTATAGGTGAGCAATGTCTGCTTGCGGCGACCTGCCAGCCAGTTGGCAGCAAAGGCAGCACCAGTTGTGGCACTCCTTTTTATAGCCACAGGCACCAGTGGTTTGGAATCAGGACCTGCATATTGCATAAGGGTAACCTGTTGCTGTGTGCTCATGGTTTCATCATCTTGTGCATGCACTGCAGTTCCCGTTGTAAACATTGCCATCAGCAACAATATTCTTGCGATCATACCTATTGAATTTTGTGTGTGTTATTGCCGCGGTTCAAAACGAAAACAGCAAACGAAATATTTCAATTGCTGCGAAATATGAGCAGCTATTAACTACAGGAACAATAATAAAGAGAATTGGTTGAACTATTCAATGCCTCGCTAAGCAATTCCATGAAACCCTTTACATGGTTCAGAAAAAAACTGCAATCACCTGTCAGTGAAATGTATGCGCTATTGATGTGTAGAGTTTTTCGGGAGTCATGCTACAGGTGACCATCAGCCTGCGCATAGTGAGCAAAGGGTCGGTGGCACTTTGCTTTGTATGCAGTATGAATGCCAACTTTATATTTCGCTTCTTTAATTCTTCTACTGCAGCCGCATTCCACGCACCATAGGGGTAGGCAAAATATTCAACAGGCCTGCCGGTTATTTGCTGCAGTTGCTTCAAAGGTTTGTCAAGTTGCAACTGCCAGTCATTTCCATTGTAGGTTGTCACATTGTGATGGTCCCAGGTATGGCAGCCAATCACATGACCTTGCTGGCATAAATCCTGTAATTGCTTTGAAGTCATGAACATGGATTTGTTTATGCTCACCGTCATTACAAAAAACACTGCTTTGTATCCATAGCGATTGAGCACAGGTAATGCATTGGTGTATTGCGATTCGGTGTTGTCATCGAAAGTGATCATCATTGCTTTTGCAGGCAGCGCTTTCTGGCTGGTGAAATGTTCATATAAATCAGCAGGCAGTAGGATGTTATAGCCGCTATCGTGCAGCATTTTTATCTGTGCCGCAAAAAGGGTCGGAGAAATGGTGATAGCGGAAGCAGGTTCTCCCTTTTTTTGTTCATGCACCTGGTGGTAGCAAAGCACTGCAATTTCATTTTGTAATAACTGTTTTGGCTTCAGTGAATCCGGGTGTGTGGGCATGCTGTCGCCCTGAACAATGTTCGAAACCGGCTGCCTCTTTTTTTCATTTGCATTATCCTGGCAGGCCAGGTGAAATACTGAAAGGAGAAACAATATCCACAAAAGATATTTCATTGCCGCTTTCTCTACTGGTATTGAATGTAAATGGGAATGGGGGTGAGTTTCATCAGTTCTGAAGGTGTGTACATCACCGGTTTGTCGTATTTATAAAACAGCTTGAAGCCTGTGAACTGCACCGGCTCACGAAACACATAACTGCGATAGCTTGATAGTTTGAGTTCCTTTCCTCCAAAGCCATCCATATTCACCACTATTTGCACTTCGGGCGTGGTTTTAATTTGCCTGTAATTGGTTATCATGTTTTGCGTGAAGCGGTGCACAATGAGTATTTTGGGCGTGAGCTTTTCCTGCTGCACCAACTGTTGCAAATAATCTACTGCAACATTTACATCGACCGCATCAAAAGTGCCAATCTTACTGCACGGAACTTCACCTCCCTTCATGCTGTACTCTGCATCAATGCCGAGGTGCACCTGTGGCATTTTAAAATACTTTTCAAGCCTTGGCAACTCAGCCGCTACCGAACTGTGCCCTACTTGCACATCCAGGAAAACTATTCCATCAATTTCTTTTGCCCAGGCAATTACTTTGTCAATTTCGCTGAAAGGCATGCGCTGCCGGTACATGCCATCCTTGCCGGGTGAACCCTGTGCAGTAACGGCAACATAATGTAGTGCGGGCACTACAGGCGTGGTTGTATCGGTGCCCTGCCATTTGCGGCACTCGGCCAGCAGGCCTTTCATCATTTCTTCTTTTGGCAATGCGCCGAGCACGCCCATATTGGTGCTGAACATATTGCCATAATAAGCCACCACACGTTTGAATGGAAGCATAGCACCTGTAAGCGGAAGTGGCGCTTTTGCCGGCCAGCGACCTGTTTTGTCGCCATTTGCCAGTTGCCTTATTCTCTTTTGGTAGTCAGTAGTGTCCAGCCCCAGTGCGGGTTCAGGCTGTTTCGACTGTACAATATTTCTAACGGTTTGTTGGGTTGGCTGCGATGTTGGGTCGCATGCATTGCACAGTAACATCCATACTGCGACAGGCCATTTCAATGCAGGTGTTTTCATAGATGGCACTGAGGGTGTTATGCTTGCCACACCTTTTTACTGAGCAGTTGAAAATACTCAATGAGTGCATACCAAATTTACCCACGCACCACGGCGCAACAGGTGATATTGGTTAGGTTTTGAAACTGCTCACCTCTGAATTGTAAGCCAAATAAAATGGAAAAACTGTTGCATAATGCCCTTAACTCGCCTTGCTGAAATAATACAAAGTATTACTGTTCGCTTCGTTGAATATACCTGCAGCAATTTGTTGCAGTTCAGCGGTGGTTACCTGTTCATATTTCCGCAGTTCGGAATTCATCAGCGATGCATCGCCCAGCAATTGGTAAAAGGCGAGGTTGTTGGCCCGGTTCATGAGGCTCATGTCTTCAAAGGCAATGAGGCTTTCGGTTTTGTTTTTTGCCTTCTGCAATTCCTTTTCTTCCACCCCTTCGTTCACAAATTTTTCCACTTCCTCAGTCACGGCTGCCTCAGCATCTTTCATGTGCACCCCTTTCACCAACTTGCCTTCGATCACCATCATGCCCGGGTCAATGCTTCCGAAATGGTAGCATTCAATATTACTGAACAATCTTTTTTCCTTTACGAGGCTCTGAAACAACCGACTGCTTCCACCACCACTCAAAATTTCAGTGATCAGGTCGGTGGCATGGTAGCCTGCTTCGAGTCGTCCGCCGGTGTGCCAGGTTTTGTAGAAAGCATCGAGCGGAACATTGGCCTCTACTTCAAGGGTACGGGCTGCCAGTTGTTTGGGCTCCTTCGGAAGATTTCGCTCATATTTTGTACCAGATGGAATGTCGGCAAACCATTTCGTGACAAGCGTTTTCACCTGTTCCACTTTTAAAGGGCCTGCCACCACCAGTATAGCATTTGAAGGCGTATAGTGCTTGAAGAAAAAGGATTTTACATCTTCAAGTTGTGCATCTTCAACATGCTTCAATTCCTTCCCTATTGTCATCCATTGATAAGGATGTGTGGTATAGGCAAGGGTGCGCATTTTATGCCATACATCGCCGTAGGGTTTGTTGATGTAATGTTCCTTAAACTCTTCGCATACCACTTTACGCTGCACTTCCAGGCTTTCAGGACTGAAAGCAAGGCTTAGCATTCTGTCGCTTTCGAGCCAAAAAGCCGTTTCCAGGTTTTCGGCCGGAAGTTGGATATAATAGTTGGTGAGGTCGTTGGTGGTATAGGCATTGTTTTCACCGCCGGCCATTTGCAGCGGTTCATCATATTCAGGAATGTGGAGGCTGCCGCCAAACATGAGGTGTTCAAACAAATGCGCAAAGCCTGTCCGGTTAGGATCCTCATCGCGGGCTCCGACATCGTACATCACATTCACCACCGCCATCGGCGTGCTGAAATCCGGGTGCACCATTACGGTCAATCCATTTTCGAGTCTGAAAATTTCATATTGAATCATAGGGCAGCGAAGTTAGGGAAGGAGAAGGCACAACATTTTGACTGATGAGAATCCTATTTTCAACAAGAAACAAGTACCGGTAAACAAGGAACAAGGAAGCGATAAAATGATTCTGCCAAGGTGCAAAACGCCAGCAGCAACCTTCAAATCGTTTAGGACCTGATACGCTTGATGGCCATGGTTTTCTGCAAAAGGAGCCCATTGCGCAGCACAATCATTTTTACCTTTTTGCCCGATTCCTGCAGTACGTTGCGATAGGCCTGCATATTGCTGCCGAGGCTGTTGTCAATAGCCACAATGGTATCGCCCACTTTGAGCCCTGCTTCATCGGCAGGTGAACCGGGAATAACATCAGAAATAGCAATAGTTCCGTTGATTGAATACAGCCCCAGCCCGGTATAGGAGTAGTCAAAATCATCGCGGTAGTGCGTATTAGGAAGCAGGTGAATTTCAGCCCTTGGATAATTGAGCACTACGTTGAACCTGCGAAGGATATCGTTGCCAATGAGGCCACCCAAAAAAGGGTAGGAAGTGACATTGAATTCATCGTTGAATAAATAGACCGGAACATTGCGAAACTTGAAGCGGCCAAGTTTGAATGTCTTCATCACCACCATATCCATCTCTGCTTTTCCTCCGAGGCCTTCAGCGATGGTTGGGTACCTGCGCTTTCCCTTTTTAAACAAAGTGCTATCGTTGACGAATTCATTGGAAAGAAGCAGGTTGAGACCAGCACCTGTATCCAGGTAAAACCTGGCAAATATGGACCTGCTGTCAGCCACTGTGGCCATTTGCATAGGCAGCCCTGCTATGGCTGGTCGCATCAGGTAGCCACCATGCGGGTATTTGTAATCGCCAGGATGATATACCTTGATGGTTTTGGTGTCGTAATCTATCATCAACATATATCTCCGCAAAAAACTATAGCCTATAATTCCATCCACTTTTACGCCATAGACCGAAGTGAGCAAATCATAATCATTGATGTGAAAATTGAGGCTGTCCACATCGAGGCCATGCAAACGCAGGGTGTGGTTATTGGCAAAATCAACAGTTTTCACGCCGGCTATACCCCTGATGGTTCGGTTGCTGTGCGTGGTAGGAATCTGCAGCCTTGCCACTGTAGCACTATCGAGCGAAATGCCGCCGCTGCCGGTATCGAGAATGAAGTTGAGCGAATCGCTGTAGTTGTCCAATGCACCTTTGAGTACCACTACGCCGCCTGTAAGCATGTCAAACTGGAATTCGGTGATGTAACGTGCCGAACCCTGTGAAAACAATTCCTGTCCTCTCACAGTGGTTGTACAAAACAAAAGCCCATTAATAACTGCAGTAATAACCAACAGTTTCTTTGGCGGCCAACCCAATAATTGCATAGTGCTCATTCTTTCACAATTTACCTCATTCCCAAGGTATTGCGCATGCCGTCCATCTAATTGTTCCAAGGCTCCTATTTTTGCGCTTCTTTTGTTTTTACATTACAACCCCCGCAAGGGATTATTGTTACTACTTCTACTATGGAATTACAACAATTGTACGATAAGGCCCTTCGGTCAGAATTTCTGAGGATTGAGGAGGGTATGTTTCTTTTTGAGCATGCTCCGCTCGCCGAATTGATGGCTGTAGCTGATACGCTTCGCAAACAAAAAGTGCCGCACGGAAAAGTGACCTGGCAAATAGACCGCAATGTGAATACGACCAACGTGTGCATTGCCAACTGCAAGTTTTGCAATTTCTACCGGATACCCGGCCATGCCGAGGCCTACATTACCGACATGGACACCTACCGCCGCAAAACCAGCGAAACCATCCGCTGGGGTGGCGACCAACTTCTACTGCAGGGCGGCCATCACCCTGAATTAGGTTTACAGTTTTACGTGGATACTTTCAGAGCAATCAAAGCTGAGTTTCCCGACATCAGGCTGCATGCATTAGGGCCTCCTGAGGTAGCCCATATAACCAAGTTGGAAAAAAGCACCCATGCCGAAGTGCTGAATGCATTGAAGGATGCCGGCATGGCAAGTCTGCCCGGTGCTGGTGCCGAGATCCTTGTCGACCGGGTTCGAAGGCTTATCAGCAAAGGCAAATGTGGTGCACAGGAGTGGCTGGATGTAATGCATGAAGCTCACAAACTGAACCTGCCCACCAGCGCCACTATGATGTTTGGCCATGTGGAAACGCTTCGTGAACGATTTGAACACCTGGAAAAAATAAGGGCAGTACAGGCGAAGAAACCGGAAGGTACTTATGGCTTCACTGCCTTCATTCCATGGACCTTCCAGGATGTGGACACTTTGCTGGCACGCATTCGCGGCGTCCACAACCTTACTACCACCGAAGAATACATACGCACCATTGCCATCAGCCGCATCTTCCTTCCTAATATCACTAACATACAGGCAAGCTGGCTTACCGTAGGAAAGAGCGTAGCACAGGTGTGCCTGCATGCAGGCGCCAACGATTTTGGCAGCATCATGTTGGAGGAAAATGTGGTGAGTGCCGCAGGTGCGCCGCATCGCTTCACTTTCAAAACCATACAGGATGCCATACGTGAAGCAGGTTTTGAACCGCAGTTGCGCAACCAGGTGTATGAATGGCGCGAAATGCCCGCCACCATTGAAGAGCAGGTGATTGATTATTGAACAGTTTGAAGTTTGTTGTCGTTTGTTCAAATTACTAGTACTGCTGCCAGCAAAAAAATGAACAACACATCAGACACCTAAAAAGGTGCCCTGAATAGCTGCAGCAAGGCAGTGGTTTCCCCAACATGCCTGCATAGATAATGTATTGTTCAGAATAAGACATTGGATGGCCATGCTAATCGGTGTTGCCTGCATACCTGAAATAGCCGCTGCAATTGCAAACAAATTGCTGATATGCAACCGAGATACTGTCACAGAATCATTGCAATGGGAAAGCAAGTACAAAACAGCATGCAAGCTGAATATTTATTCTGCTTTGTTTTCATTGCTCAGGTTTATGAGGTAGTCAAACAGGCTTACATCGCTGCCAATACCCAGTTTCTTGCGCAGCCTGTACCGGCTTATTTCCACACCTCTTACCGAGATGTTCATCAGTTGGGCAATTTCTTTGGTAGAAAGGTTCATACGCAGGTAAGCAGAAAGTTTTAGTTCATTGCCGGTGATGGTGGGATGTTTCTCCTTAAGGCTTGTTACAAAATCGCTGTGCACTTTATCGAAATGCCTGGAGAAATTCTCCCATTCCTTATCCATGTTATCATCTTCGCTCAGTGTCTTCACCATCTTCTTCAATTCAGCAATAGCATGTTGGTTGTCGAGCTGCTTCATCACCTGTGCAATGCCGGTTTTTACCTTGGTCAGCAATTCACCTTTCTTAAAAAGATGCATGGCGGAGGATGCCAACTCGGAATTTTTGAAATTGATTTCAGCTTCAAGCTTTTCGTTGCGCAACGTTACAAGTTCACTCTCTGCCTTATTCAATTCCAGTTCATGTATGTAAATGAGGCGCTTCTGTTCTTCTTCATATTTTGCCTGCTGGAGCTCAAATTTTTTCTTTTGCCAACGGTACAACAAGTACAAGCCGCCTGCAAACAAAAGCAGGTACACCACATTCGTCCATATAGTCTGGTACCAGGGTGGCAGTATTACAAATGAATAAGCCGAAACCTCAGATTCGCTTCCGAGGTTTGTTCGTGCTTTTACTTCAAATGTGTAATGGCCGGCGTGCAGATTGTTGAATTCTTTTTCTGCCCGGGCTGACCACTCCGACCAGTTGTCATCGAAACCACGCAAACGGTAGCTGTATTCAATATTCGCCTGGTGGCTGAACAAAGTGGATGAATATTCTAAATGGATGGTCTTCCAATCATAACTCAGTTTCTGTATGCTTTCTTTTTCCTGAAGCTGGGGCTCATTTACATTTTTAAAATAACCGCCAAACAACAGGCTGTCGGTTTTATTAATGATGCGAACCAGTCGAACCTGTACCTGCATTTTGGGGTTCGTCTTTTTGTATTTGTCGTAGTTGATGAGGTAGAAACCCTTTTCGCCACCCAGGAAAATATTTTTTGCATCAACCGGGTAAATGCACTCAAAACCACTCAACATTTTGTTGCGCAGTTCCGGCAGGTAAATCACTGTGGGTTCCTTCCCCGAAAAATCAATTACACCTAATGTTTTTTCATGTATGAACCAAATGTTGCCCGACAGATCTTCTTTGAGGTAACGGATACTTTGATTGCCCAGAAGTTTTTCATACAAAGGCGAAGGTTCGAACCTGTCAGCTTTTTCATTGTAGAGGTAAACACCATTCTCTGTTGCCACCACCACTTCACTTCTTATTTTGTATACGTGATTATTGAGCGCAGAGGGCAGGCCATTTTTGTTGGTGTACAACTCAACCTGTTTTTCGCCACCTTTCCTGGCAATGCGGTATACCCCGTGATAAGGATGTGAGACCCAAATGTTCTCGTACCGGTCGATAGCCACAAACCGGGATGATTCAACAAAACCGGGAAGCACGCCCGACTGAACAAACTGCTGGTTGATGCAATCAAAATAGTAGAGCCCTTTGTAATTGCCGGCAACTATTTGCGGTGTTGGAAAAGTGGAGGATAACGGCAAAAAATTCCAGAAGCCCGCCACTGATGATATAGGCTTTGCAGTATTGCCATTCACCACAAATGCGCCATCGTGGTGGCCCAAAAGCAATTGGTTGTTGATGGAAGCCAACCCCCATGTTTGCCCCTGGGAATTGCTTACCAGCGAAAAATCGCCCTTGCTGAAGCTGAGATCCTCTACCGATTGCAAGGGCACCCTGTACAATCCGGTTGAAGTGCCAAGGTATAATTGTTGGTTGTGAACAATGGCAGTGTAGCCCGACCCATCTTGCAACAATGGATTGATCTGTTTAATGGCGCTGTTGTATTCCACCAGGTCGATGCCATTATCCAGCCCCAGCCAGAGGTTTTTCTGGCTGTCAAGGAAAATGCTGAGCACATTGTTGTTCTGCAATCCCTCTCTTTTTGAAAACCGCTGGATAATATTTCCGCTTAAGTCGGTAATGTAAACGCCCCCATTGTTGGTAGCCAGCGCAATGGAGTGCTCGTCAACCGTAGTAGCTGCATATACCCTTTCATTTTGGAAAAGTTGATTGTTGGCCGAATTCAGCGAATGAATGCCTTGCCCCGACATCAGGTACAGCCCATTTTTCAGGGTGGTTATCAAAGCACTTTCATTTCCGGCTTTGACAATGCCTGTAATACCAGCTTTGGCTGGCAATTCGTTTTTTTCGGTTGCTGGCATCCACACATCATTTTCAAAGCGCAGCAGGCCCGATTGGTAATCGTGAGCATAAAGCTGCCCATTACAAATCCCCAGGTACGACCATTCGAGTGGGGCCTTGAATGCCAGGGCTGTTTCGTGGGAACACTTAAAAATCTTTGTAGCTGATCTGAAATAAATCTCATTTTGGTAAGGCACAATATCCCAGACATCACCAAACGACCGATCTTTAGGAGCAATCAGCCCTACCATGCTATGGTATTGCAACCGGCCGTTTTTGTCGGGTGAGAAGTACCCAATCTCGTCCTGGCCGCCAACGTAAATCATTGCATCCGGACCAATGGCCACCGAACGTACAATTGTCTTGTTGGGCAAAGGGTAAAGTCTCCAGTTGCGGCCATCATAGCTCAACAACCCTTCGTTGTTAGCAGCATAAATCACCCCGTTTTTGTCCTGTGTAAAGTCCCAGCTCTGCAGGCCTGCTTTGTATTCCTGTTTGGAGAAATTCACTATTTCAGGAATGCCTATAGTATTCTGGCAAAATGCCGACAATGGCAATGATAAAATAATCAGCAATTTTTTCATCTGGCATTCAATCGTAGTTGTGAAAGTAGCGATAAACAAACTGATGTAGTATTGATGTAGTCCAAACTCAACAATATTGGGCATTTAAAGTTCATGATGTAGTAATGAAGAGCCGAACAATTTTATGCTTGTAGTGGTTATAGACAATCTTTACACTCCTGATTTAGTCAGTATTCATCAACATCAAAACGATAGCTTATGAAAATGCATCTGCGCCAGCTATGGCTGGCCATTCTTGCAGTATGTTTCGTTACCCAGGCTGTATCCCAAAGCCTTACCATCTCCGGGCTCGTACGAAGCAGAAGCACCAATGAACCGCTTGTAGGGGCAACAGTCTCCATCGAAGGCACCAAGAATTCCACCATCACCAACGCCCAGGGGGAATTCACCATTACAGTATCCAAAGGCAGTACATTGGTGTTCACCTACACGGGAATGGGCATGGTACGGCAGCAGGTAACCAACGCCGACAAACTCGACATTAAGATGGAAGAAGTTTCCAAAAGCATGGACGAGGTAGTTGTGGTGGGCTACGGTGTACAAAAAATAACAAAGGTATCCGGGGCAATTGCCACCATTAAGGGAGCTGAGATTGAAAAGCTCCGCCCGGTTCGTACCGAAGAAGCCCTGCAGGGCCGTGCTTCAGGCGTAACTGTTATTTCATCGGGTTCGCCGGGAGCGAAACCCACAGTGCTTATCAGGGGTATCCCCTCTTACACCGGCACCGACCCTGTTGTAGTTGTTGATGGCGCCATCCAAACGCTGGATGACCTCAACTCTATTAATGCCGCCGACATTGAATCGATAAACGTGCTGAAGGACGCGGCTGCCACAGCCATTTATGGAGTGAAAGGTGGCAATGGCGTGATCGTGGTGACCACAAAAAATGGTCGCAAAAACCAAAAAACAGAATATACCATCAGTAGCAACTATGGTGTGCAGCAAGTGATGAACACCATTGGTGTATTGAATGCAACTGAATATGCAGCCATTGTAAATGAAGGCAGCGTGGCCTCGGGTGGTGCAGTCATTTTCCCTGATATCTCAAACCTTGGTGTAGGCACTAACTGGCAGGACCAGATATTCAAAACAGCTCCCATCCAATCGCACAACATAACCGCCAAAGGCGGCAGCGAAAAAATGACCTATTACCTCGGTGGCGGGTATCTTGGCCAGGATGGCATTGTTGGCGGCGGCAACAAATCGCATTTCGACCGCATCAACGGAACGGCCAACCTCAATTTTGACCTGACCAAAAAACTAAAGTTCCTCCTAAACACCAGCTACGCCAATATTAAAGGCGCCGGTGTTTCAGAAAACGCTATCAACAGCGTTATTTCCAATGCGCTCAATTTCGACCCCACTTCGCCTGTTTACAACGGCATTCCCAACACCTACGGCAAATATTCTGTAAGCAACAACATCCTTTCAGAAATCTTCAACCCGCTCACCCAGCTGGATGACACCCATAACAAAAGCACTACAAATAAGCTGTACGGCAAAATGGAGATGCAGTACGACATCCTGAAAAACCTGAAAGTGACTGCACGGTTTGGATACACGAATACCGATGTAACCGGCAAAAGCTTCACTCCACTTTCTTACTACGGCTCTGCTCACATCAACTCAACGCTTAATGCCGATGGCACACCCAAAACCGGGGCACACAATAGCGTATACGAGTACAAGACTAATTACTTCAACTATACTTTTGAAACCTTTGGCAACTATAGTTTCCGCATAAAAGAAGACCACCATTTTGATGCGGTGCTTGGCTATTCGCAGGCTAAAATTACCGGCAACAACATCAACGGCTCCCGCCAGGATGTGCCCTTCAATTCATGGGAGTTTGCCGATATTTCGGCTGCTACAGGTACTGCTCCCAACTCAGGCATCAGCCTTGGAAGCTACCAATATGAACGCAGAAATATGTCCTACTTCGGACGTCTGAACTACGACTACCAGGACAAGTATCTCGCTTCCTTCTCTGCCCGCCGCGACGGCTCCTATGCCTTTGGCGCCAACAACAAGTTTGCCAACTTTTATGCAGGCTCACTCGGCTGGGTGGTGTCGAACGAAGAATTCTATAAATCAAAATTCTTCAACTATTTAAAACTCAGGGGAAGCTATGGTTCAACGGGTAACGAAAACGTAAACCCCCAATACCAGCGCATTTCCACCGATGTTTACGTGTATAATCTTGGCCAGAATGCAGGCTACACTTTTGGCAATGAACCCACTTCCATTGGCGCCACCATTGCATCCTTCAAAAACGATGATTTAGGATGGGAAAAGCAGGCACAGCTGAATGCCGGGTTTGATTTGCGTTTTTACAAAAACAAGTTTTCACTTACTGCCGATTATTTCCAGAAAAACATTAGCGGCTTATTGTTTACACCAACGCTGTCGCTTTATCTCGGAACTGCTGCTGCTCCTGCAGCCAACATCGGCACTACCAAAACCACCGGTTTCGACATGAACCTAGGCTATAATGATGTGTTTGGAAAGAATTTCAAATTCAATACTAACATCACATTTACTACAGCCAAAAACCTGGTAACAGAAACCAATAATGGTCTTATCACCGGCGGAACCTATGGCATTCCATCACAAAGTGTAACGAGGTTTGAAAAAGGATATACCCCGGGGTATTTCTACGGGTATAAAACTGATGGATTGTTCCAAAACCAGGCCGAAGTGAATGCATGGGCACAACAGCCCAACGCACAGCCCGGCGACATCAGGTATGTAGATGTAAATGGTGACAAGATTATTGATGCAAACGACCGCACACAAATTGGCAATCCATTCCCCGATTTCACCATGGGCTGGGGCCTTTCGCTGGAGTACAAAGGTTTTGATTTCAGCTCCTTTGTATATGCTTCAGTAGGCAACGACATTTATCGTGCTTACGAACGCAACCTGGCCATGACCAACAAATACCGCGGTGTGCTGGCCCGCTGGACCGGCGAAGGCAGCACCAATGATGCCAGGAATCCGCGATATACTTTTGTGGATGGCAATGGCAACACCCGGGCATCGGACCGCTATGTTGAAGATGGTTCGTTCGTAAAGATTAAAGACCTGCAATTGGGTTATACCATTCCTGCATCAGTTTTCAAAAATGTATTCTCTAAAGTGCGTGTATATGCACAGGTGAAAAACGCTTACACCTTCACCAAATACTCAGGTTACGACCCCGAAATAGCCGGCGGCATTTTTGATACCGGCGTTGACCGCGGCGCATACCCACAGGCAAGAACATATTCCATGGGCCTCGACCTGAAATTTTAACCAGCAAAAACTACACGACATGAAAAATACCAGATATATCCTAAGCATGGCAGTAGTGGTAATGTTGGCCACAGCCTGCAAAAAGTTTGTTGACTATAACCCGCACGAAGACTACCAGATAACCGCAGACGACTATTTCAAAACTTCCGATGACTACCAGAAAATGGTAGTGGGCACCTACTCACCACTGCAGTGGCTTTGGGCCAACACGGTGATCGGTGATGTGGCTTCTGACAACTCAGTATCGGGTGGCGAAAATGCAACCGACCAGATCGGATTTCAGCAAATAGACGACTACCAGATAGTGCCCAACAACAGCTACCTCACTGAGTGCTGGAAATCTTGCTACGAAGGCATCAACCGTGCCAATTATCTCGAAGAGAACAAAAGCAAACTTGATTTCCCGGGAAAAGATGCACTGTACGGCGAAGTATATTTCCTAAGGGCATACTACTACTTCGAACTCGTAAGATTTTTTGGCGATGTTCCACTTTTTGTGGACAAGCGACTGACTGCCTCCGATTCAAGAACCCTGCAGCGCAGCCCCAAGGCCGATGTGTATAAGCAAATAGAAGCCGACCTCAACAAAGCCATTGGTGTACTTCCCATCACCAACATTCAGAAAGGAAGAATTACCAAATATGCTGCACAGGCATTATTGGGCAAAGTGTACCTCTATGAAAACAAATTTGATGCAGCAGCAGCCATGTTGGAAAATGTAGTGAACGGTCCCTTCAGCCTGGTCACCAACTTCGGCAGCATCTTCCTGCAGTCAGGCGAAAATGGCTCCGAATCAGTATTCGAAATTCAATACTCCAATTTGAGTCCTTACTACGACTGGTCGAACCCGGGCCGCGGTCAAGGTAACCTTGGCGTGCAGGTATGCGGCATTCGCAACCTCACTGGTACCAGCCCATATGGACAAGGGTGGAGCACCAATTTGCCAACCAAAAACTTGGCTGATGCATATGGTTCAGGCGACAAAAGAAAAGATGTAACCGTACTGGATATCGAAGCCTACAAGGCTGCCAATCCCGGCTTCAACATCACGTATTTAGTTGCCCCGTACAAGAACACTGGACTTTACAACCAGAAGTATTTGCCACGCAAAGGAGAGACCTCAGGCCAGGTGGAACTCAACTACCTCAACAACTATAGAACCATCAGGTATGCCGATGTATTGCTGATGGCTGCAGAAGCTAACAACAGGGCTACAACACCCAACGACAGCAAAGCGCAAACCTACCTGAACCGTGTAAGGCAACGTGCATTTGGCGATGTGCTGCATAACATCACCTCCACAGGTGATGCACTGAAGAAAGCCATCTGGGACGAACGCAGGCTGGAACTGGCTATGGAAGGCGACCGCTTTTTCGACCTGGTGAGAACGGGCCAGGCAGCTTCGAAAATAACAGGATTTGTAGCAGGCAAAAATGAAGTGTTTCCCATACCTCAACAGGAAGTGGACATCTCCGGGCTTAAACAAAACCCGGGATATTAATTCACTCATTTAAAAAACAACAATCATGAATCTATTGAAATATATCGCAGTAATTGCGCTGGCAATGACGGTTGCTTTGGGCTGCAAAAAAGAGGTATACGATGATACTTCCTTTGTGAAAACTGCCGCTGCTGCAGATAAGCTCTCTGCCATGTTCGACATCACGCAGGACAACACAGGGCTTGTAACCATTACTCCTAATGGAGAAGGTGGTGTGTATTATGAAGTGTATTATGGCGATGGCACTACTGCTCCCGCCAAAGTGGATGCCGGTGGCAACACAAAACACACCTATAAAGAAGGTGAATACACAGTAAAACTTGTTGCATACAATATTGCAGGCCAGAAAACAGAAGCAACACAAAAACTCACTGTTTCATTCAAAGCGCCGCAAAATCTTGAAGCAACTGTGACCATTGATCCAACCAACAACTTTAAAGTAAACGTTTCGGCAAAAGCTCTTTACGAAACCTTGTTCAAAGTGTATTTCGGTGATGGTGGTACCAACGAAATTCCGGTTTCTTTTCTTGAAGGAGAAACGGTAAGCCATACCTACGCTGCTGTTGGCACTTACACCGTGAAAATAGTTGCACTTAGTGGTGGTGCCGCTACGTCGCAAATCACCAAAACAGTCACCATTGTCGACCCGGTATTACTGCCGCTCACGTTTGAATCTACCACGCAGAATTATGTCTGGAACAATTTTGATGGTGGGGCAGTAACGCTGATAAATAATCCACAAGCAAACGGCCTCAACACCAGTACCAAGGTGGCTAAAATGGTGAAAAGCGCAGGACAGGTTTGGGGTGGAAGCTGGATTGGCCTTGGTGGTCCAATAGATTTTTCGGCCAACAAAGTATTCAGGATGAAAGTGTTTTCTCCGAGAGTTGGCGCTAAAGTGTTGCTGAAAGTGGAGAATGCCACTGATGCCAGCAAAAGTTATGAAAAAGAAGTGGCCACCACCGTAGCCAATGAATGGGAAGACCTTGCATTTGATTACAGCGGAGTTAATACGGCAAATGCATATCACCACATCGTGCTCATTTTTGACTTAGGCACTATGGGCGATGGTTCCGCCAATTTCACTTTCCTTTTTGATGATATCAGGCTTTCCAATTCCATGCCCAATACACAGTTGAAAATGCCTATCACTTTTGAGGAAACTGCTGTGAAATACACCTTCACCGATTTTGGAAATGCCGCAAGTTCAGTGGTAAGCAATCCTCACATAGATGCAAACAATGGAAGCGCCAAAGTGGGCCGCACATTGAAGAATAATGGAGCAGAAGTTTGGGCTGGTTCATTTCTTGAATTGTCGAACCCAATTGATTTCTCTTCGATGAAGAAAATAAAGATGAAAGTGTGGGCACCAAAATCAGGCATCACCGTAAAAATGAAACTGGAAAACCTGGCAGATGCAAGCAAGAATTTTGAAGTAGATGCCATCAACACCAAGGCAAATGCCTGGGAAGATTTGACCTACGATTTTTCAGGCGCCAACTTCGCCAACACTTATCAAAGACTTGTAGTGTTTTTCGATTTTGGCAACAGTGGTACCGGTGCCGAATATTTCTTCGACGATATCCAAATGACTTCCGGCGCTGAGGTTTTGCAATTGCCACTCACATTTGAAAGCACTACACTCAACTATGCCTTCACAGATTTTGATGGCGGTAGCACTTCCCTTATTACCAACCCTCAATCATCTGGCATAAACACAAGTGGCAAGGTGGTGAAGATGGTGAAAAACGCAGGACAGACATGGGGTGGCAGTTACATTGCTCTTGCAGCTCCAATAGACTTTTCGTCGAAGAAAATAATGAAGATGAAAGTATTCTCACCGAGGGTGGGTGCCAAAGTGTTGTTGAAAGTGGAGAACCTTACTGATGGTGGCATCAGCTATGAAAAAGAAGTAAGCACTACCAAAGCCAACGCATGGGAAGAACTCACGTTTGACTATAGCGCCATCAACACCGCCAAGAGCTATCAAAAAGTAGTCATCATTTTCGACAATGGTACTGCAGGCGATGGTTCCGCCAATTTCACTTTCCTCTTTGATGATATTTCGCAAAACTAATCTTCAAAAAATCCAGCAATCATGATTAAGAATATAAAATCAGCCATACTCATTTTGCTTGTTGCAATTGGGTTTACCAGTTGCGAAAAGGAACAGTATTCCTTTGGCGACATGAAAACACCATCGGGCCTTACCCTTACAGCAACTGTAGCAGGTGTAAGCACTGCCAATCCCTACGGCGATGGTTCGGGCAAGGTGGCCATTACTGCTGTTGCAAGCAATGTGATTACCTACAAAATTGATTTCGGCGATGGCAAAACACAAATGCTGCCATCGGGTACTATTAATTACAAATACACAAATCCGGGCACAGCCGATTATACCATCACTGTAAATGCAGTGGGTACTGGTGGAATTACATCCACCATCAGCAAAAAGATCACTGTATTTGTTGCGTTTGAAATTCCGGCCAACATTGTGCAGTTTCTCACTAACGGTTCATCCAAGACATGGGTGTGCGACAAGGATGCATCGGGCCATTTTGGAGTAGGTCCGTCCGATGCATTCTCACCCATCTGGTATGCAGCTGATCCAAACAGCAGGGCGGCATGCGCATACGATGATGAAATCACCTTTTCAAAAGATGCCAGCAACAACATCTTAATGAAACTCGACAACAAAGGACAGTCGTTCATTATTGGCGCTGCTGCAGCCTATTATGGACAGGCCGATGGAGAAAAATGCGCTGACATTACAAGCACAGAAAACAAGAAACTGGCTTTCATGGATGCCACCTCCAACTCCACCACCAGCAACTCTACCCGCATTCAATTTGTAGTGCCCGGCAATGGTTTGGTGAATTTTGGAACCGGCGGAAACACTTATGAAATCCTAACCATTTCAGCTACAAATGTGACACTGCGCAACATTGGTATTGATGGAAATGCATGGTATCAAAAACTGAAAGCAAAATAATTATCTGTATGAAAAAATTCAGCATCATCATAATCATCACCCTTACAACCGTGCTTTTTGCAGCATGCAATAAGGATAGCTTAGATGGCCCTGCAGTAACATACCCTGCAAACCTGGTAATAACCGCTGTGCCTGCAACCGATGGAAGCGGCAAGGTTGATTTTACAGCAAAGGCAGATAACGCAGCATCTTATGTTTTCGAGTTTGGCAATGGCGATATAAAAACTGTGCCAAGTGGTATCATCACCTACCAGTATACACTCGCAGGTACCAATACCTACAAGGTAATTGCCACAGCTACCAGCAGTACTGGTGGCACTATCAAAAAGGATACATCGGTAACCGTAACGGTTAGTGGAGCAGCTCCATCTGTATATTGGTCCGATGAGTTTAATGTGGATGGCGCACCCGATGCAACAAAGTGGGGCTACGACATAGGCGCTGGCGGTTGGGGCAACAATGAACTGCAGTATTATACCAACAGGCCTGTCAATTCAAGTGTTCAAAATGGCGTATTGAAAATTACTGCTTTGAAAGAAAACTACAACGGCAGTAATTACACATCGGCCAGGCTTTTGTCGAAAGGCAAATTCTCATTCAAATATGGTCGTGTGGAGATTAGGGCTAAGCTTCCTGCAGGTGTGGGTACCTGGCCGGCCACTTGGATGTTGGGCAGCAACATCAGTTCAGCGGGATGGCCGAACTGTGGCGAAATCGATATTATGGAACACCGCGGCAGCGAACTCAACCGGATATTTGGCACACTGCATTATCCCGGACGCTCAGGTGGCAGTGCCGATGGCAGTTCCAAATTTATCACGAACGCAACAACAGAATTTCATATCTATACTTTGGAATGGACCGCTACATCCATCAACATAGCGGTAGACGGTATCGTTTACCACAGTGTAAACAACAACGGAAACCTACCCTTCAACCAGGACTTCTTCCTACTGCTGAATGTAGCTATAGGCGGCACTTTTGCTGGCCCTGTTGACCCTGCGTTCACAAGCGGAACAATGGAAGTGGATTATGTAAGGGTGTACAAGTAAACCTTGTAGTAGTATGAAGTAGTATTTAGAGTGTATTGACTGCAATCTGCATCATCGTTCATCCACAATAGATGAACACGGGCTGATAAAGTGGCGTTTCAATTATGGATGCATGGCTTACTGTCGCTAAAATCTTGCATGCATACGCTTATAAGGATTCTTTCTCACAACTAGAACAAACAAAACTCAAAGCAATGAAATTTTGCAAATGGCAATGGGTGGCAATCGTTCTTGTGCTTGCATGTTTCACAACAAGCGCACAATCACGCTACCAAAAACTAATTTGGGCCGATGAATTTGACAAACCCGGCACTCCTGACAGCAGCAGGTGGATATTTGAAATAGGAAATGGTTGTCCGCAGAATTGCGGCTGGGGAAACAACGAGTTGGAATATTACACCAACCGGAAAGAAAATGCTGTAATTAAGGATGGTATGCTGCACATCATTGCCATGAAGGAAAAGTTTGATGGCAGGGAATACACATCTGCACGCATGATTTCAAAAGGCAAATTTGCATTCACTTATGGCAGGGTGGAAGTGAGGGCTAAAGTTCCTGCTCCTGCCGGCACATGGCCCGCTATCTGGATGCTGGGCAGCAATATTGAAAAAGCCGGCTGGCCGGCCTGCGGCGAAATTGACATCATGGAGCATCGTGGCAGGGAACTAAACAAAATATTTGGCACCCTTCACTATCCCGGACATAGCGGTGACAACGCCGATGGAAAAACAACCATGATTGAAAATGCAAGCACCGCGTTTCATGTTTACAGCGTTGAGTGGTCGCCCGAATCAATCAGGATTTTTGTGGATGGAAAAAATTATCACACTGTCCAAAATAGTTCGGCCATTCCTTTCAACCACGATTTTTTCCTGCTGCTGAATGTTGCAGTAGGAGGAAATTTTGCTGGCGCTGTCGACCCTGCTTTCAGAAAAGCTGCCATGGAAGTTGATTATGTACGAGTGTATCAGTAGTTGCTGTCGGCTATTCGCGTTTTGGGTAAGGTTGCAATGAATTCAGTAAACTATTTCCTGCAACATTCTAACGCCAAACACAGATATTTGCCCGCAAACCTACCTATCCATGCAGCCAAAATACAAACGCGTATTGCTCAAACTTTCGGGTGAATCACTTATGGGCAACAACGCTTTCGGGCTCGACCCCGAAGTGCTTTCGCAGTATGCCGCCGACATAAAAACCATAACCGACCTGGGTGTGGAAGTTGCTGTGGTAATTGGCGGTGGCAACTTCTACCGTGGCATGAACGAAGCTGAAACGGGTATCGAAAGGGCCCAGGGCGATTATATGGGCATGCTGGCTACCGTAATTAATGGCATGGCAGTACAGAGCGCATTGGAGCGGCAGGGCGTATTTACACGACTGCAAAGCGCCATTAAAATGGAAGCGGTGGCCGAACCATACATTCGCCGCAGGGCCATGCGCCATTTAGAAAAAGGAAGGGTGGTCATTTTTGGAGCAGGCACAGGCAATCCTTATTTCACAACGGACACTGCAGGCTCGTTGAGGGCCATTGAAATAAAAGCCGAAGTGATACTAAAAGGAACCCGTGTTGATGGCATCTATACCGCCGACCCTGAAAAAGACCCGACAGCTACCAAATATGAAAACATTTCGTACAAGGAATGCATCAGCAAAAACCTGCGTGTAATGGACATGACGGCCTTTACGCTGTGCATGGAAAACAACCTGCCCATCATTGTATTCGATATGAATACTCCCGGCAATCTCAGGAAAGTGCTGCTGGGCGAAAATGTAGGAACGTTGGTAAACTAAACATAACCCGGGCATCCATAAAAATGCGCAACCACTATTGTAGTCAATAGCAGTTGCGCATTATCATTTCAATCACTTAATCATTTCATGCTTCTTTTTTCTCAGTAGGCGCAGCAGCAGGTTTTGCTTTTGCAGGCCTTGCAGGACGCGACTTTCCAAAAGAGCTTTTGAAAATTTTGCCCTTCTTGGTTTTCTTATCTCCTCTTCCCATAATAAATTTTTTTTGAACCGCAAATATAGCTGTGTATACCCCAAATAAAAAAGCAGGGCGCGAAACACACCCTGCTCTCTTGGCTTAGCGCCATCGTTAGATTTTCTCAGAAAGTTCTTTGCCGGCTTTGAAACGGGCAACCTTCTTGGCTTTGATTTTGATGGTTTCACCAGTTTGGGGGTTGCGTCCAGTGCGGGCAGCACGCTTAGACACAGAAAAAGTACCGAAACCAACCAGGGTTACTTTGTCACCTTTTTTCAGTGTTTTAGTGATAGCTTCCACAAAAGAATCCAGTGCACCGCCAGCCTGTGTTTTAGTAATACCGGCATCTTCGGCAATCTTTGCAATCAAATCAGCTTTGTTCATAAAAATGGTTTTTAATTGTCTGCAACAAATATAGAGGCGCAGCAAAGTGAAAAAGAATGATAGTTATCAACATTATTTTTGCCGAAATGCAGGCGTGGCAAGCGTTTCAGCGGAAAATCGTATTAGGGCGGACAACGATTCATTGCTCAAACAACGCTTCGAAACCCTTGTGCCACAAGGGTTTCGAAGCATAATGCCCTGAAATGCAACAGGGGCGCAGGTTTCGGCAATTTGCTTTTGAGAAAATGCATACAATCCGTCCCTGTTTTCTTTTCCACAATCATGCAATTACTTCCATCAGGCTACGGAATGCAACAAATGAATTCCCCCACTTGTCAAGCGATTTTTTCCGCATTTCCTGGCTGTAATAGGTAATGTAGTTTTCATAGGCCTCCTGGCTCGGCGCATAATATTGCGTGGCAAAAGTCGGTCCGTCTTCCTCGTCAGTATCCAACACCCGTGTGAACTGAAACTTCTCAAAACAACCGGTTGCCATTACATCCGGAATATGCTCTTTCTGCATCCACCGTACCCAATCTTCATAAATGGCCCAGGTGGTTTTGATTGTCACGTTGTAAATAAGCATATAGAAAGTTTATTAGGTGTCTTAGTTAAAAAAAAGTCGCTGCTTGCTGTGCGCTTCATGCTTTGCGAATGATAATACTGCATTTTCAAAAAAGAATTTCATCACAGCAAGCAGGCAAATAAATGCCTGCAGATCAAAGATCCAACTCCGCATATACCGGGCAATGATCACTGTGTTTTACATCAGGAAAAATAGCCGCATCAATAATTTTTGAGGCAAGGTTTTTTGTTACAGATATATAATCAATGCGCCAGCCTTTGTTATTGAGGCGCACACTGGGAAATCGCTGGCTCCACCAACTGTAAGCCCCTGTTTGTTCAGGGTGGACCTTTCGAAAAGTATCTACCATATCAGCAGCCAGCCATTTGTCCATCCATTTTCTTTCATCGGGCAAAAAGCCGGAGGAATTCTTGTTCCCTTTCGGGTCGTGAATGTCTATTTCCCGGTGAGCAATATTGTAGTCGCCGGTGATGATGAGGTGCGTTCGCTTTTTTCGCAAGTCCTGTATGTATTCCAAAAATTCATCGAGCCAAACATATTTATACTGCTGGCGCTCATCGCCACTGGTGCCACTTGGAAAGTATGCATTCACCACTGTTATCTTTCCAAAATCTGTGCGGATTACGCGGCCTTCAGCATCACTTTGCATAATGCCATTGCCATAATAAACATGGTCGGCCTTTTGTTTCGAAAAAATAGCCACTCCGCTATAGCCCTTCTTCTCAGCTGAATACCAATAGGTATGAAAACCCAAATCTTCAATGGCTGCGTAGTTTACATTTTCCTTGTGCGCCTTCGTTTCCTGGATGCAAATCACATCTGCCGGATCGGTTTTGAGCCAGTCAATAAATCCTTTGGTGATAGCAGCCCGAATGCCATTTACATTATAAGAGATGATGCGCATAAAAAACGGAGAATATAGGAATTTGAAAATTTGAGAATGACCAAAAAAAGTTACTCTAATTGCAGTACGCTAAGGTGACGATAATTCAAACAACGCAGTCGTATTCTGTAAATAAAAAACCTACAAAGCATAGGGAGCTTTGTAGGTTTTTACATATCCGCATTTATCGGGGTTGTTATTTCACTTCAAGCGCTTTGTCGATAATGAATATCAAGTTGGCTCGGTGAGCTTTTGTTTGTTCATTAGTGCTGACTGCTGTTGCCAGTTGTGATTTTATTTTTTTGATAGTGTTCAGGGCAGCGGCTTTCGAAGCATTGTCGTAGCCCTGTGCACTATTTGCTATGACTGCAGCACCTTTCACAAATTCGGTCTGCAGATTCTGCCTGTACAGGTTCACATTGGTTTTGAGGTCTTCGGCAAAAATGGCTTTTACCAGGTCGTTCATAACATCTGCTGCAGAATAGGTATTTCCATAAAGGCTGGTGGTATTGATGCGCTGCAATGTAATGGGGTTGAGCATGCGGCTCAGCACGCCCATCTGCAGGTTCAGCACACTGTTCTGTGGTTTCGGATCTTCAGTAAGACCAAAGAAATTGAAACCTCGGCGTTGCATTTGCAGGTATGGGAAGAGTTGACTGTCGGCATCAAAAGCGTTAGGCGCAAAAACATATTTGCTCAGGATGTCGACGCATTTTTTCTGGTAAGCAACAGGCACCGGTGTAAACGGCCTGTTGCCGCTGTTTTGCCCGGGATAGCTGCGGTCAATGTACAAACCTCCCACATAGTTTGCTACTGCTCCTGCCATTTGGTTACGCTGGCTGGCAAGAATGCCATAGCGGCTCCGAAGTTTTGCATACGATTCGTTCGGGTCGCTGTAGCGGTTCTTGAGTTTGCCCATCATGGTATTTACCAGTTTGAAGCGGTCCTCAGCATAGATAGCCATATCATTACTCATGTCGTTAACCATGACATGGGGGTCTATGCCACTGCCGGTGCCCCGCATATCATCAGCATCGTTTCCAAAGGCCAACTTCGGATCATTGCTGCGTGAAAGAATTTTGCTCAGGCCGGCTTCTTCTTCCGATTCATTGAAAGGCGTATAACCATATTCAATGGCCCATTCATCGTAAGGCCCCACTTTGGTGGTGTAGTAATCGCCTTGCTTGCTGCGGTCAAGTGCCACGTTGATAGCCGGGTAATCCATAACACTGCCTTGCAGGCCTATTTTGTGCGTGATTTCGGTATTATTCACTTCGGCAGGGCTTAGCATTTGGCTGGCCTTCATGTTGTGGTTGAGGCCCATAGTGTGGCCCATTTCGTGCAGCACCAGGTAGTAAATAAACTGCTTGTGCATTTCAGCCACTTCGGCAGGAGCCTTGTCATCACCATCCAGCACTTCAATGGCAGTAGCACCGGCTGTGAATTGGGCAGCAAGTTCCTGTGCAAGGTTGCAGGTAGCCCAATGCTTTTGGGCAACCGGGGAAAGCATTTGCTGCATTACAGATTCAGAAGTTTGGGCGGCGCTGAATCCATTGCCGGCATAGCCTTTGGCAAAAAGATCATCCAGCACGGCTGTGCCTGCCCCACTGCGCCATTCAACGGTGATATCAGCTCCCAGTATCTGGCCAGTGCGTGGATTGGTGAAACTGGGCCCAATGGCTCCGTACTGCGGATAGGCACTGCTCACCCAACGGATAACATTGTACCGAATGTCGGCCGGATCCCAGGTAGCAGTGTCAGACATTTCATTCATGACAACTGCATTTTTGAAACCTGCCTTTTCAAATGCTTCGTTCCACTTGCGGCCTGCTTCCAGCACATACGGACGCAATTCTTTTGGCGTAGTGTTTTCTATCCACCAAACAATGGGTTCAACAGGTTCGCTGAGTGCAGCATTGGGATCCTTCTTCTTCAGGTGCCATCGGTTGATGACATCCTTGAATGGCGTTGGCGACAGTGAAGTGAGGTCGTCAATTTCAGAGGTGAAGTAGCCGAGACGTGGGTCATCGCGGCGTGGACGAAAATCATTTTTGGGCACTTCGAGGAAGGAATGTTGCATCCTGACCTTGTTGAAACGAGCATCGGTAATATCCTTGCCGCCCTGGTTAAATGGCATGGGGTTGTCGTATACGAGGTCCACAATAACATCCGTATTGTTAGGGTAGCTACGCACACCGCTCACCCTGCTTTTACCGGGGTTGAGGTTGCCCAGGTTGAACACAGCAGAAGGTGGCAGGCCGGGCGGTGTCATTGGTTTTACCGGGTCCATTTTATCACCAACAAACAAGCCATCGGCTGCAATCAGGTAGCCGGCGGAATCTTCCACCACTACTTTTTCAGAAAGGAAAATGGCTTCAGGCGCATCCACGTTGGCCGATTTGGTTACAGCATTGTTGGGGTCATAGAAGAAATTGGTGTTTTGTGTAGCAAACTCAATTTTGTCAAATGCCCTGCGGATGGCAAAAATGAAATTAGCCCGATGCATGCTTTGGTTCAGGAACAAGCTGGTAGGCCCTGCCAACGAAAAGCTCTGGTAAATAAACTCCTTGTTAAGCTGGTCTTTGCGCAGATAAAGCTGCGTGGAACCGGTGGCAGTATCCTGGTAAATAGTGAATAGCCCAACGCACTTGCGGCTGCTTTTCACCTTTTCAGCAATGGATGGTTTGGGCGCTGCCTTTTTTGCCGTATCAGCAGTTGCAGGCGGTGTAGCAGGTTGTTTTTTGTCGCCGCCTTGAGCCATGCTTCCCATGATGGCCAGCAATGCCGCCGAAAGCAGCCATGTAGTTTTAGTCATAAGAAAAACTGGTTTAGACCTACAATTTGAAATAATTAAATCAAATCATCTGATTAAAACTATGAGTGGTAATATAAATATGTGGTGTGGCACAATTGAAGGTTGCACCGCGGGAATATGTTCGGCAACTGATACAATAGCTGGAAAATGAGATTCGGCCCAAACCCAGTAATAGGGCCGTTTTTGGCTATTCAAACAACCCAAAATCCTTTGCCAATGGCCGTTTTGAGCAGTAATGAAAGTTTTAGGTAAAAATTTTTATTGAAAATCAATGCTTTACAAAGGTGCTACTAAAAAATTAGCGTCCTTTTTTTGTTCATTTGAAAGGCATCCTTCTACATTTGCAGCCCAATTTATAAACCGGGTGGATGTTCGGGATGGCGGCATCACCCAATTAAAAACAAGTTATGAGTAAATTACATTTTACTACCAAACATGCCAACGCGGCTACCGTACAGCGTAACTGGTACGTTGTTGACGGTACCAATCAAACCGTAGGCCGCATGTGTGCCCGTGTAGCAGCTGTGCTCCGTGGCAAGAACAAGGCCTATTACACGCCCCATTTCGATTGTGGCGATTTTGTGGTAATCATTAACGCCGACAAGGTGGTGTTTACCGGCAACAAGTTTGAAGACAAAGTTTACCAGAATTTCAGCGGCTACCCCGGTGGTCTCAAGGAAGAAGCTGCCAAAGACCTGCTGAAGCGCAGACCCGAAGTAATTATTGAGCGTGCCGTAAAAGGTATGCTTCCTAAAAACCGCCTTGGCCGCAAAATGTATAAGAAATTGTTTGTGTACGCAAGTGCCGAGCATCCGCATACTGCACAGCAACCTAAACCACTCAAATTCTAAAACTCCGCTTCACGCTTCACGCAGCAAGCCTTAACCTGCAGCATGAAGCGTACGGCTTAAAGCAAAAAATAAATGGAAAAGCAAAAAAACGCAATTGGTCGTCGTAAAGAAGCGGTAACCCGCGTTTTCCTGAGTAAGGGAAATGGCAGCATTACCATCAACGACAAGGACTACAAAGTGTATTTCCCGCTGGTATACCTGCAAAACCAGGTAGAACTGCCTCTCAAAACCATTGAAGCGCTGGACAAGTTCGATGTAAAAATCAATGCTGTCGGTGGTGGTATCAAAGGTCAGGCCGAAGCTGCCAAACTGGGTATTGCCCGTGCACTTATTGAATTAAATGCTGAACTCCGCCCTGCTCTCAAAGCTGCTGGCCTCCTCACCCGCGATCCCCGCGGTGTTGAGCGTAAAAAGCCAGGTAAGAAAAAGGCACGTAAGAGCTTCCAGTTCTCTAAACGCTAATATCAAACAGCTGCTAGCTATGGGTCTTGAGCTTATAGCTGGCCTTTCTAATCAAATAATAAGAATTGCTAACAGCTCATCGCTAGTAGCTTAAAGTTTAAAAAATGGAACAAAATACATCTCTCCAGCAGCAACTCCTCGATGCCGGTGTACACTTTGGTCACCTTAAGAAGAAGTGGAATCCCAAGATGTTGCCTTACATCTTTGCTGAAAAGAAAGGCATTCACATCATCGACCTCAACAAAACCGTTGAAGGTCTTCAGGATGCTGCAGCTGCATTAAAGCAAATTGCCAAAAGCGGTAAAAAAGTAATGTTCGTAGCCACCAAAAAGCAGGCTAAGGAAATTGTAACCGAATGCGCCCAGCGTGTAAACATGCCCTATGTAACCGAGCGTTGGTTGGGTGGCATGCTTACCAACTTCAACACTGTTCGTAAGAGCGTGAAGAAGATGCAGAGCATCGAAAAAATGCTGAACGACGGCACTTTGGACAGCCTCACCAAAAAAGAGCGCCTGACGCTTACCCGCGACAAGGACAAAATGGAAAAAGTACTTGGTGGTATCTCCGCCATGAGCCGCATCCCTGCTGCCCTTTTCATGGTCGACATCGGACACGAGCACATTGCGCTGGCCGAATCCCGCCGCCTTGGTATTACCACCTTGGGTATGGTTGACACCAACTGCGACCCCAACAAAGTGGATTATGCCATTCCGTCAAACGACGATGCCACCAAGTCAATTGCTATCATCGTTAACTACCTCACAGCTGCCATTGCCGAAGGTTTGGCCGAACGCCAGGCTGCAAAAGATGACGAAGTAGAAGAAGAAGTAAGCGACAACAAGCAAGCTTTTGCCGCTGTAGAAGGTGGTGAAGAAGGCGACCGTGGTTCACGTGGTCGTGGTCCTGGTGGCCCTGGCCGTGGTGGCGCACCCCGCAGGCGTGTAGCCAATGCAGGCGGTGGCGGTCGCAAGCCGGCAGGTGGTGGCGGAGCCAGATAAGCACCCCAGGCTGCAAAGCTTTTGTGCTTTGCCAAGGTGGTTTATCCTTTCGCTTTCCATAGCAACAGATGCTAGTTTTATGTACAACCATTAGTGCATTCACCATCTCTGTTGTGTAACTCGCTTCAACTTTCAGTGCATAACTGAACTTAATGAAACCATAATAACACATGCTCCGGATTGCGCCACGACAAAATTGAATTTTGCCCAACGCCTCCGGAGCATCGTTTCATATAACACTGTGAAAATGACCTGACGGGTATTTCCTGTCTTTCATTTTCAAATTTTCAAATTTTCAAATTCAAATAATATGTCTACTGTAACTATTACCGCTGCCGACATTAACAAACTGCGCCAGGCTACCGGAGCCGGAATGATGGATTGCCGCAAGGCCCTCACCGAAACCAACGGCGATTTTGAAGCCGCTATCGACTGGCTGCGCAAGCAAGGCCAGAAGGTGGCAGCCAAGCGCAGCGACCGCGAAGCCAAGGAAGGCGTTGTAATTGCACAAACCACTGCCGACCATAAGGCTGGTATTGCCGTTTGTATCAGTTGCGAAACCGACTTCGTTGCCAAGAATTCTGATTTTGTTGCCTTTGCCCAAAGCATTGCCGATGCCGCCATTGTCAACAATGTGAAATCTGCCGATGAACTGAACGAAGTGGTAATCAATGGTTCCAAAGTGAGCGACCTCATCAACGACAAACTTGCTTCAATTGGCGAAAAAATTGGTGTAAGCAAATTTGAGCGTGTTGATGCTGAATTTGTTGCTTCTTACATCCACGGTGCACACCGTATGGGCGTATTGGTTGGCCTGACAGCCGTAGCAGCTGAAGCAGGCAAGGACGTAGCCATGCAAATTGCAGCCATGAACCCACTGGCTATAGATGCCGAAAGCGTGCCTGCTGAAACTATTGAACGTGAAAGGGCTATTGTCATTGACCAAATGAAGAACGACCCCAAAATGGCGGGCAAACCCGATGAAATGATTGCAAAAATTGCTGAAGGCAAACTGAATGCATTCTTCAAGGAAAACACGCTGATGCAACAGGCTTTTGTGAAAGATGCCAGCAAAACCGTAGCCGAGTACCTCAAGAGCGCAGGTGCCGACCTGAAGGTAACTGCCTTCAAAAGAGTTGCACTTGGATAATTGAGCAATTAGGTTGTCATGTTCGAAGGCAACCAAACATATAGAAAGAGGCCCGGTGTACCGGGCCTCTTTTATTTTGAAAAGGAATGCTTCAAATCAATTTGCGGTAGGACAGCGGTAGGAAGTGAGGTTGAAAGTGAGGCCGACCATAATAGTCAGATACTGGTCCTTTTGGGTGCTGATACCACGCTGGCGGCCGGCTATTCCAATAGGATTTGTAGTGAGTTCGTAGCTTCTGTCTTGCAGGAGGAAGGCAGGTGAAGGATCTCCATTAGCCAACGGCGGAAATGCAGCTGCACCTGCATAGGTGGTGCTTACATCATCGAGATAATCTGTTGTAGTGAAGCGGTGAGTGATTTCAAAGGTGAGATTGGTTTTGGGGGAAAGATTGTACTTGACACCCACGCCAAGGGGAAAACAAAATGCCATTGTGCTATAAGGTGCACGGTCGGGATAGAGCGCAGTGCCCTGACCTTCGGTGCCCAAAGGCCGTAGGTAGTATTTCTGGTCGGCCAGGTATGCATAGGGATCATAGGTAAAGAACCCAGCGCCCATGGAAACATAGGGCGTGAAATTGTAACCTGCTTCGCCCGGTATGAATCGGAAAAAGTTGAAATCGCCCATCACAGCAAGCTCAAAAATGTCGGAATTGAAACTGAGATTGCGCAGCCTTTGCACCTCATTATCACTATACACATCGCTGTAGCCAACCTTTGCGTAAGTACCCTGCAACCTCACAGCAATGTAATCGCCAAACTGTTTGCGAAACAAAAGCGATGCTGCAATCTTTGGACGGTTAATTCGTCCGTCGGTATTAATATCGCCAAAGTAGTGAGCAGCACCAACGGCCACACCAAATTCACCATTCAGCACGGTGGAGTGATATCCCTGCGCCTGCGTCATCGCAGCAGAAGCCATCATTGCCGCAATGGCAAACCATTTTTTCATCATGGATACAAAAATAACCGGGTACCCCCCTATAACGTAATCCTTCCTGGTTTGGTATGCAATCATTTCAACCGCAATTCAGTGTTTTGGGCAACATGTGTAAAAATTGATGGACATAAACAAGACATTACCAAAAAGGAATGGCTTAGTTCCGTTTATCAAGACCCCATGTAAGTTTATTGCGAAGGGTTTCAAGAAATGTATTTTCACTCAGGCGCACCAGGCCAACGGTAAACTGCTCTTTGCGCACAGCCACCTGCACACCAATGTTTACTATCTCACGTCGGGCATCCATGGAACAAATGAAGTTGTCGGCACGACCTTCCACTTCAAATGAAATGATGTTGTTGTCCGGCACAATGATCGACCGCACATTCAGGTTGTGCGGTGCAATGGGCGTAATCACAAATGACTTGCTTTCCGGAAATACAATGGGCCCGTTGCAACTGAGATTGTAACCAGTGCTGCCAGTGGGTGTAGCCACTATCACACCATCGGCCCAGTAAGTGTTGAGAAATTCACCATTGAGATAGGTGTGGATTTTGATCATGGATGAAAAATCTCTTTTGTGCACTACAAATTCATTGAGTGCAAAAGGAGCATCGGCAAACAAAGGAATACTGGAATCAACATGCATCAGGGTACGCTGATCTGTGATATAACTGCGGCTGGTAATTGCCTCTACCACATGGTTCATGTTGTCCTTGCCAAGTGAGGAAAGAAATCCCAGTCTTCCAAAGTTGATACCAAGCAACGGTATCCCCTTGTCGCGAATGAGAATGGCTGAATCAAGCATGGTGCCATCGCCCCCAAGGCTTATCAGGCAATCAATAGATTCATCCAGATCCTCAGCGCCGTGAAATACTTCATACTTATGTTTCCTGAGCAGCGGCAGATAGTTTTTTGTAGCAAGCGACTGGTACAGGTATATATCTGCTTTGTGCAGCACCAATTCCTGCAGCAGCGACTGAAAGTGTAATTCATGGCTTTCCTCCAATCCCCTGCTATAGATTGCAACCTTCATGTTCCTTGTATTTGGCTGTGGCCGGTAGTTTGATTTTGAAAACGGAAAATAGCGATTAAAGGGCAGGCATCTTAGAAGTCGGCGGCCGTATGAATGAAAAATCCATTCTGACCATACTGGTTCCAACTGTATTCCAACTTGAAAACAAGGTCATAAATGGTGGCGATATCAAGTCCAAAGCCGGCAGTGTGCAGGAAAGTATTGTTCATGTAATTGGTGCCCGGATTTTGCAGGTAACCATACCCAATGTTGCCATATGTTTTCAGGAAAAACCTGAATGGAATGCGGCTATAAGTTTTCCAACTGTCTGGCCCTTTGAATGTGAGCTTGAATAATTCGTTTCGGAATGTTGTGCGGGCAACAAAACCAAAAGTGCCATCCACCACATTATACTCCAACCCTTGCATGTACAGGCTGCCATAACCAATAAGTTTGGTGTTGTAATATGACTGGTTTGCCGAAGGCACTGTGGCAGCAAAAGACAATTGAAAATTGACATAGGTTTTGGGCAGAAAGCGCCAGGTGGCCAGTGCCTTGCCTCCAACCTGCGTCATGGGTATGGCGTCAGACAAACGTTGTGTGGCAAATAAATCTACATACCATCCCCGCAGCGGGTAAGGAATGTAGTCAACATTGTAGTATTGGTAAATGAGCGAAAGGTCGAGGTAGGATGCCTGCGTTTTGCCGCTGAGATAATTGGGATTCATCCGGTAGAATGCAGAATCAATCTTCTCAAATCCATAGGTTGATTTGGCATACATGCGCAGCTTGCTCCCTTTTCTATACGATAAAGCAGCCTCTGCCTTCACATACTGGCGGCCAAATTCAGGCATCACCAAAAACATCTGCCTGTTTCTTTCGGTGGCATAATTCAATTCGCGGTTGCGGCCGTATTGAAAGCCCACTACATAACCCTTCTGCAGTTTCTTATCAGCATAAGGAAGCGTGTATTTGAATTCAAGTTGCTGAGTGTATCCAAATATCAGCCAAAGGTTAAGTTTATCATTTCGGCCCGATATGTTGTTGTGCTCCAGCTTGAGGCCAAGATTGGTGCGGTCGATACTGGCTTTATAGTCGTTAATCCACACATTCCAGTTGCGGTCCACCACCTTGAAATAGGGAATGGGAAACAAATACCATCGTTCCTTTAGGTCAATTTTTACATCAATCGTTGTTTCATCAATGGGAATTACTTCAATCACCACATCCACAAATAAGGATGTATTCATGAGTTGTTCCTTTGTTTGCCTGAGTTTAGTCCGCAGATCCTTCAGCATGTATTTAATGCCTGACTGTACGGCTATTTCACGAGCAACAATTTCATTGCGGGTTTTCTTGTTACCCTCCACCAGGATATTACGAATAGTATGCAGGCTAGTGTCGCTCAACATGGCGGGGCTCAGTGAATCACTGAAGGCAACAATTGATTCGGCAAACCCATATTGTGCGAGGCCTGCGGTTGCCGTCATCCAGCAGAAACTTAGTATGAATAAAACCCTTCTCACCATTCCATTCTTTGACGGCATTAAGATTCCTGTCCTTACGAAGTAAGGTATTTCTATGCAAAGCTACATTGTGAGGAAATTCATCAGGTTGTTGTAGTTCTTCCTGAGCTCGTTTTCATAGTGTTCTTCGCCGGAATAATAGGCAACATGGTAATCGTACCGCTGCAGAGTTGCCACAATATCGCTCACTTCCTGCTTATTGATGCGGAGGGTAACCACCAGGTTACCTGTGATTTCGTCAATGGAAGTATTCAGATGGCGTATATGAGCGTCGTTGGTTTCCACCAATTTCGACAATTCGCTGATGGAAAACTGCTGCGGGTCCATGTCCACCACAATCAAAGCCCCGCTGTCCATAAGGCCGGTAAGGTAGGTAAGCCTATTTAGCATGGATTTCTGACTGATGGCTCCAACATATTCCTTATCGGCAGACACAACCGGCACAATGGAAAGGTTGCGACTCATCATGAGCCTGGCGGCCATTAAAAAATGGTCTTCGGCGTTCACCGCGAATGGCTGCAGGTCGTGCTGAAATTCGGTAAGAGGCCGGGTAGTGTTGGCATCCAGCAGGTCATCTTCCGCTATAAGTCCTTCAAAATGTCCGTCCCTGATGACTGGCAATTCGGACACACCGAGGTCTTCCATTTTTTTCAATGCTTGCTCAACTGTCTGATCAAATTGCAACGGTGTTATTTCGGGCGATATGATCTGTTGATTGAGCATCATTTGTTCGCAATGTTCAGGCTACAGCGGCCGGCTGGCCAAGTTTGGTTAGAAATTTATCCAGTATCCGGTTAAACTCATCGGGCACTTCCATCATCGGTGCATGCCCGCATTTGTCAATGAAATACAATTCGCTGTGGGGAATTAGTTTGTTGAATTCCTTACCCACAAAAGGCGGGGTTATGATGTCGTTGTTTCCCCAAATGAGGAGCGTGGGTTGCTTTATCTGGTTCAGTTCTTCTCCAAGATTGTTACGGATAGCACTCTTGGCAAGGGCAATGATTTTAATGACCTTCAACCGGTTGTTGGTAATCTCAAACACCTCATCCACCAGCTCTTTGGTGGCTGTATTGGGGTCGTAAAAGGTCATTTCGGTCTTCCTTTTTATATATTCGTAGTCACCACGTTTGGGGTAGGTATCGCCCATACCATTTTCAAACAATCCTGAGCTACCAGTGAGTATCAACGATTTTATTCTTTCCGGGTGCTTAAGAACGTGCACCAATGCCACATGCCCCCCAAGGCTATTGCCCAGTATGTGTATGTTGTTAATGTCGAGCGTATCAATAAAACGCTGAACATGCTTTTCGAGACCTCCAACAGTGGTATGAAAAATATCAAGTTCAAACAGCGGCAAAATGGGTACCACCACCTTGTGTGTATGTTTGAAATGTTCAATCAGACCGCTGAAATTACTAAGTGCACCAAATAACCCGTGAAGCAGCAGCAAGGTCTCGCCCTGTCCTTCTTCTACATACCTGAACTTGTCCTTATGTTTAATCTCGTATTGCATATATCTGTCTTGCTTAGCCTTTCCGGTATCAGTAAAATTAGTGATTCAACGGTTTCAGACTGTTGAACCGCCGCTAAAATAAATGATTTGCCACAACTGCGTTGGTTATTGCACCAAGGCATTTTTTCCCTTACCCGGCAGCTTTTACCATCGAATCAAAAAATGATTCTAATTGTGCAAACACGTCTTTGAACACAGGTAGCACTTTGCCCATGGTGTTAATAACAAACGGACCAATTGGTTCCAATATGGGATATGATTTTGAATGCGCAATAGCCTGTTGCCCAACTACGCCAAGCTTTGCGAGGTAATACAAAATGACACTGCCCATCACCAGGTAAAGAGCCGCAAAGAAAAATATGCCTCCCAATTTGTTGGCCCAGCCAAGCATGCTCCATTCCAACGTTTTTTCAATGAAGGCTGCTACGATGCGCACCAGCATAATGACTGCCACAAACACTGCAAGGAATGATAAAAATGGAATCCATGCGCTGCCTGAAGGCCATGAACGCTGCATCCAGACCGCCACTACCCCACTTAATTTGAGCGCAGCAGCGATACCAATAATGATGGCCACAAATGAAAAAATGCCCACCACCAAGCCCCTTTTCCATCCCTGGAAAATGGACAATGCCAGTAATACCATGACAAACACATCAATACCCATTCCCCAATCTAATCGTTTACCAGGCAAACGTCCCGGTGGTTGCTATTATTTTGAAAGCAATTCCTTTACCATAGTGCTGATAGCTTTGCCATCGGCCATGCCTGCCAGTTTCCTGGTAGCTGCGCCCATTACTTTGCCCATGTCCGCCGGACCAGCAGCACCTGTTTCGATGATAATGGCCTCCAATGCTGTTTTCAATTCTGCGCCGTCCATTTGTTTTGGCAAAAACTGGTTGATGACATCCAGTTCCTCCTGTTCTTTTTGTGCAAGATCAGTGCGGCCCTGCTGCTGAAATATTTCGAGGCTGTCTTTGCGCTGTTTCACCAGTTTCTGAAGCATTTTCAGTTCGTCGGCTTCGCTGATGGCACCACCCGCGCCTTCACTGGTTTTGGCAATAATTATGGCTGCTTTAATAGCACGCAGCGACCGCAATTTTGCTTCGTCCTTCGCCTTCATGGCATCCTTCAACTGCTCCATGATTTTTGTTTCAAGACTCATATGTTGGTTCTGTTTTAGGTTCGAAATTCTAGCTGCTCTTTGGTTGAAACGCCTTCAAAATTTCCGGGATTAAAATTTTTTTTGCCAAACCCCGTCGACTGATCTGTTCCTCAGCCTTTGTTTTCCTCCTTTTGGCCAGCCTGGAACTTTTGAAAGAAATCTTTGGCAAAATGCCTGAAGTCGTGCACTAGTTCCTTTTGCCCTGTGCTGCGCTCCAGCGTGTCTGCCATACCCATCATGCTCTGGTAGTAAAAATCTACCATTTCGTCCACCATCATTTCTTTGGTCCAAAGGTCAATACGGAGTGCAGCCTTTTCGGCGCCATCCCAAAAACTCACCATCATGGCCTTGGCAGACTGACGCTCATCGGCTGTGCTGTCTGTAGCGCTCCACAAAATATTTACAGGTACTTTTTGCTCATCGAGCCTTACATCAATTTTTATGGTTGATTCCTTCATATTCAGTTTGGTTTGTAGCCTTTAGAAAGGATTGCAAATATCTGCCAGTGTGTTCAATTGGAACAGTCATTTAACACCCACTGCCAAATCAATGGCGCTCATGCAGGCTTGTGCTGTTTGGGGCCAGCTGTATTTTTTGGCCAATGCTGCTGCAGCCTGAATGAAGTTGCTGCGCTGGTTTTCGTTGGTGTACAATTGTTTGAGGGCCTGGGCCAGGTGGTCGGCCGCAAAATTTTCAAGCATCCATGCCGCATCTGCGCCAAGGCTTACCCCGTTAGGTACAGTTTCGGACACCAGTGCAGTTTCACTTTCCATTGTTCCGAGCATCCACCACGCTGGTGAAAACTGGGGTGGCAAAATAACCGCATAAGCCGCCCCTGCCAACTGAGACAACTGCTGCATGCTAAGGTTGAAGCGCAGTTGAACATCATCGCGGTATTTATAGGATTCAAGTTTCTGGAGTAATGAAACATTCAAGGAAGGGTTGGCATCGGCAATGAGTAATTGCAGGTTGCTTCGCTGTCTTTTCTTAAAAGCCGAAAATGCCTTAAGCAGCTTCAGCACAGTATCGGTCTTGTTGATTAGTGCATAGAACAGGAAGTATTCTTTTCCATTGGCATATTCCCTTTTCACCTCTTCTTTAATCGTCCAGCTGATGGGGTGAAATGCGGGCAAGGTAGCAGGCGGCATCACAAAAACCTTTTGGCTTGGAAGGCTATACTGCGTTGCCAGCCAGTGCTGCTGTTCTTCGCCAGCCACTCCCACTGCAGCCGAAGCCAGGAGTAGTTTCTTTTTCTTGCCGGAAATCCTGCGTTTGCCAAACCAGCCTTCTGTTCCGCTTACAAAATCAGGATGTAAAATGGTGATGGTAGGTAACGAACTATTGAAGGTGAATTGCAAATCCAGGTTCAACAACACGTCAGCCTTCCATTTGACTGTAGCTTTCATTGCCTTTTTTCCGTACCACCATCCTTTAATTGGGCCTGGCTTTTCGGGTATTTCAATGAGCACCTCATCCAGGTTATTCCACTTTGCTGTTTCGGCAAGGCTCTTATTGCCAATTACAAGCCATTGATGCTGCGGATATTGCTTCGCCATTTCGGCCACCCAATAACTCAGCAAATGCCAGCGGCTTCCAGCCGTGCTCTCATCTATCCTCCCGGTATGTATTGCTATGCGCATGACCAGCAAAGGTAGGCACCACCCAAAGCCGATTTTTGGTAGTACGCATCATTATCCCTTATTTTTGAACCTGATACAATTATTTGTTTTATACAGTCTGCTCAGTTGGTAATTTATTTGATGATGATTGCGTTTGCATTACAGCAATAAACCAACAGCACTCATTACACTACAAAACTTTTTATGGAATATAATACCGGCAGGGGACCTCTCTTATTGCGTGAATATGGCAGGCACGTGCAGAAAATGATCGATTACATCATGACCCTGGAAAGCAAGGAAGAGCGCCAGCGTAATGCGGAAGCCCTGATAGAACTGATGGGATTTCTGAACCCCCAGTTGAAGAATGCAGAAGACTACAAGCACAAACTCTGGGATCATCTGTTTGTGATGAGCGACTTCAAGCTGGACGTTGACTGTCCTTACGGAGTACCCACTCGTGAAACTTACCGGTCAAAACCCGGCATTATTCCATACCCCAAACACAGGCTGAAATATAACCACCTGGGTAAGCACCTGGAGCGTCTCATTGACAAGGCGATGGTCGAAAGCGACCCCGAAAAGAAAAGTGGTTTTGCGCATACCATTGCACACTACATGAAACTAGCGTACAGCACCTGGCACAAAGAACTGGTGCATGATGACGCTATCAGGCAGGAACTGGATGCCATCACCCATGGCGAACTGACATTTACCAATACTCCATTTGTGCGCCACCGTGCACAGCCGTTCAGAGATGAAGACAGCTACGGACCAGTGAAACGCAACAAGTTCAAACGCAACCGCCCCGGCGGAGGTGGTGGAAATCGCCCCGGCGGAGGTGGTGGCAAAAACCGCAACAACAAATACGGCGGCAATAAAAAGAGATTCTGATTACCTGAACAAAAACAAACCCCGGTCATCGCCGGGGTTTGTTTTTGTTGCCTTGCATAATAGATGTTTGCCAGGCAAAAAAACTTCCTTGTCATCGCATTACGAACGGCACCACTATTGCTATTATGCCTGTGAAAGCAACCACCATGATGAAAAGGTTGTACCGCACATTGTAATTGTCCAAAAGCGATTCGTCATAGTATTTTGCTACATCCTGATCCCTGTACATTTTCAACAGGCCACTTACCAATTTTATGCGGGTTTGCCTGCCCTTGAGCAATCCGATTACGACAACAATATTTACCAAAACTGTCAGCACAACAAACAGAAACATTACAATAAGCAATGCGTTATCTGTACGTGAATTGGTAACCATACTCGAATTGATAGCAAGCGTTAGCAGATTGAGCAGAATAGCGCTTAGAATAAAAATGGTATCGGTTCGAGTATTCTGCTGTAATTCAGAAGTAATATGGCGATGTATTTGTTCTAACATAGCGTTGTATTTGTAGTGAATGGTCGATTATAAAGTTACTGTAAACCTGCGCCTCCAGCCAAAGAAGGGAGCCACAATAAAAAAGAAACAGGAGTTCTGGTTTTCAATGCTTACCCAGGTATTTCGATTCAAAACCCTTCCACATTTGAATTACCTCTTCAACCGTTACATCTTCAATAGGAAGCGGTTGATTTTTCTGAATTTCTGCCGCCATTTTTTCAATATTCTCTTTGGGATTGAACAGTTTGGCAATAGGCATGGTAAGGTCAACCTCTTCGGCCGAAGGGTCGGCAAATGTGAGTTCCCATTTGCTCAGGATTATGTTCACACCTGCCTCTTTTGCAACCTTAGGCAATTGAGCTTTTACAATGTTCATGACTTCGGCCGTTGAGCCAGTGCTGAAAACCTGGAGGTGCAGGAGGTTTTGAAACGTGATTGATTTGTAGGCATCTTCAATCATTTTGGCTGTATCCTTAGCCAGATTTATCGAATCGCCGTAATGACGCATCTGAATCATGCGTCTTTCAAATGAATCGGAACGCGAAAAGGCAAAAACAATGACTCTTGAATCGTATGTGCCAATTTTAAGGTGCTCTTTGGTATCCTGTGCCTTTGTCAAATTACTCAAAGAGACAAGGCATACAACAATTACCAGGATTGAACCGAGTTGAAGAAGTTTGTTAAGCGATTTCATAATTGTAAATTTTTATACGTTGAGCAATAGCAATGGTTAGATTATGATTTCCTGGCACTTGCCTGAGCCAAATAGTAGTGCACCAAAAAAAGAATACCAGTGAGGAAAAATGGCGCCATCACCAGCAGCGATCCCGGGTTGCCTGCAAATGCCCTGAAACGAATGCAGCCATAAACAGCAACAAGTACAAACAAGATGCCCCCGATGTTTTCGTACCTCCAGGCAACTATAAGTATCACCAGCAATATCATTGCAGGAATATTATGCATCAGGAACCCAAGCAATTGCCTTGAGAGCGGCTCATTTCCTCCAAAGACATCAAACGAAAACATCATCATAAACAGAATGGCAAGGATGCCCAGGATTCTCGGAATCCAATAAAGAACTTTGTTTTTCATCATGCGGTTTTTTAAGGTGAATAATTTAAGTATTTCGCCAACTATTCATGGGCGGTGCCTAAATTTTTCTATTGTAGAATCTGCATTGTTGTCTTCTTCCGCCCGGTGGAATGTTGTATCCTGATTATTGCATTTCACAGTTAAAAATTATTTGTTGTGTGTGAGCGAACTCATGATGGAAAATTACCTTGCAACCAGGTGAAAGCCTTTGCAAATCCTTTGTAAATTAGCTGCAACCTATTTTGCAATCATTCAGCAGCAGAATTCCTCATCTATTTTCCATCTTGCATCAAGAAGAAAAAATACTCTTTGAGCTCCTTAAGAAGGATATCATAGCAACCATGAAGCTATCCTATCCGGGAATAAACCCTGAAATCTCGGCCTGGAAAGGACAGGAGATATTCGACTTCCAGGAGGATCTTCTTGCCAAAGTGGATGGCCGGCTCAGCGAAAAGTGGTTTTACACCCACATGAAATCGGCAAATGCATCACTACCCAGGATTGATGTGTTAAACATGCTGAGCAAATATGCCGGTTATGGCAATTGGGATGATTTCAGGTTTAAGAACTCAAAGACTCCGGCGTTGAATCAACCCATGTTTAGCGCAAGAAAGAGCAATCGCATCTTCATTATTATACCGGGCACACTCATTTTAATTGTCATCATGCTTTTAGCACTTTACAAACTGACCAACACACAGAATTACCGATTCAACTTTATTGATGCAAATACCATGGAACGCATTGTGAACAACAACATTCGGGTAGAGTTGCTTCAACCAGGAGAATCGCCTGTAACTTATAGAAGTGACAAGGACGGCATCGTGGTTATTAAGACCAATGAGAGCAAAATAAAAATGATCATTCATGCACCCTATTACCTACCTGATACACTGCAACGGATTCTGAAGAAATTCAACCGAAATGAGGAGGTGAGATTGCGAGCAGATGATTATGCATTGATGATCCATTATTTCTCGCAAAGCGATGTGAAAGCATGGCAAAACAGGCGGGAGCAGTTGGACAAAATGCTGAGTGATGATGCGATGATTTACCAGGTTGCTGACCAGAAGCTGGGCACAGGCATGGAATTATTGAACAAGCAGGAGTTTATTGACAAGCTCACCATGCCATCATCGGGTTTGAAGCAAATAGAAGTGCTCGATTCAAAATACGAGAATGGAAGGATTGCAATACTGAGGTTCAAGGTCAAATCAAACAGGTGATGCGGCGATTGAAAACCATATTGACACTGGCCATGCTTTACATTATCTGTAGCGCCAAAAGTTGTGGTGATGGCAATGCCGATAGTAATACACAAGAAGAAAAACTTGTGGTGGCCACTATGGACAGCCTTAAACATACAATGGAAGTAAACAGTCCTGATGAGCAACACCTGAGTAATCTTGAATCGGTTGCAATATTAAAAGTGCAGGATTTTGCCGACTACCTGAAAGTAGCTGCGGATACCGCACAGGAAACAGCCTTCAGAAAACAAGCCGCTGCAATGACATTAAAATTATTTGCCGACAAAAACTCGGATTTGAAGGCATGGTCTCAATTATACACAGAAAAAAGAGCTGAAACTCTTGATCAACTGCTCACCCAATGCAATCAAAAAGGTAATACATGCTGGATCAGGCCTTTTGATTTCAGCATTAAACAATCACTCATTCGTAAAAACGACTCAACCTTTACAGGCATCATTACTTTTTCTGCACAATGCATTTCTTATGCAAATCCTCAACAGATGACTGGTTCGCCGGCAAAAATCGATATGGAGATATTGGCCATTAGACACAACAAGCACTTTGGCAAAAACCAAATGAAGGTTTGGGAAGCATTTCTTGGCAATACGAAATGAATTTTTCATTCTACCGTGGCCATGCAATGCGATGGCCTATATAAAGCTTGCATGACTATTTTGCGGTGATTTCACCTGGTGCCGACATAAATTCTGTATGCCGGGCTGTTCTTAGCGAATTGAATAAATAGGATTCTGCACACAGCGGCGAGATCCGATGGTTGGAATATCACAAATAGTATTGTTTGCCTTTGCTGCTGTTTGCGTTTTTGCTTCTTTCAAAATCATATCCCAGGTTACCCCTGTCATGCCGTTGAATGGGCTGAGGTAGCGGTCTAATGCTGCTTTGAAATTGTACGAAAAGAATCCTCCGAAGGATAGGTTGCTGGCAGCCAGTTCGCCTTTATCAGCAGCAGTCATCAGAATGGAAATGGGCTTTGGCGGCAGGAACAACGACACGGCAGTGTTCTTATCCCAACCAAGTCCTGAACTGCGGGTTCTGGTCACCTCGGGCATGCTGGGTGCAAGCTGGTTAGGGTCGGCATTGCAGCAATCGCTCATCTCCAGGTTTACCCTGGCCCCTTTGGCAACTATTCGCTGATAGATATCCTCCATAGCCAACGAATTTGGCTCCAACGGCTGGTAGTTTGCTGTACGCAACACCAGGTGCGGGTATTTGTAATTATCATTCAAATTGCCAAACCCATGACCGGTGTAGTAGAAAATAACAATATCCTTTTTATTGGGTCGCAGGTTATTGATGGCATCCTCCACAGCCTGCTTGCTGTACTTTTCGCCTGATATCACCACAGGGTTGAACCCTATGCCCAAAAAGCCTGACAGGTCTTTAAAATTTTTGACGGTACGCGTCTGGTCCTGTTCGCAGGTCTTGCCAATTTCTTCATCCTCTGTATTAGCCACTACCAACAGGTGGAGTGTAGTGCCCATTTGGTCAGGAGTAAGTGGCCTAACTGTAGTGGCAAACAGGCCGGTATAAAAGTCTTCATCCTTATTAAAAAATTCGAGTACAAGGTCTTCTGTCAATTCATTTTGTTCCACCAGGTTTACGTTGTCGTAATCACCGATTATCACTTTACTATTATCATCCTCCAGGTTGCCTTTAGCCACCGTCCACGGAACATAGTATCCATCCTTATCCTGGTAAAACCCAAAAGTTTCGGGTACATAATCATCATTTATTTTTCCTCTAACCAATTGAGGTTTGCTTCCCACCAGCATCATATAAGTGGTATCAGCTCCTCCTTTTACCTCCGATTTCAGGGTGGCAATATCTTCCCTGAGATCCATATCGGCCACGGCATTTGTGTCGCCCCTGCTGTCTTCAAAACGAACACGTGCAAAGCCAGTGCCATCATCGTAGCGAACAAGGAATGCCCGGTAATACGCGCTGGGATTACCTTCTTTGTCCAGCAAATGATAATCGCATACATAAATGGTTTGAGCAAAACCTGTGGCTGCTAAAAATAGCGGCACCAACAAGAGGGCTACTGTTTTCATATTCCGTTATTAAGCTATTAATGATGCAGGCAAGTTTGAAAATAGCAACGAATGGGCAATTTGTCAAATTGAACCTTTGATAACAAACACAGGACGAATGGAATATGCCTGTATTGACCACCAAAAAAGTTCAGCGTTTAGGTTTTCATCCATTAAATTCATGCCCTGTGCAGGTAGCAGGCACAAGGCCCGTGAAGCACCGTTCGCCCACGCAAACCAATGCATGCATGAAACAAACTATACTACTGGCATTTGCTTTTTTCATTGCTTCATTTGCTATAGCCCAAAAGCAGAAGGAGGATAGTCTGCGGGCTTTGCTGGCGGTAGGGAAAACCGATTCGAACCGGGTAAATCATTTGTGGCAGCTGGCTGACGTCATTAATCCACGTTCGCCCGATTCGGCAATGGTGCTGGCCCAATCAGCAATGTTTCTTGCCCGCCGCATCAACTATGTAGAAGGTGAGTCACGTTCTCTCGGCATCATGGCCAATGCGATGTTTTATCTCGGCAATTATCCACGTGCCCTGGAATATAATTTTGAAAAACTGCACCTTGAAGAAAAACGTGACAGGCCGGCCAACCTGGCCAGCGCTGTAATGAATATTGGCATCCTGTATGTGTTTGAAGAAGAATACCAAAATGCGCTGGGTTATTACCTGCGTGCTGACAGCCTGATTCAACAAAACAACCTGCAGGAACTGAAGTACCCCATTGATATGAACATTGGCGACCTGTACGACAGAATGAAGAACAACGATTCAGCCCGATTTTATTACAGCCGCAGCCTCGAACTGGCCAGGGCCAAAAACGACACCGACTATATCGGCACTTCATTGTTAGGGCTTGGCCACACTGCCCGAAAAAGCAACGAATTCAACCAGGCGGCACAATATTACCTCCAGGCATTAAAGTTTCTTACCATCAGCAGAAATGAAGTGCTCTTGTGCGAAACACTGCAAGGCCTTGGAAAATTGTATGAAGCTAAACAACAAAATGACTCCGGATTATTATACACCAGGCAGGCATACCAGTTGGCGGTAAAGGATGGATTTACATCGAGCGAACTTGAATCGGCTCAATTGCTCAGCCGGTTGTATTATGCTGCCGGGCACACCGACAGTGCATATGCGCTCCAGAGTGAATCAGTTGTGCTGAGCGATTCCATCAACAGCCGCAACCGCATTCGGCAGGTGCAGATGCTTTCGATAAATGAACAACTCAGGCAACGCGAAATGGAGGATGCCCGTGAGAGGGCTGCTACTGAGCGTTCAAGGCAGTTGCAATACCTTTTTATCAGCATTTTCATTCCGCTTGTTTTCCTGTTTACTTTCTTCCTCAGCAAGCGCAGAATTCCGGTGCGCATTATCAGGTCTATGGGCATCATTTCATTGCTCATATTGTTTGAGTTTCTAACCTTGTTGCTGCATCCCGTGGTTTCCGAAATCACGCATCACAAACCAATCCTTGAGTTGTTGCTGTTTGTTTGCATTGCAGCCTTGCTCATACCGGCTCATCACCGCATTGAGCATTGGATAATTGAAAAGCTCACAGAACACCATCACGGCCGCAAGCCCTACCAACTGAAATTGAAAGTGGTACAACTGAAACCGGCAAAGAAAAAACCATCCCGGTAAGAGGATGGTTGAATGCTTTAGTAAAGCAGTGCAGCGAAATACTAGTGACCAGGAACTACCGTTCTGGGTTTGGCCGTGTCGAGTTTGGTAGTATCTTCAGCAGCCTTAGTTGTATCGGGGGCTGGTGTTGAAGGTGCTACCGCTGTAGTGTCGGTAGTGGATGTTTGTTTTTCGCCACCGCCACAGGCAGTGAAGCCAAGCGCAGCAACCAACAGCAGGGCCAGCAAGGCAGTTTTGGATTTGGACATAAACATGGTGAAAAGAATTTTAGCGGCGGGAAGATAGGAGAAAAAGCTACATGCCCAAACGGGGCGACATAGTTCAGGCTGTAATTTGAAAAGTCTGCAAAACCCACCATCCATTTTTTACTTCCACCAATCTTTGTCAATTTCGCCCCACAGGTTTTGGCAGCAAACACAATTTGCCATTTCCCAATTTTCAGATTACATGAGTCAGTTTATAGTTCGTGGCGGCAACAAACTCAGCGGTACCATTGTACCCCAGGGTGCAAAAAATGAGGCACTGCAAATCATATCGGCAGTACTACTTACACCTGAACCGGTGACCATTGAAAACATTCCGGACATCCTCGATGTGAACCTGCTGATAGAACTGCTGCAGGATATGGGTGTGAAAGTAACCAGGCCAACGCGGCACACTGCCACTTTTGTGGCCGATGATGTGGATGTGAATTACCTGCATAGCAAGGCTTTTCGCAAAAAAAGTGGCAGGCTGCGTGGCAGCGTGATGCTGGCTGGCCCTATGCTGGGCAGGTTTCGAAAGGCTTTTGTTCCCAAGCCCGGCGGCGACAAAATTGGCCGGCGCAGGCTGGACACGCATATCGTGGGTTTTGAAAAACTGGGGGCCACCTTTACCTACCACCCCGAAGATGGCTTTTACCACCTCGATGGGGAGCATCTCCTCGGAACTTATATGTTGCTCGATGAGCCTTCGGTGACCGGCACGGCCAACATTGTGATGGCCGCAGCGCTTGCGCCCGGCACCACTACGGTGTACAATGCTGCCTGCGAACCCTACATACAACAACTGTGCAGCATGATTAACCGCATGGGCGGAAAAATAAGCGGCATAGGCAGCAACCTGCTCACAATTGAAGGCGTTGACCAACTGGGTGGCACCAGCCACCGCATGTTGCCCGATATGATTGAAATAGGCAGCTTCATTGGCCTTGCAGCAATGACGCAGAGCAATATCCGTATCAAAGACTGCGGCATTGCCCACCTGGGTATTATCCCCGACAAATTCAGGCAGTTGGGTATTGAGTTTTCATTTGATGGCGATGATATAGTGATTCCCGAACAGGACTGCTACGAAATCCAAACCTACATGGATGGCGGCGTGCTCACCATGTACGACCATCCCTGGCCGGGCTTCACCCCCGACCTGTTGAGCATAGTGGTGGTAGTGGCTACACAGGCCAAAGGCAGCGTGCTCATCCACCAGAAAATGTTTGAAAGCCGATTGTTCTTTACCGACAAACTCATAGACATGGGCGCACAGATCATTCTCTGCGATCCGCACCGTGCGGCCGTTATTGGCCTTGGCCGCAGCCAGGCTTTACGCGGCATTACCATGAGCAGCCCCGACATCAGGGCTGGTGTAGCATTGCTCATTGCTGCCCTCAGCGCCGAAGGCAAAAGCATCATCCAGAATATTGAGCAAATCGACCGAGGCTACCAGCACATTGATGAACGGCTGCGTGCAATTGGAGCCGACATCGTGCGGGAATGAGGAAGGATCTGCATGCTACAAGCTTAACTGAGTTTTTGGGTAACTCTGGAACTTGTGATTTTTTAAACTACTGAACTTTCAAAAAGCCATTCCCCTATTTTTGCGGCCCGCTACCGGGCGTGGTGGAATTGGTAGACATATCAGACTTAGGATCTGACGCCGCGAGGCATGGGGGTTCGAGTCCCTCCGCCCGGACAAAGAGTATCAGCATTTTGCTTATTCTCTTTTTTAAAACCAACTGCGATTGTTTGACGGATTAGTCCGGCTCACTCTTCGAAGGCCGGATTGTAAAGCATCAACTTTTATGTTGATGCTTTTTCATTTCAATCAAGTGCAAACTACCCATATCATTCATTATTTGCCATAGCCCGCAAAGCCCATTACATTTGAAACTCATCATCTTGATTGCTATGCGCTGGTTCTGGAACTGGTATCTCAAACGCAACCATTGGAAAACCGTTGGCCAATTCCCTTTCAATGAAAAGAAATTGGTCATTGTTGTGGCACCACATACGCACTGGGTCGATTTTATATTGGGCTTGGCAGTTCGCAGTTCTATGAAGTTTACCCATGCAAAATTTTTAGGGAAACAGGAGTTGTTCAAGCCGCCTTTTGGTTTCATTTTTCGCTGGCTGGGAGGAACACCTGTGGACCGCAGCGGAAGCAACAACCTGGTGGATGCTGTGGTAAAAAAATTCAATGAAACTGATGAGTTAGTCATTGCCATTTCACCGGAAGGAACCCGCAAGCGGGTGGACAAACTCAAAACTGGCTTTTACCACATTGCAAGGCTGGCAAAGGTTCCCATCATGATGGTGGCTTTCGACTTTGGCAACAGGAGAATCATTTTTTCGGAACCCTTCTTCACCTCGGATGATGAAGTGGCCGATTTCAAAAAAATCACCGATTTCTTTTTGCCCATCAAGGGCAAAGTGCCTGAACAGGGTATGATGCATTTTACAGGCAGCGGCATCCAAGCATGAACACAGTGTTTCAAAGCATTTAAACCGGCTGATGTTTTTACGGTCTACTTTGCATGCAAAAGGCCTTTTTCACCACACTCTTGTTGTTGGCAGCCACCCTGGCATTGGCCCAACAGTTCACTACAGATACTTTTCAACTTGTGGATGTACAGCGCAACCGCAGCATTCCCTGCAAGGTATACATGCCCCAACCTATGACCGGCATTTATCCTGTTATTATTTTTTCGCATGGTTTGGGTGGTTCACGCAATGCCGCCACCTACCTTGGCGAATACCTAACAGCACATGGTTATGTATGTTTTCATTTACAACACCCGGGCAGTGATGAAAGCGTTTGGAGAGATGCCGCTCCATCAGAACGAATAAGCACTTTGAAATCATCGTTGCTCAGCCCCTCCAACGCCATCAACCGCTTTGAAGATATCCCGTTTGTAGTGCAGCAGATCGACGAAATGAATAGCAGCAACAATCTTTTCAAAGGACATCTCAATCTCAATGCCATTGGCATGGCAGGCCATTCCTACGGTGCAGTAAGCACCATGGTGGCATGCGGACAAAAACTTGCCGGGAGAATCAGCCGGTTTGCAGTACCCGAAATCAAGGCAGGCTTAGTCCTCAGCCCCTCTGCTCCGCAAAATGCAAGGGGTGATATAAGCAGATACTATGACGGCATACAAGTGCCGTTACTTCACATCACCGGTACGAAGGATGGCGACCCTTTGAACAGGAAACAGGACTTTGATCCTGCTGAACGCCAGCAGCCTTATTACAACATCACAACAAGCCCTCAATATTTGCTGGTGCTCGATGGTGCCAACCACGCATCCTTTGGAGGTAGCGGAAGCATGAGGCTTTCATTGCCTTCCAATGATCGATACCATGAAGAGGTGAACAAAGCTGCGCTTGCTTTTTTTGATGCCTACCTGAAGCAGGATGGCGCACAGCAAAAATGGCTGAAGGTGGATTTCAGGAAATCACTTGACAAAGCTGATAAATTTGAATACAAACAATAGGATGCTCAGCGGTGTTTGCTTTGCTTGTATTTGTCCTGCAGCACTAAACCCATTGGCCGGCCCTCCACTTTGCTTTCAAGCCAACTGATGATGTCGAGGTAGGCAAAAGCCCTTGTTTCGTGCCGGCTTTTTTCAAACTTCTTAACCTGCAACAGAAGCCTTTCAAACTCAGGCTTTAACTGCCTTGTGGTGAGGTTAAGGCTTTTACGCAAGAATGCAATGATGGATTCTTCTACAGCAGTCATATTCTTCATTTTCGACATGAAACGGTATACTGATTTAGCCAGCGATTCTATAATCATATCATTGCCCAATTCGTAATGGGCAAGCAGGTGCATGAGGCGGGCATAGCACTGCAAATCGTATCGCAGGTCAATAGGTGAATGAATGATTTTTTGCAGGAAATCAATAGCAGCCTTGTAATTGCCATAGCCAAAATAGAGCGAAGCGAACTTGTAATTGAACACGAGGATGCGGTGCGTGTCAATATGCTGCTCATTCTTACTAATATTTTCTTCGATGATTGGCAATTGTTGCAGTCCTTCTTTAAAAGTGCCCACCATCAGGTGCCAGTTGAGCTTTGCCGCAGTGATGTACACAAATGAATGAATACGGAAGTTATCGTGCTGCTGGCACATGGGCGATTGATAGAAGGATTCAAGTGTAGCAAGCGCTTGTTCGAATGCCTTGAAATTGCGTAAATCAAAATGTGCATTCAACAAGTTGTGCATTCCTTTTATGTAGTGACCCGTTTCTACTTTAATGCGCACAGGGTCTTCGTCAAACAGGTCAACCCATTTTTGTGAGTACCGATAGTACATCAGAAAATCCTGCCTGATGAATGAATACCAGCAGTAGCTCTGATACAGGTAAAGGCGCTCGTAAAAACCGTCAAATGAATCGGCATTCGGCGGCAGGTTTTCCAGGAAAAACGCCTTCACTGTTTTCTCTTCTTCAATATTGCGTGCATGCCCGTTTTTGATGTAAAAACTGTACAGGCGCACAGCAAGATTACTGAGCCTGAATACCTGGTAAATATGCCCGCTCACTTCAAGCGCTTCCGCAGCAAGTTGCTCGGCCTTTTCCTGCAGGCTGCGGGTGATATGAAGTGTTTCAATTTTCTTTTCAAGTGAAATTACCTGGCTCAGAAAATTGTACTTACCATGGGCAAAACCAATTTCCTTGGCCTTCTCCAAAAATTTAATGCTTTGGGCAAATAATCCCTTATTGTAAAGGATACGCCCATAATCGAGCATTTCGTTGAGCTGCAGTTCTACGCTGTCCTTGCTTTTCAGGTCGCGCAGGCTGGCCATTAGCTGCTTGTAAAGGTGGGTTTTAAGGTTAGCCAGTTGCGGCTTCTCTACATCAGGCAACTTTTTTAATAGCTGGCGCTCATCATATTCAGCCATCTTATCCAGCGCATCAAAAAGACGAACAATTTTGAGGTCCTCTCTTGCGGAATTATTGCGGGTGTAAAGCTTGAAATGGCGCTTTTCCGCCTTTTCCATAGCCTTTATCAATTGAAATAGTATGTCAGTTTGGCGGTTGGGCATCATCAGCAATTTGTAGCAAAACCATTACCTGGCAAGGGTTTTGGCAAAAATTTTACACTTTAGACATCATTAAAATCAGCCAAAATTAGCTTGTGGGCGGCATTCAGGGGGTGTAATATTGCCTTGTGAGTGTGAACAACGGGTAACACCGGAACGAAAAAGTGTTCTACTGACACAAACTAAACCAACCGACTCGAAGATTTTTTTCATATGGCAAGCAATCGTTGAGGTCTGCTGTTTCTACAGGAGACCTTCTTTTTTTTACCCAAATGCCAGTTTGCCCACCATTGCTGCCTGATTGACACCGGAAAATTACCGTAACCTATTACCCCCGAAAGCGTGTACCGTTTTTGTCAGCCCGGCCACTTCGCTGGATGGGACTGAGGTGCATTTTAGTTACTAAAAAACCGACACAGGGTTATTTCTATAAGGGGAAATGCAATTCACGAACAACATCTTGCATTTGCAAAATCAGTCCCATTCAATTTTCATTGCCACATCGGTAAAATATGCAATACCCTGAATAAGCCCTGATGCAATAAAAAATGGCTTTTCGGGGACAATTCCGCATTCCAAAAGCCACGTTTTGACGTAACACAAAAATGACTTTGGGAATCATATTCTAGCAGCCATCTTGGTATCTTTACAAACAACCAATAAACCTATAAAAAACAATTTTCGCACCGAGCATGATTTTCTCGGTGAACGACAGATTTCCAATGACTTTTATTACGGAGTAGAAACCCTGCGAGCAAAAGAAAATTTTGACATCACAGGTATTCCGCTTTCAACACAACCAGCTTTCATAAAGGCATTTGCCTTTGTAAAAAAGCAGCTGCATTGGCGAACCGCGATTGCGGCGTTCTCAGCGATCAAATCACCAACGCTATATGCTTTGCCGCAGACAAATTGATAGCAGGTGAATACACCGACCAATTTGTTAGCGACCTGATTCAGGGTGGGGCTGGCACATCGTGCAACATGAATGTTAATGAAGTGATTGCCAATATTGGACTCGAACATATGGTGTATGAAAAAGGCCAGTATGATCACCTGCACCCCAATAACCATGTTAATTGCAGCCAGAGTACCAATGATGCATACCCTACTGCATTCAGGCTGGCATTGCATTTCAAGATTGATGAGTTCACCAAAAGCATGCAAGCGTTACAGCAATCCTTTTTTAACAAGGAAAAGAATTTGATGGCATACTGAAAATGGGCCGCACACAATTGCAGGATGCAGTACCCATGACATTGGGCCAGGAGTTCAATGCCTTTGCCACCACCATTGGTGAAGATGTGCTGCGTATGCGAGAAGTACAGAAGCTGATTACAGAAGTAAACATGGGCGCAACAGCTATTGGCACCGGCGTAAATGCACCTCCTGGCTACGCAGAAAAATGCGTAAGCTATTTGAAGGAACTCACTGGCATCCCTGTTGTTCTTGCTGCCGATCTTATTGAAGCCACCTACGATACAGGCGCTTATGTACAACTGAGTGGAACTATGAAACGCTGTGCAGTAAAACTGAGTAAAATTTGCAACGACCTGCGGCTGCTGAGCAGTGGACCACGCTGCGGCCTCAACGAAATTAACCTGCCACCTATGCAGCCCGGTTCCTCCATCATGCCCGGCAAGGTGAACCCCGTTATTCCCGAAGCCATGAACCAAACATGCTTCTATGTTATTGGCGCCGACCTCACCATTACCATGGCTGCCGAAGCAGGACAACTGCAATTGAATGTGATGGAACCTGTGATTGGTTTCTCCTTGTTTACCTCACTACAATATCTCACAAAAGCCTGCTACATGCTGCAGGAAAAATGTGTGGATGGCATTACCGCCAATCCAGAACGTACCAAACAAATGGTGATGCAAAGCATTGGCATCGTTACACAACTCAATCCCATACTGGGTTATGAACAAAGTGCAGGATTGGCCCGTGAAGCCTTGACCAGCGGAAAGAGCATTCATGACCTTGCCGTGAAAGAACACAAACTCATTAACCAGGAAAAATGGGATGAAATCTATTCGCTAGAAAACCTGATAAATCCAAAATTCATTAACGCATAAAAATGACCTCCTATGAAAAAACTTTTGACGATAGTTGCGGTTTGCCTGGTAGCAATATCATTGCAGGCGCAGCAATTGCCCCGCATCATTATTCTTGCCACAGGCGGCACTATTGCTGGTGCAGGCGCCAGCTCCGAACGTGCGGGCTACACATCAGGCAAAATTCCTATTGACCAACTAATAGGTTCAATACCCCAGGTAAAAAAGGTTGCCGATATCACCGGCGAGCAAATATCCTCCATCGGCAGCCAGGATATGACACTTGAAATTTGGAAGAAACTGGCTGTGCGAGCCAACGAAATTTTCAAGAAAAATGAAGCCGACGGTATTGTAATTACCCATGGCACCGATACCCAGGAAGAAACAGGCTACTTTCTGGATTTGGTAATCGCTTCGGACAAACCAGTGGTACTTACAGGCTCTATGCGACCCGCTACTGCTATCAGTGCCGACGGGCCCAAAAACCTGTACGATGCCATTACCGTAGCAGCCAACCCAAAAAGCAAAGGCCGTGGAGTTATGGTCAGCTTTAACGAAGGGATATTTGATGCAAGGGATGTAATGAAAATGAGTACAACCAAGGTTAACGCATTTTATTCCCCGAACTCAGGCCCCATTGGCCAGGTATACGATGGCAAGGTTGAATTTTACAGCACTTCCATTCGTGAAGTGAATGTAAAAACACCATTCAGTGTATCGCTTGACACCAAGTTTCCCAGGGTGGATATTGTGTATATGTACGCCGATGCGCCTGCAGATATGATTGACATGCTTGTAAGTAAGAAAGTGGACGGCATCGTTATTGCCGGTGTTGGCAATGGAAATTTCAACAAAGCCTACATAGATGCAGTGAAACGTGCTGTAGCCGCAGGTATCGTTGTTTGCCGCGCCAGCCGAACTCCTTCAGGCCGCGTTGTGCTGGAAGATGAAATAAACGACAAGGAACTCGGCACCATTGTGAGCGATGACCTCTCACCGCAGAAAGCAAGAATACTGCTGATGCTGTCCCTGATGAAAACAAAAGACAAACAGCAACTGCAGCAGTCATTCTTCAAATACTAATTACCGAAAACCATTTCTATGATCTGGGCACAACTAGTTGTTCTGATCGCCATGATACTCATCGGTTCAAGACTAAAAGGAATGGGCCTTGGACTGATGGGTATTATAGGCATGTTTATCTACATCCAGTTTTTTAGGATGCGGCCGGCGGCTCCTCCCGGCGATGTAATGCTTATCATTCTTTCGATTGTAACCACTGCAGCCGCTTTGCAGGCGGCAGGGGGCCTCGATTACCTGGTGTACCTGGCTGAAAAAATAATCAGGAAGAACCCAAAGCGTATTACACTCATTGCACCGCTAACTGTGTACACGCTTTGCCTGTTTGCAGGTACTGCACACATCGTGTATTCGCTATTGCCCATCATTTCTGAAGTGAGCGCTAAACCACGCATACGCCCCGAAAGGCCACTGAGCATTTCTGTCATTGCATCGCACATGGCACTTACCGGCAGCCCCATGAGTGCAGCCACAGCAGCCATGGCGGCTATCCTGGCATTTCCAGGCGCATCGCTCAGTATCATGCAGGTATGTATTCCAGCCTGCTTTTTAGGTGTATTGGCAGGTGCGCTGTCAGTTTGGAAAATGGGCAAGGACCTTGACAAAGACCCGGTATTCCTCGAAAAAATGAAGGACCCCGAATTTGCCAAGAGCCTCGAAAGCGACAACGAAAACACCCAAAAGGAAATCAAACCCGGCGCTAAAAAATCGGTGGTCATTTTTGGTATTGCCATTCTCATGATATTGCTGGGTGGAGCCTTTCCCAACCTGGTACCTAATATGGCCGAGGGTGTTTCCAACTTTTCAGTGAATGCCGACGGCTCACTAAAAATGGTTACGATCATTGAAGTGGTTACGCTCACCGCCAGCGCCGTCATTATGTTGGTCACTAAAATCACCCCTGGCGATATTGCGAAGGCAAGCATGTTCACCTCCATGGCTACCGCCCTCATCAGTGTGTTTGGTGTAGTGTGGATGAGCAGCACTTTTATGGCACATAACGAAGTAGCCATCAAAGCAGCTCTTGGAAGCATCACTCAAAACTACCCCTGGGTTTTCGCCATCGCTGTATTCATCATGGGCACGCTCATGTTCAGCCAAAGCGCTACCACTAAGGCCATGATGCCACTGGGCCAAGCGCTTGGTCTGGGTCCGGCAACACTGGTGGCCATTTTCCCGGCAGTAAACAGCGACTTTTTCCTGCCCGGCTACCCCACCCTTCTTGCTGCCATCAATTTCGATAAAACAGGTTCCACCAAAATTGGCAAGTATGTGGTCAATCACAGCTTCATGTTACCCGGCATGGTAGCTACGGTGGTGGCTATCGTAACCGGTTTCCTGCTGGCAAACCTTTTCTTTTTATAGCTCAACCTTTTGTTCAGCAAATGATTATCCGATGAAAAAATATATAATAATACTAGGCTGCATGCTGCTAACAATAGCCGGCTTTGCACAAACAGAAAAACAGATTGATACCACTAACTACAAACCACTCATTTCCGCAGACAGGGTGAAGTTGCTGAGTAACATGGATGTGATTGCCAATATGCAATATTCTCTGAACAACTACTTCGAGGATGGCGAATACACGAATTCAAAATTCACGATGAACCAGTTTCGCTTTGAAATGAAAGGCAAGGTTGGCGACAAAGTGTATTACCGTTTCCGCAACAGGTACACCAAACAGCCCGATCCCCAATCACAGGACAAACTCAGCAATGCCGTTGACCTCGCTTTTATTCGGGTAGATGCATCACCAAGGTGGAACTTCACCTTTGGAAAAATGTGCGCTGCATGGGGCGGCTACGAGTTTGACCGTAACCCGATTGAGATTTATGAATACAACGACATTGTAGAATATGCTGACAACTTTCTGTCGGGTGCACAAGTGCAATTTATTCCCAACCCAAAACACAACTTCACTTTTCAGCTCCTGAATTCACGCACCAAAACGTATGAAGAACTGTATGATACCGTGCCCGGCATCACCGAATCCAAATTTCCGGCAGCCCTGGTGCTCAACTGGAATGGCTCACTCTTTGATGGCAAGTTGAATACCCTGTGGAGCTATAGCGCATTCCTGGAAGCCAAAGGCACGGTGATGAACTACATTGCACTCGGCAACCAGTTGAACTTAGGCAAAGCAACTGTTACTTACGACTTCAAACTAAGTGATGAAGACCTTGACCGCACTACCATTGTTACAAGCATCGTTCCCGACAGCTACTACAAATACGCTGCGAAGGACACCAGGTATGTAGAACATTGGCTGGAATTGCAATACAAGTTTTCACCAAAATGGAATGCTGCCTTAATTGGCATGGTAAGCGATGCCTATTGGTTTGGTAATCCAGATGCGCAAAAAAGCGACCTACTTCGCACTTCTACCGGAATTATTCCAACAATCGAGTTTTATCCCTTTAAGAACCTAAATTTGCGCTTCTTTGGAACCTATGTGTTGAGAAATTACAACTACACCGACTACGCGGAAAAAAAGTTTGGCTCTGTTGACTACAACACATCAAGGTTCATGCTGGGCTTCATTACGCCCCTGTTGATTTTGTGAGTGTTGAATAAATGGAGAAAAATGAAAAATATGTTGAATTGCTGCCTGCTTATGGGCAGCTTTTTTTTGTTAAGTACGCAAGTAAACGCACAACAGACTTCAAAACAGGTAAATCAACAGGTACAAGCCTGGTTAAGCATCAACAGTACCATACGCCTTTCAGACAAGTGGGGAGCTATTGCTGACTTCCACGTTCGACGAAACAACTTCGTGGCCGACCCAAGTTTTTATTTCATCAGGTTTGCAGCCAATTACTGGCTGAAGGAAAAAGTAACCATTGCCGCAGGCTATGGTCATTTGTGGCTCGCCCCAACCAAAGAAGGCTGGACCACATTTGTAAACGAAAACCGGATTTACGAACAGTTGCAAATGAGTAGCAGCATTGGCAAAACCGGCATTTTGCAACGCTTCAGAAATGAGCAGCGCTGGCAGGAAATCATGGCCAACGACAAGCCCACGGGCAAATTGAAATTCACTGACAGGGTTCGTTACCTGCTCAGTTTCAACTTTCCGGTGTTTGGCGCTAAAAGCAAAACATCGTTGGTTCTTGCTGACGAGGTGGCACTCAATTTTGGTTCGGCTGTGGTGTACAACACTTTCGACCAAAACCGCATCTTTATTGGCATTAAGCACACCATGAGCAAAAGCTGGAGTTACGATTTGGGCTACATGAATGTATTCCAGCAAAAACCCAACGGCTACCAGTATGATATGAACCATACCTTCCGCTGGTTTTTCTATTATACTCCGGATTTCCGCAAAAAGAAGACGGCCGTCACCCACATGGATGACAGCCGGGATGCAGACTAAATTTGAAGCGTTAGTACGTGTAATGTGTCAAAGCAAATATTTGCTTCTAGGTAGCTTCGGGCATATTCAGTATGTGATTAATGGAATCTTTTCGGCTGAGATGGCCTACAAAGTCTTCGAGCCCTTGCAGGCGCAGCAGGTCCCGAACTGGTGCCAAAGCTTCTACGATTTTCACTTCAATGTTTCGGGCTTTGAGTTCAGAGCACAGTTCGAGCAGCATTTCAGACCCAGCCACATCCACAGCAGGAGCACTGCTTAGGTCCAGCACCAGAAGTTTCACGGGCTCTGCGGCTGACTCAACAGCAGCAACAATCTGCTTCTTCACGTGTTCCTCGTTGAAATAGAAAATGGAGGACTCAACGCGTACAATCTTGCAACCAGTAATTTCAGCATTGTCGGGATGGCGCCTGATATCCGAGAATTTTAGTGTACCCGGAATGTGACCCAGCACTGCAACATTCGGCGTAGCTACCCGCTTGATGAGAATGACCAGCGATGCAATGGCAGCAATCAACACGCCTTTCAGAATACCAAAAAAGAGAACGCCCAATATGGCTACCATGGCCACAGAAAACTCCAATTTACTGAGGGAATAGAGTTTTCTCAGTTCCTTTATTTTAAGCAACCCACTGATTGCATCGAGCACAATTACGGCCAGTATTACCTCTGGCAAGTTTTTAAAAAGGCCGGTAAAGAACAACAGGATTATGCCCAACACTACAGAGCAAACGATAAGGGACATCGGCGTTTTTGCTCCTGCCTTGTCGTTCACAGTCGACTGTGAAAGTCCACCTGAAACAGGATAGCCACTTGCCAAACCGGTAGCAAGATTGGCGGCGCCCAGTGACAGTAGTTCCTGTCTCATATCCACAGGATACCTGTGTTTGCGTGAAAGGGTGCGCACAACAGAAGATGTTTCGATATAACCCATGAAAAAGCAGCCAAGTGCCAGTGCCAAAACTCCATCCACATCCTGGAACTGTAAGGCCGGCCTTGCCAGCGATGGTAGGCCCGGAGGTATGTAGCCGGTTAGTTGCAGGCCCATGCTGCCAAGGGAGGTAAAACTCACTACCAAAATAGAGCCGACAACCACCAGCAAGGAAACAGGTCTGCCGGGAAGTAGAATATTGGCTGCAATCAGCAAGGCAAGGGCCGCCAATCCAAACAACAGCACGGTAGTGTTTGTTTCCGGAAGTTTCAGCACGAGGTGATAAATACGTTCAAAAAAATTACCACCTACGCCGTGAACACCCAACAATTTTGGAAGCTGTGTGGCGGCTATGGTGAGTGCCGCACCCGTTTTGAATCCGATCAAAACATTGTTGCCAATGAAACTCACCAGGCTGCTTAGTTTAAGCAGATAGGCAGCAAAACTCAGCACAAAAACAACAATAGCAGTGAGTTGTGCTATGGCAACCCAACGCGATGGGTCTCCTCCGGAAAGCGTGGCCACAGTAGTACCCACCATCAATGATATAGCAGAGGTTGGCCCAACTGCTGCCTGGTTACTGTTGGTGAAAATTGCAAACAATAATCCACCTGCAAGGCAGCAATAAATACCATATTGTGGCGGCACACCGGCCAGCGATGCGTATGCCATTGATTCAGGCAAAACAAAAAGAGCCAGCGTAATACCAGCAATGAGATCCCACCGAATGAGTGATAGCTTGTATTGAGCAGCCCAACTGGTGATGGGGAGCAGTGTTTTGATGGACATGCAGAATTGAATTGTAGCATCAACAAAATGTGATGCAGGTCAATAATCATCAAATACTAATCCATGCATGCAAAAGTCAAATGCATGCATGGATTATGTGCTAGGGCAATATGCAAATTCCAGAGCAAGCCATGCATCAAGGAGTTGCTTTCTTCTTCTTTTCTGTGGGTTTCGCTGCTTTTTTTACTGCAGGCTGAGGCTTGATTTTTGGCCCTCCATCTTCAGCAAGCAATTCCTTCTTCACCAGTTGGAGTTGTTGCTTCTGTGCTTCGCTCACTTCCGGATATTCCAATCCCAATTTTTCAAACTCAAAGAGTATAATAGCACCCAGGCATAACCTTGTAAACCACTTGTCATCTGCAGGCAAAACATACCACGGTGCATAATCGGTTGAGGTAGCACTGAGCAATTCCTCATAAGCATCCTGGTATTGGTCCCACAACTTGCGCTCCTTGGCGTCGGCTACTGAAAACTTCCAGTTTTTGTCAGGGTTGTCTATCCTTTCCAGGAAGCGCTTTTTCTGCTCTTCTTTTGAAACGTGCAGAAATATTTTCAGAATGATGGTACCATTTTCAGCCAGGTTCTTTTCAAAGCGATTAATTTGTTTATAGCGCTTCTCCCAAAACTTTTTATCGATGTCTTTCACCGAGTCCACACCAGGCAGGTTTTCATTCAGGATATACTCCGGGTGTACCTTGGTGACGAGCACGTTTTCATAATGCGACCTGTTGAAAATACCAATCTCACCTCGTGCAGGCAGCGCCTTGTAATGCCGCCAGAAATAATCGTGATCCAACTCTTCTTTATTGGGAGTCTTGAAACTGGCCACTTTCACACCTGATGGATTCAATCCACTGATCACATGCTTGATGGCGCCATCCTTGCCAGCAGCATCCATTGCCTGCAGCACTATCAGCACACTGTACTGGTCGTGCGCATACAACTTATCCTGCATTTTTGCGAGGTTCACGATGCCATCTTCCAGGATCTGTACGCCTTCTTCTTTTTCGACCATCTTGTGGTCATAATCACTTTTAAAATCCTTGGTCAGCGAAATCTTTTTTTCAAATGGAATACGGAGGCTTTCGATATATTTTTCAAAAGCTTTTCGCCTTTTTTTTTGTACTGGCATAAAAAAAATTTGGAGATGAAAATGCAAAGTGCTTCTTCACCGTGGTGAGTAGATTATTAATGATCTAAATCTAAGAAAAAGCCGCCACTGTGCCTCAGGGTATTACAACAAAATCGAGGCGTTACTTCCATTGTTCACGCTTCTAATCAGGCACAGAACTTTATTCTTCATCCTGCGAAGGCCCGTATATACCGGGCAGTTTGTTGCCCGCTGCGCGGATGTATACAGTTAGTTGCCCGCGATGGTGATACAAATGGTTCATGAGCATTAAACGTACCACCTCTCCACGTGGCATTGAACCAAGATCCTGGTCGCCGGCTTTCATATACCACATTTCGTCAAACACTGCATCGTTGGTCACTTCTTGCAGGCAGTCTATGGCAAGTTTCAGATTCTGCTCAAATTTCTCAAGGATGCTTTGAATGCTAGTGGAGTCGCCTTTGTCGTAATGCATGGTTGCAAAATCAATCATGTTACTCCTAAAAGTGGGCACATACCAATAGTAGCCTTCAACAATATGGCTGGCAAGTTGCGCCGTATTCCAGCTTTTGTGGTCTGGTTTATATTCCAAAATATCATCGGTGATGGCAGAAAGAATTTTGCGGGTATTTTCTGCCTCTTGCTGTAGCTCAGCAAGGAAGGTTTTTGCGAGTGACATAGGATTAGGTTTTCAGAAAACTACGATCCTACTAATCCTTGCCGATTGATAAGCGTCATGTTTTGAAATAAAAAAAATCCCGGCAGCAGTGGCTACCGGGACTCCTATTTCATTATGTCGAATTTTGAACTAATACAGCCGTTGTTTATGCAACTTCAGCCTTCATTTGTTTGGCCAGGCGGTTGCGTTCAATTTCATCCAGAATTACTTTGCGCATCCTGATGAAGTTGGGTGTTACTTCAATGCACTCATCCTGCTGAATGTATTCCATGCACTCTTCCAGGGTGAGCAGGGTTTTTGGTGCAATGCTGGTGGCAGCATCACTGCCGCTTGCACGGTGGTTGGTGAGTTTCTTTCCTTCATTAGGATTCACTACCAGGTCGCCCGGTTTGTTGTTTTCGCCAATAATCATACCGGCATATACTTCTTCGCCTGGGTCAACAAAGAAGAAACCACGGTCTTGCAGTTTATCCAGTGAATAAGCGGTAGTGCTTCCTGCATCTTTGCTCAGCAGCACACCGTTGTTTCTGCCGGGAATGGCGCCTTTCCATGGCTTGTATTCAAGGAAGCGGTGAGCCATTACTGCCTCTCCGGCAGTAGCTGTAAGCATATTGGTACGCAGGCCAATAAGGCCACGGCTGGGGATTTCAAATTCGAGATGCTGCATTTCACCCTTTGTTTCCATTACATGCAGTTCGCCTTTGCGACGGGTAACCTGGTCTATCACCTTGCTGGCATATTCTTCCGGCACATCTACCACAAGGCTCTCAAAAGGTTCGCATTTCTGTCCGTCAATTTCTTTTACCAACACCTGTGGCTGGCCTACCGTCAGCTCGTAGCCTTCGCGGCGCATAGTTTCTACCAAAATACCCAGGTGAAGAATACCGCGGCCATGCACCAGGAAGCTATCCGCACTGTCGGTGTCTTTCACCTTTAGGGCAAGATTTTTTTCCGTTTCCTTCATCAGGCGGTCACGCAGGTGGCGGCTGGTAACAAACTTGCCATCCCTGCCGTAAAAGGGTGAGTTATTGATGCTGAACATCATGCTCATGGTAGGTTCATCCACGCTGATAATTGGCAATGCTTCGGGGTTTTCAAAATCAGCAATAGTATCGCCAATAGTGAAATCTTCCACGCCAACTACAGCGCAAAGGTCGCCGGCCAGCACTTCGGTCACTTTTCGCTTGCCCATGCCTTCAAACACATACAATTCGCGAACCCTTTGCTTCTTGATGGTGCCATCGGCCTGCACCAGGCTGAAAGGCTGGTTTTCAATAATTTTTCCACGGGCCACCTTTCCAATGGCTATCCTTCCCAAAAAGGAGGAATAATCCAGGGAAGTAATCTGCATTTGCAGGGTGCCTTCGGCAATTTTCGGAGCGGGAACATGTTTGAGAATGCCTTCCATCAGGGACAATATGTTATCCGTTGGGGTAAGGCTATCGTTGAACCAGCCATGCTTACCGCTTCCATAGAAAGTGGGGAAGTTGAGCTGCTCTTCGGTGGCATCGAGGTTAAAGAAAAGCTCGAAAACGGCATCGTGCACCTCATCGGGGCGGCAGTTGGGCTTATCTACTTTGTTGATAACAACTATAGGGTGCAGGTTAAGGTGCAGGGCCTTCTGCAATACAAACCTTGTTTGCGGCATTGGGCCTTCAAAGGCATCCACCAGCAGGATAACGCCATCGGCCATTTTAAGAACCCGCTCCACTTCACCGCCAAAGTCGGCGTGGCCGGGTGTATCAATTACGTTGATTTTTACATCGTTGTATACAACACTCATGTTTTTGCTGAAAATGGTAATGCCCCGTTCCTTTTCAAGGTCGTTGCTGTCCATGATCAGTTCACCAGTTTCCTGGTTGTCGCGAAACACTTTTGTGCTGCGGATAATGTTGTCTACCAATGTTGTTTTGCCATGGTCTACGTGAGCGATGATGGCGATGTTTCTGATGTCCATTAGTTATTTTTTGCTTCGTGCTGCAAGCTTTTTGCTTCACGCCAAGGCCCGCAAATGTTGCGAATAGCTTACTGCGTGTGGCTTACAGCCCCCGAATTGGCCGGCGAAGGTAAGCCCATGAAGCCAAAATGGCTTGTGAAGATTGTGTGTTGATGTAAGATTAATGCGCCATAATGATGACCACACAGGTAATAAGGAGGTGGTTTGAAAGCCTTTCAGCCAACATTTAACGCTTCCCCTTAATTTAGGCAACTGCAAACACCGACCGATTCATGCACATGAAAAAACCAATGCGCCTGCTTGCCTTGTTTCTCATTGGAGCATCTGTCTTATACCTGTTGGGGTCCAAACCCGCCAAACCGGTATACGATATTTTGCTGCCTGAAGTACCTGCTGAGCCTTCTCAACTGGAGCAGTTCATTGCTGCACAGGAGCACCGGCACAAGCTGCGACCCGATAA